>DASVKO010000001.1:0-2405 GCA_036385355.1 Dermatophilaceae bacterium
CGGCATACCCGCAGGGTCTTCCGGTCGGGGAGGCCGTGGCCACCGGTGCCGGGAGCCTGCCCGCGAGGTGGGTGATCCATACCGTCGGGCCGAACCGTCATGCGGGACAGACCGATCCGGCGCTTCTGGCGTCCTGCTTCGAGAGCTCCCTGCGGGTGGCAGCCGAGGTGGGGGCCCGGTCGGTGGCGTTCCCCGCGATCAGCGCCGGGGTCTATGGCTGGGACGAAGCCGACGTTGGCCGTATCGCGGTCGCCGCGGTCCGGGACTCACCGCACCTGAGCGAGCTGGACCTGGTGCGTTTCGTCCTGTTCAGCCGGGCGACCCACGAGGCGTTCATCGCCGCCTTGAGGTGAGGGATCGCCACACTGAGGTGAGGGATCGCCGCCATCAGGTGAGGGCCCGCCCTCAGCGGCGACCACGCCAGACGACGAGCGCCCGGGACGGGATGATGCTGCGACTGGGCCGCTGACCGGCCCGCACCACGACAACCTCGCCAGCCCGGCCGGCGGCGAAGACCCTTGACCCCGATCCCAGCGCCGACCTCAGGACATCGACCTCGTCGCCGAGCTCGCTCACCCGGGTCCGAAGTGCCTGCACCTGGTTCTCGAGATCCAGAATGCGCTGGATGCCGGCGAGGCTGACGCCCTCATCCTGCGAGAGACGCTGAACCTCGCGCAACAGGGTGACGTCCCGCGCCGAGTAGCGGCGTCCGCCGCCGCGGGTGCGCGAGGGTGAGACCAGACCCAGCCGGTCGTACTGCCGCAGCGTCTGGGCGTGCATACCGGCCAGCTGCGCGGCGACCGAGATGACGAAGACCGGGGTCTCGTCATCGGGGGAGAACCCGCCGGAGCCCTGCACGGCGCCCATGGCTCAGCCCTGCCGGGCCCGGGCGAACACGTCCGCCCGCGGATCGGCATCCGCTTCCTCGGCGCGCAGCACCTCGACGGCCTCGCGGGCCTTGTCGGACAGCCGCTGCGGAATCGCGACCGTCACCTTGGCCAGCAGGTCGCCGGTGTGGCTCTTGGCCGCGATACCCCGGCCCTTGACGCGCAGGACCCTGCCGTTCGGGGTCCCGGCCGCGATCCGGACCTTGACCGGCTCTCCGGTCAGGGTGGGCACCGAAACCGTTGCGCCGAGAGCGGCTTCGGCAAAGGTGACGGGCAGATCGACGGTCAGGTTGTCGCCGTCCCGACCGAATACGGGATGTGGTTCCACCTGCACCGTGAGCATGAGGTCGCCTGCCGGGGCACCCTGGTCGCCGGGGTTTCCCTTGCCACGAAGCCGGATCTTCTGGCCATCCTTGACGCCAACCGGGATCCGCGCCGTGATCTTGGAGCCGTCGGCAGTCCTCAGGGTCACGGTCGACCCCTGGATCGCGTCGCGGAACGGCAGGGTCGTGCGGGCTTCGAGGTCCTGACCACGACGTGGTCCCGCCGTGGAGCCAAAGCCGCCGTAGCCCGGCTGACCCTGTTGACCGAACATGCCGCCGAGCAGGTCCTCGAGGTTCGGCTGGCCGGCGCCACCACCACCGGTATTGAAGCGCACGTTGCCCCCGCGGCCAGCGCCGCCGCCTCCGCCACCGCCACCGCCACCGCCGAACAGGTTGCTGAAGACGTCGTCAAACCCTGCGCCACCACCGCCGCCGGGGCCGCCGGAGGTGAACCGGGCGCCACCATGGCTCATCGAGCGGATGGCGTCGTACTGCTTGCGGTCCTCGGGAGAGGACAGGACGGCATACGCCTCGCCGATCTCCTTGAACCGCTTCTCCGCCGCGGCGTCCCCGGGTGCCTGGTCGGGGTGCAGCGTGCGTGCAAGCTTGCGGTAGGCCTTCTTGATCGCAGCCGAGTCCGCATCGGCAGAAACGCCGAGGATCGCGTAGAAGTCCTTCTCGAACCAGTCCTGGCTCGCCATCGACGTCTCCTTCCGTTGAACTTCCGCCAAACCTAGGGACCGTGCGGCCCCCACCCTGCCAAACCTAGGGAGCGTGCGGGCCCCACCCTGCCAAACCTGAGGACCAGGTGTGGCACGGTCCCCAGGTTTGGGGCGATGGATTGGTTCGCATAGTCCCTAGGTTTGTAGTGGATCTCTCGCATCGTCCCTAGGTTTGTGCTGGATTGCTCGCATCGTCCCTAGGTTTGCGGGGTGGGTGCGGGGTCGGCTACGGCTACGCGGGCCACCCTGATCATCCGCTCACCCAATCGGTACCCGGGCTGCAACACCTGAACCACCGTGGTCACCTCGGTGCCCACGGCAAGCTCGGCCTCAACATGCATGAGGGCCTCGTGGACATTCGGGTCGAACGCATCGCCGGGCTGGCCGAAACGCTCCACCCCGATCTTGGTCAGGATGCCGTCGAGCTTGTCGGCGATGGCCGCGAACGGCCCACCCTCGAGGTCACCGTGCTG
>DASVKO010000002.1:0-17144 GCA_036385355.1 Dermatophilaceae bacterium
CGACGTTGCCCTGTACCGGCAGTACGTCATCAACCACGAGGTCGGACATCAGCTCGGCTACGGTCACCAGAGCTGTCCGGGACCGGGCCGCCGGGCGCCGGTGATGCAGCAGCAGACCTTCGGGCTCAAGGGCTGCCTGCCGAATGCCTGGCCGTAGGTCCTCGGGGGGTTGTTCACCGGCGCACGACCACCTGACCAGGTCACCTTCGACGGTTCGGCCGGACTGCCTGAGACGTGATCTCGGCGGGCGGGTGACCTGGTAGGTGAGCCGTCAGGATTCGAGGCGGTGCAGCTCAGGACTCAAACGAGTGCTCGGCTGCCGGGAAGGTCCCGCCTGCGACATCGGCTGCGTAGGCGCGGGCCGCGTCACCAAGGCTGGTGCGCAGATCGGCATACCGCTTGACGAAGCGTGGGGCCTTGCCGCCCCTCAAACCGGCCATGTCCTGCCAGACCAGCACCTGGGCGTCGCAGCTCGGCCCGGCGCCGATCCCGACGGTCGGCACGTGCAGAACCTCGGTGACCCGGGCGGCGACCTCGGCGGGCACCATCTCCATGACGACCGAGAAGGCTCCGGCCCGCTCTAGTGCGAGGGCGTCCTCGACAAGTGCGTCCGCGGAGTCGCCGCGTCCCTGAATGCGGTAGCCGCCCAGGACATGCTCGCTCTGCGGGGTGAAGCCGATGTGTCCCATGACGGGGATGCCGGCCCGGACCAGGAGCTCGACCTCGGGGACCATGGCACGTCCGCCCTCGAGCTTGACCGCGTGCGCCAGTCCTTCCTTCATGAACCGGGTGGCCGTTCCCAGCGCCTGGGTCGGGCTGGCCTGGTAGGACCCGAACGGCAGGTCGGCGACGATGAGGGCATGTTTGGCCGAACGGGTCACCGCCCTCACCAGGGGCACCAGGTCGTCCACCGTGACGGGCACCGTCGTCTCGTATCCATAGACGTTGTTGGCGGCTGAGTCGCCGACCAGCAGCACGGGGATTCCGGCCTCGTCGAAGATCTCGGCGGAGTACTGGTCGTATGCCGTGAGCATCGCCCACCGCTCGCCGCGCTCCTTCATCGCCTGAAGGTGCGGGATTCGGATGCGCTTGGGCGTCGGTGCGGCGGATCCGGACGCTGGGCCGCTGCCATAAGGGGCTGGTTGTTCACTCATCAATCTCTCCATTGCCAAACCTAGGGACCGTGCGGGTTGACTGGTGCTGTGCTGGTGTCGGGTTGCCAAACCTAGGGACTGTGCTGGTGTCGGGTTGCCAAACCTAGGAACTGTGTGTCTCCGGGAGCCCCTAGGTTTGCGGGTTGGTGGTTGCACGCTCCCTAGGTTTGCGGGTTGTTGGTTGCACGCTCCCTAGGTTTGTCAGTTGTGCTCTCGCCAGCGATTGGTGATGGGCAGGCGCCGGTCGCGGCCGAACGCCAGGGACGAGATCTTGGGGCCCGGGGCGAACTGTCGGCGCTTCCACTCGGCAGCGTCAACGAGCGTGATCACCTTGTCGACCACTGCGGCGTCGAACCCGGCTGCGACCATCTCGGCCCGGTCCTGGGCTCCTTCGACGTAGCGGCTGAGGATCGCGTCGAGCAGCTCATACGGTGGGAGCGAGTCCTGGTCAACCTGATCGGGGCGGAGCTCGGCCGAAGGGGCCTTTTCGATGGACGCCAGGGGTATCGGTGGCTTCTCACCACGACGCAGGGCCTCGGCGTTGCGCCATCGCGCCAGCTTCCAGACCATCGTCTTGGGCACGTCCTTGAGCGGCGCGTACCCGCCGACGCTGTCGCCGTAGAGGGTGGAGTAGCCGACCGAGACCTCGGTCTTGTTGCCGTTGGTCAGGACGAGGTGTCCCTCCTGGTTCCCCAGCCCCATCCAGATCACGGCACGCACCCGGGCTTGGAGGTTCTCCTCGGCCACCCCGGTCAGCTTCACGCTGTCCAGGAAGGCGCTGACCATCGGCTCGATCGGGATCACCCGGTAGTCAAGACCCAGGTTCTCGGCAAGCTCGGCGGCGTCGTCCACGGAACCCTGGCTCGAGTACTTGCTGGGGTTGCTGATCGCCACGACGTTCTCCCCGCCCAGGGCGTCCGCGGCGATCGTGGCCACGAGGGTCGAGTCGATCCCTCCCGAGACCCCGAGCAGCACCGAGGTGAAGCCGTTCTTGCGGACGTAGTCGTGCAACCCCAGCTCCACCGCGCGGTAGACCTCGCCGACCGGATCGAGGCGGGCGGCCAGTGCAGCGGGCGCTGCGGCATACGCCGGGGTTGGCGTGTCGCTGATGGTGACGTGCACGATCCCGTCACCGGAGGAGTCGGCCACGTTCACCGTGCTCGGCTCGAGATCCAGATCGACGACGAGCAGGTCCTCCAGGAACTGCGGCCCGCGGGCCAGCACCGTGCCGGCGGCGTCGACCACCAGGGAGTCTCCGTCGAAGACGAGCTCGTCCTGGCCACCGACCATGTTCAGGTAGGCCACGGTGCATCCGGCCTCGGCGGCCCGTCGGGCCACCAGCTCATAGCGGACGTCGTCCTTGTCCTCCTCGTAGGGGGACCCGTTGATCACCAGCAACAGCTCTGCCCCGGCCTGACGGGTCATGGCGACCGGTCCGCCCTCCTGCCAGAGGTCCTGACAGATCGCCAGGGCCACGTCCACGTCGCCGATCCGCACGACGGTCAGGTCCCGTCCGGGCTCGAAGATCCGGAACTCGTCGAAGACGCCATAGTTGGGCAGGTGGTGCTTGGCGTAGCGAGCCCTGACCTGGCCCTGGTGCAGCACCGCTGCGCAGTTCTGGGGGAGCGGATGGCTCGCCTCGCTCAGGCTGTATGGCGCGCGGTCGAGGTAGCCCACGACGACAGGCAGGTCCCCGTGACCGTCTGAAGCCAGGGCGACGGCCAGCTCCTTGAGCGCGGTGCGAGAGGCCTCGGCGAATGACGAGTGCAGTGCCAGGTCCTCCACCGGATACCCGGTCAGCATCATCTCCGGGAACGTGACCAGGTGGGCTCCGGCCTCAGCCGCCCTGGCGGTCCACTCACGGACCGCCTTCGCATTGCCCGTCAGGTCGCCGACAGTGGGGTTGATCTGGGCCAGGGCCAGTCGCATCTGCGCCATGGTCGAAGCCTATCCATCCGCCAACGTCAAGAAATCTGAGGTCCCGGGTAAGGGTTTGACATCGAAAAGGCACAATGCCCAATTCTTCTGTGAGAGTCACCCCACACCAATACCTATGGTGTGTCCCAGAAGAACAGGAGAAATTCGTGAAACGACGCAACCTGCGCGTCCTGACGGGCGTAGCTGTTAGCGCACTCGCCATCTCGACCCTGCAGATCCCCGCCCAAGCCACCCAGGCTCCCGTCGACCGAGACCCGGCCGCTGCACAGGCCAAGAAGCAGGACGACCTCAAGAGCCCGCTCGGCGAGAAGCAGCGTGCCCTTCAAGAGAAGGCCACCCAGCAGCTCATCAAGGGCACGGCCAAGATCGAGACCAAGGGTGGCAAACGTGTCATCAACGTCGGGAAGGACGGGAAGAGCGGGAAGCCGAAGTACGTCCAGTACGACGCACAGCGCGAGGAGTCGATCTTCACGATCCTGTCCGACTTCGGCACCACGGCGAAGTCGGCAGACACCGGCGGAACGGCGGGCCCGCTGAACAACGAGATCCCGCTGCCGGACCGCAAATGGGACGGCAACGCCACAGACGACAACTCGACGTACTGGGCCAAGGACTTCAACCAGGCCCACTACTCCAACCTGATGTTCGGCACGGGGGGAGTCCTTCCGGGACTTCTACCTCAAGCAGTCAAACGGCAGGTTCCTGGCCAAGGGCGACGTGAGCGACTGGGTCACGGTGCCCTACAACGAGGCCAGCTATGGCAGCAACAGCCTGAGTTCCGATGCCGAGGGCTACTGGCCGTTCGTGGAGGACACTGCCGCGGCCTGGTATGCGAACCAGGCAAAGACGAAAGCCCTACCGGAGATCAAGGCGTATCTGACCCAGTTCGACAAGGTCGACCGCTACGACTACAACCACAATGGCATCTTCAACGAGCCCGACGGCTATATCGACCACTTCCAGGCGATCCACGCCGGTGAGGGCGAAGAGGCCGGAGGCGGTGCCCAGGGGACTGACGCCATCTGGTCCCACCGCTGGTACGTCGACTCCACAGATGCCGGTACCACCGGGCCTGCGGTCAACCTTGCCGGTCGCACCCAGATCGGTAGGACCGGCATGTGGATCGGTGACTACACCACCGAGCCCGAGAACGGCGGTCTTGGTGTCTTCACCCATGAGTTCGGCCACGACCTCGGTCTGCCAGACCTCTACGACACCGCCGGTGGCGACAACGGCACCGGCTTCTGGACGCTGATGAGTGGCGGCTCGTGGCTGAACCACGGCACCGACTCGATCGGCACCACGCCCGGGTACTTCGGCCCGTGGGAGAAGCTGCAGCTCGGCTGGCTCGACTACAAGCAGGTCAACTACGGCAAGAACGCGGTGGTCAAGCTCGGCCCGGCCGATCGCGCGGGGAAGCTGCCCCAGGCGCTCCTGGTCAACCTGCCCGACAAGACCATCGTCACCAACTACAACACGCCGCACTCCGGTGCGTCCGAGTGGTGGGGCGGCTCGGCCGACGACCTGAACACCACGCTGACTCGCACGGTCGTCCTGACAGGTGCGACGTCGGGCCAGACGCCGACGCTGTCGGCGTATGCCAAGTACGACATCGAGCAGGGCTACGACTACCTCTACGGTGAGGTCTCCGAAGACGGCGGGAAGGTCTGGAACAAGGTCGGTACGCCGCTCGGTGGCGTCTCTGGTGGCGCGGCCGACGCCAACGGGGATCCGGACTACGGCAAGTCGATCTGGACGCCGATCAGCTACGACCTATCCGCGTACGCGGGAAAGAGCGTGCAGTTCCGGGTCCGCTATGCCACTGACGGCGGGATGCACTACGACGGCCCGTTCCTTGACGATCTGGCACTGACCATCGGCGGAGCCTCCACCTGGGCCGACGACGTCGAGTCAGGAGACAACGGCTGGACCCCAGCCGGCTTCACCCGGATGGGTGGCTCCACCAGCAAGGTCGTCCCGAGCTTCTACCTGGCCGAGAACCGCGTCTACGCGGGTTACGACGCCACGTTGAAGACGGGTCCGTACAACTTCGGCTTCGCCAACACCAAGCAGGACTGGGTCGAGCGGTTCCCGTACCAGAACGGTCTGCTGGTCTGGTACTCCGACGGCGCCTGCACCGACAACAACACGGTCCTCCACCCGGGCTGTGGCCAGACTCTGCCGGTCGACGCGCGTCCCGCGCCGGTCATGTTCGATGCAACCCACATGCTGGGCAACCGGCGTCAGCCGTTCGACGCCACGTTCGGCCTGGAGGCCACCGACAAGGTGACCTTCCACCGCAACGGGGTGGCGAAGGTCGTACCGTCACAGCGCGCGATCCCGACGTTCGACGACAAGAACCCGGACCGTTACTGGTCGGTGCTGAACCCTATGGCCTCGACCAAGGTTGCCGGCTCGGGCACGAAGATCAGCGTTCTGGACACCAGCAGCAACGGTGACCAGATGACGGTCTCCGTGAACTTCAAGAAGTAGTCCGCACGAAGCAGTCCCTCTCGCACGAACGAAAGTCCCCGGGCGTTTGCAGCCGGGGGCTTTCGTCGTCCGCTGGCGCTCAGGGATCTCTTAACCCGCACGAAACACTTTTAGGGCAGGATCGCGGTATGGATCGTCAGCAGGAGTTCGTCCTACGCACCATCGAGGAACGCGACATCCGCTTCGTGCGGCTCTGGTTCACTGACGTGCTGGGCCAGCTGAAGTCGGTTGCGGTGGCCCCTGCGGAGCTCGAGGGGGCCTTCGCCGAGGGCATCGGCTTCGACGGCAGTGCCATCCAGGGCTTTGCCCGGGTCTACGAGGCCGACATGCTGGTCAAGCCCGACCCCGGGACGTTTCAGGTGCTGCCCTGGCGTGGCGAGAACCCCGGCACCGCGAGGATGTTCGGCGACATCATGCTGCCCGATGGCTCGCCGAGCTTCGCCGATTCGCGGTACGTGCTGAAGCGGACGCTGGCCAAGGCAGCCGACCTCGGCTTCACCTTCTACACGCACCCCGAGGTCGAGTTCTTCCTGTTCGAACAGCCGATCAACACCGGCGCCCCGCCTGTTCCGGTGGATCAGGCAGGGTACTTCGACCACGTGCCGCACGGGACGGGCCACGACTTCCGTCGTGCCGCCATCGCGATGCTGGAAAGCATGGGTATCTCGGTGGAGTTCAGCCACCACGAGATGGCGCCGGGCCAGAACGAGATCGACCTTCGCTATGCCGATGCCCTGTCGACGGCCGACAACATCATGACCTTCCGGACCGTGATCAAGGAGGTCGCGCTCGAGCAGGGCGTCTTCGCCTCCTTCATGCCCAAGCCGTTCGCCGATCACCCCGGGTCCGGCATGCACACCCACCTGTCGCTGTTCGAGGGCGATCGAAACGCCTTCCACGAGGCAGGCGCGCCGTACCAGCTCAGCCAGGTCGGTCGGCAGTTCATCGCCGGCCTGCTGCACCACGGCGCCGAGATCAGTGCTGTCACCAACCAGTGGGTCAACTCGTACAAGAGGCTGTGGGGCGGGGGAGAGGCCCCGGCTCACGTCTGCTGGGGACACAACAACCGCAGCGCGATGGTTCGCGTGCCGATGCACAAGCCGAGCAAGGGCCAGAGCACCCGCATCGAGGTGCGGTCGCTGGACTCGGCCTGCAACCCCTATCTCGCGTTCGCCGTGCTGCTCGCGGCAGGGCTCAAGGGCATCGAGGAGGGGTACGAGCTGCCTGACGAGGCGGAGGACGACGTGTGGGCGCTGACCGATGGCGAACGCCGGGCGATGGGCATCCGGCCGTTGCCGGCGTCGTTGATCGACGCCGTCGGCATCATGGAGGGATCCGATCTTGTGGCCGAGACGCTGGGCGAGCACGTCTTCGACTTCTTCCTGCGGAACAAGCGGGCAGAGTGGGCGGACTACAAGGGCCAGGTCACCCCGTTCGAGCTCCAGCGATATCTCCCCCGTTTGTAGGCACTCGGAGGCGCGGGCGGCGCGCGGTCGGTAAGTTGGACCGGTGAGCGCATTCGCAAGGTCCGCCAGTCGTGTCGGGCGGCTTGCCCGGCTGGGCTTCGCCGATCCCGCTCGCGCCGACACGTTGCTGGATGATCCGGCGGTGGCGGGCCTGACCGATCCGCTGGACGAGGTGTTCGGGGACGGCCTTCCCGACGCGCTGAGCAAGGTGGCGGACCCCGATCTGGCACTGCTCGGGCTCGTGCGCCTGATGGAGTCGCTGGGCAAGGTGGACCACCGGGGCGATGACGACAGCGAGGATCGTGGCGTCGAAGGCGCCGAGCTGATCGCGGCGCTTCGGCATGCCAGCGAAGGACGTGACCGGCTGCTCGCCGTGCTCGGGGCATCCTCCGCGCTCGGCGACCATCTGGTGACGCATCCGGGTCACTGGCGCGCCGTCACCCAGGCGGCCCGGCAGAGCGCCGAACAACGCCGCGATGCCGTGGTCGGTGCCGTGACCATCGTGTTGGACAGCTGCGGAGTCATCCCTGCGTATGACGCCCTGCGGGTCGTCTACCGCAGGCAGCTGCTCGGGATCGCGGCGCTGGACCTGACCGCAGAGAAGGTATTCGACGAGCTTCCGCCCACCGCCGCGGCGCTTGCCGACCTCGCTGCCGCCGCGCTCGAGGCAGCCCTGGTGATCGCCCGGGCGGAGGTCGGACCGGGCGCGGACACCTGCCGGCTGGCGGTCATCGGCATGGGCAAGTGCGGGGGAGGGGAGCTCAACTACGTCTCCGACGTCGACGTCATCTTCGTGGCCGAACCGGTCGGCGGCGACGTCGCTGATGAGGATGAGACGGCCGCGCTGGCCATTGCCACCCAGCTGGCCACCGCCCTGATCCGGGTCTGCTCGGCGTCCACGTCGGAGGGCACGCTCTGGCCGGTGGACGTCGGACTGCGACCCGAGGGCAAGAACGGGCCGCTGGTCCGAACCGTTGCCAGCCACCTGCACTACTACCAGCGGTGGGCCAAGACGTGGGAGTTCCAGGCCCTGCTCAAGGCGAGGACCGTAGCGGGGGACGCGGACCTGGGCGGCGAGTACCTGGCGGCGGTCAGCCCGCTGGTCTGGCAGGCGGCCAGTCGCGACAACTTCGTCGAGGACGTTCAGGCGATGCGCCGCCGGGTGGAGGAGCATGTCCCGGCAGCCGAGTCCGCGCGCCAGCTCAAGCTCGGCCCGGGCGGTCTGCGCGATGTCGAGTTCAGTGTCCAGCTTCTCCAGCTCGTCCACGGTCGCACGGACATGACGCTGCGATCGGGCACGACCCTGGAGGCGCTGGCTGCGCTGTCCCGGGGCGGCTACGTGGCACGTGAGGATGCGGCAGTCCTGGACGATTCGTACCGGCTGTTGCGCACCCTCGAGCACAGGATCCAGCTGTTCCGGCTGCGGCGGACTCATCTGATGCCCAGTGCGGAGACGGATCTGCGGCGGCTCGGCAGGGCCATCGGCCATCGCAGGGAGCCTGCATCCGCCGTGGTCACCCAGTGGCAGGCGCAGGCGCGTGAGGTGCGGCGGATCCATGAGCGGCTCTTCTACCGCCCGTTGCTCATCGCAGCCGCCAGGCTCAGCAGCACCGAGGCGCGGCTGACCCCCGAGGCCGCGCGAGAGCGTCTGGCAGCGTTGGGCTTTCGCGACCCGGCTGGGGCGATGCGCCACCTCGAGGCCCTGACCGCCGGCCTCAGCAGGCGAGCAGCGATCCAGCGGACGCTTCTACCGGTCATGCTCGGCTGGTTCGCCGACGAGGCTGATCCGGACGCAGGTCTGCTGGCGTTCCGGCGGATCAGCGACTCCCTGGGATCGACCCACTGGTATCTGCGGATGCTCCGCGACGAGGGCAGCGCCGCCGAGCGACTTGCGCACGTGCTGGCCCGAAGCCGGTATGCCGCGGACCTGCTCATCCGGGCGCCTGAGTCCGTTGCCATGCTGGGCGATGCCGAGGGCACCAGGCCCCGCAGTCGCGAGAGGCTCCTGTCCACGATGCAGGCGGCGACCCGCCGCAAGCACACAGCGGATGATGCGATGACCGCGGCGCGCGTCCTGCGACGCCTCGAGCTCTTCCGTATCGCGGTCGCCGACCTGACAGGCCAGCTGGACCTTGCGGGGGTCGGCGCGGCTCTGACCGACCTGACCTGTGCCACCTTGCAGTCCGCTCTCGAGATCGCCACCAGACGGGTCGAGGAAGAGACCGGGAGGCCGTTGGTGACCACGCTGCTTGTCGTGGGTATGGGCAGCCTTGGCGGTGGTGAGATGGGCTACGGCTCAGACGCCGACGTCATGTTCGTGCACCGTCCTGACGACGGTGTGGACGAGACCGACGCACAGAGGATGGCCACGTTGGTGGTCCAGGAGGTCAGGCGTCTGCTGGGGTTGGCCGGGCCGGACCCGCAGCTGGCCATCGATCCCGATCTGCGGCCCGAAGGCAAGAGCGGGCCGATGGTGCGCTCGCTCCGGGGGTTCGCAGCCTACTACGAGCGCTGGTCCCTCACCTGGGAGGCCCAGGCCCTTCTGCGCGCCGCCCCCGTGGCCGGCGACGCCGATCTGGGGCGGGCTTTCTGCGAGCTGATCGACCCGATCAGGTGGCCTCAGGGAGGAGTGTCGACACACGCCATACGAGAGATCCGCATGCTCAAGGCGAGGATGGAGTCCGAGCGCCTGCCTCGCGGAGCCGACCCCAAGACGCACTTCAAGCTGGGCCTGGGCGGCCTCTCCGACATCGAGTGGACGGCTCAGCTCGCGCAGCTTCGTCACGGCTATGAGATCGAGGGACTCCGGACGACCGGGACTCTGGCCGCCCTGGCTGCGGCGGGCCGGGCGGGCCTGATCCCGCCCGCCGACGTCGAGACGATGAGCACGGCCTGGACGTTCGCCTCGTCATTGCGCAACGCCTCGGTCCTGTGGCGCGGGCGACCCGTCGACACCCTGCCCAGCGACCTTCGGGACGCCGATGGCATCGGACGGATCGTGGGTCGCGAGGCCGGGTCGGGTGCTGAGCTGGCAGAGGCCTATCGGCGCCTGGCCCGGCGCGCGCGGGCTGCTGTCAATGTCAGCTTCTACGAGTCGGACTAGAGAGGTGGGCGGCCGCCGGATGGATGGGACCCAGCAGGAGCGAGGTGGCGGCGGTGCCATGCCCCCCTACTCCGAGGTGTTCCGGACCCGCGGCTACCTGGCGATCTTCCTCGCGGCCGCCCTGTCGACGTGGGGCGACTACCTGGCGAGGGTGGTGGTTGCCGCCTTCGTCCTGGATCAGACCGGGTCGCCGTTCGCAGCCGCGGCCACATTCGCGGTCAGCCTGCTGCCGAGCATCTTCGGACGCAGCCTCCTTGCGCCGATCGCTGACCGGGTTCCCTACAAGTACGTCCTGATCGTCGCGCACCTGTTGCGGGCTGTACTGGTGGGCGCCCTGATCCTCGCCGTGAGCACCTACCAGGCCATTCCCGGTCAGACCGTTGAGTCCCGGACGCTGTTGACGCTGTTCGCGCTGCTCTTCCTGATCGAGCTCGCCGGTGGGCCGGCCGTCTCCTCCAGCCAGATCCTGATGACGGACCTCTTCCGTGATCGTCGGCTCTACTCCCGTGCGCTGGCTCTGGGCACCATGAGTGAACAGGTCAACCAGGCGATCGGCCTGACCCTCGGCGGGATCCTGGTGGCATGGGTGGGAGCCGTTCGCGGGCTGTGGTTCGACCTCGCCACATTCCTGATCTCCGCCGTGGTCATCACCGTGGTCGTGAAGGCCCAGGCCGTCCGCGGCACGCCGTCCGCCGGCATCGTCGGGTTCTTCCGCGACATCGGCGAGGGCGCCACCTATCTCTTCCGGCACCCGGTCCTGGTGTCTCTGCTCGCGCTCAGCCTGTGCTCGGTGTGGGCAATGGCGGCACCGGAGGCGGTGGCGATCGCGTACGCACAGGACCAGACGGGGTCAACAGGTCTGGGCGGTCTGCTCATGGCGGCCCCCATCGTCGGTGCCGTGGTGGGGCTGCTGATGGTCGGACGTTGGCAGCCCGAGCGCCAGAACTCCCGGATCATCGTCATGGCACTGCTGATGCCCCTGCCGCTGGTGGTGACCGTCTTCGCCCCGCCGGTTCCGATCACCTGGCTCTTCTGGTTTGCCTGCGGAGTGCTGCAGGCCTTCATGCTGCCGCTGCAGTCCACGTTCTCGCTGGTCGTTCCTGCGGAGATGCGCGGCAGGGTCTTCGGCCTGGGCGGGGCGCTGTCCGTCGCCGCGAGTGGTGTCGCGTTTCTCGTCGCGGGCTACCTCGCCGAGCACACGAGCCCGGCTACTGCGGTCGCCACCTGTGCGACCGCGAGCCTGTTGGCCATCGTCCTGCTCGCCCCGCGCTGGCCGCGCGCCGCCTTGCGCAGTGCCGTCACGACGGCATACGACTCCTGATCGCCCGCAGTAGGCATCAGCGTCGGGCGCTGGCGTCTCTGACCGACGTCACCGATCGACGTCTCCGGACAACGTCTCCGATCTACAACGGGCGCACGTAGGCGTCCGTGCCGGTCGCCGCCTCGATGTCTGACTCGGCGCGGGCCAGCAGCGAGTCCGCGAGGTGCCGGAGGGCCCGCGCCACGGCTACCTCGTCGCCGATCGTCCCCCTGGGCTCGTCCTTGGGGCTGCGGTGGCTGTCGCCCTGCCCGCGGACCTCGCCGGCCTCGTCCGAGATGAGCATGGCAGTGGCGCGCGTGTTGTCCCCCATCTCAACCACCGACACCTGGACGCGCCACGTCTTGGCCTGCGCCTTCTGAACGGTGCTCCCGGTGTCCTTCCCGCTCTCCACCCTCATGACCGCGCCAGGACCGGGGTAGACCAGACCGGTGTGCCCGTCGCTCCATCTGACCGTGTATGGCGCACCCCCGTCGATGCCCTTGACCTCCAGCACCTCGCCGTCGCGCACCGGATCGTCAACCCTCGTGCCCGCCAGGATGATGCGGTCGCCGACCTGTGCCTTCATGACGTCCTCCGATGCTCGTGGCGGGATTTTGGCTGTCTCTCAGGATCCTCCTGCCGGACACATTGGGGAAGAGCCTGAGCCGCCAGCAGACTCCGGGTTTTGCCAAAACGCATGTACGGACGGAGACCCTGGCGCACTCTTGAAGTCCACCTGGCACGGATTGCTCCTCCCCTCTGACTCCTGATCTGTGTTGCGCCCAACACAGAAGGAGACGCCCGAGATGGCCATTTCAGCCATGAGATGCCGTCCGCAGCCCCTGGCCGTGAGCCCGCCGGCCAACCTCACCGCCGACGGCGGACTTCCCTGATGCGGCTCGTGGGTCCCCTGACCGCAGGCACCCGGCTGGCCCTGTTTCGTGCCGGCGCAGCAGCAGTCCTTGTCGTCGCGGTGATGGCAACCAGCGCCGGCGTGGCGGCTGCGGGAGTTCACGGTCCTGATGTGTCAAGCAACAACCACGACAACCGCGCCACCGTGAACTGGGGCGTCATACATCGCGTCGGCGGCGCGTCGTTCGCCTTCATCAAGGCCACTGAAGGGCTTGACTACGTCAACCCGAGATTCGCCTCGGACTTCGCCGCGGCCCGACGCCACGGATTGATCCGGGGCCCGTACCACTATGCCCGGCCGAACGGCGTGACCAACGCCCAGATCAGTGCGGACGCCACCGCGGAGGCGAATTTCTTCATCCGCGTCACCGGAAGCCTCGGCGGACCGGACAACCTGCCGCCCGTCCTGGACCTCGAAGACGCCGGGAACCTGAATCCGACCCAGCTGTCGCGATGGGTGAAGACCTGGCTGGACCGGACGGAGAAGCTGACTGGGCGCACTCCGATCATCTACACCTACGGGGACTTCTGGAGGCTTCAGATGAGGAACTCGGCATACTTCACCGGGTACCCCCTGTGGTTGGCCAGCTATGGGGTCCGCCGACCCGTCCTGGTCGGTGGCTGGAAGCATTACACGTTCTGGCAGTACACCGCCGCGGGGATGCTGGCCGGGTCGGGTCTGCGGCTGGACCTGAGCGTGTACAACGGGTCAAGGCTTCAGCTGCGGGCGATGACGCGGAAGAGGTCGGAGCCGTCGGAGACATCAAGGTCTTCGGTGAGGTCGAGAACGCCCCTCAGATCGAGGATGAAGGCCGCCTCAGCGGGTTCAACATCGCCGGTGCCGTCGATCACGGCGTTGGCATCCATGGCATCGTCGACGCTCAGAGGGATCACCCGGATCCCTGTGGCCGACTCCGCCTCGCGTCCCCGACTCTGGCCGAACGTCTTTGGCAGGGTGGGTATCCGCGAGATCGGTCACTGACCGGGGTCTCGCGACCGTGCGGTGTTTTCCCGGCTCGCGTGCGGAGACATGGTGGGAACAGGTCCACCGGAATCATGACCTCCACCGAGGATCGGACGGAGATGTGGTGGTGTGGGCCGAGGCTGACATCTGAGGGACTCGGTGGTTTCGGGTGGGAGATATACCCCCCCTTTCTCCTTCAGCTCTCGGGTTGGCGCAGACTACTGGTATGACCTCCACAACGTGCCCGAGCTGGTGCCACACCAAGCATCCCGACGGGGAAGTCGAACCGTCCAAGCACTTCGGGCCGCACTGGCCACCTATGCGAGGTGAGGCCGGTTTCTCGGCCGACGTCGCCGCGGTGCAGAACGAGGATGGCGATGTTGGCGTGTACATGTCCGCCGACCATGACGAGTACCTGACCACGGCGCACGCGCGGTCTGTCGCTCGTGCGTTGTTCGCGGCCGCGGACTGGGTGGACGCCAACCGCGACACCCGTTAGAGACCCGGAAACCTCATCCCGGCGGTGCCCTGCTCAGAGACGAGGAGCTGGGGCACTGCTCGTGCTGGCAGAACGGCGATCGCCCGTCCCGGGCGACGCGTTCAGCTCGCTGTTGCGAGCGCCAGGGAAGCGCTCGGCGAGCGAGTCTCGTCCCGGTGCCCGTCGGCGAGGCGCTCGGCCTCCTTTGACGGGAGGAACCCCGAGTCCGACCGGCAGTCGTGACACACGGCCAGCGCGCGGCGGCCCAGGTAGACGACCTGCACAGCGTGCGGATGGCAGTACTGCACGCTGCGCGCATGATCATGGTCGCGCCCGTGGGCCGCTGTGATCGTGTTCGCTGCTACCTCGGCCACCACCGTCAGGTCAGGTATCTGATTCACGGTCCACCCATCTCCCCATCCGTTCGCGGTTGTTCACCGCGGTCCAAGCCTCAAAGAACTTCAGCAGAATCCGTCATGACGACGTCGCAATTTCACTGTGTCACCGGAGATGTTCCGATTTGAGGCTTTCCGGCGGTTATGACCCGAAGTTGGTCACAAGAAGCCATCACGACTGGCCACATGTGGCTATCCGCCAAACCGCGCCGTGTCCTGTACTTCAGGAGTCGACATCCGAAAACTTCATCGCCTCAGGTGTGGGCGGGTGACGGCTGACTGGCGGTCAGTCTCTGAGGTACAGCTGGACCGTCTGTTTGCTGTCGCGCCAGACGAACCCGGCGGCGACAAGGGAAACCACGCCTGCAGCCGTGAGCTGCGCAGGGTAGGAGTCGTGCCACAGCGCACCGGAGGGGGAGACTCCCACTGAGGGCTCCGAGGGAGTTGACGACTGGGCTTCTCACCCTCTGTACGAATGGCTTCCGGTCAGATCGACAAGGCCCCGACGCCACCCCTGGCTGCGTCGTTGGCGTGGGCAAGCTCCGGGGGCAGGACACCCTGGAGCAGTTCGAAGGACGTGGAGACGAAGGACCGGGGCAGCCCGCGCCCGGCAAGCACCTCCCCGAACCAGTGCGCGTATTCGGTGACCAGGCTCAGATCGTCAACCAGGGTGGCAGCGGCGATGACGCGGAGCGTGGCTGCCAGGCCCTCGCGCGTCTCTCGCATCGCGGCGTCGCTGTTGGGGGTCACGGACCAGGTCGCCCACGCGGACTCGGTCGCCTCATCCACCAGCGTCTCGTGCATGCGCGACAGGATCCGTATCTCGGCGATACGTTCGGGCGCCCCGGCAGGCTGGCGTGGCGCAGGCGTGGGGTCGTCCAACACTGAGAACAGAATGTCGGCTCCCGCAGCGAAGTCGGGCGCCCAGTGGTCGGCTCCCAGGGCAAGACCCCATCGACCGTCCGACCCGAACCCTCGACCTCCGCACACGATGGTCATGCCGATGGCCCGCAGGGCGCTGATCGAGCGCCACGCCCCAACCAGTGACATCGGCATGGAACACGTGAGGGCGACCGTACCGGGCAGGTCGTCGTCTAGAAAGCCGGGGAGCTCGTCCGCGGGGACCGACGGCCCGATGAAGGTGACATCGAAGCCACGCAGCCGCAGGACACCTGCTGCCATCCGTCCGGGCAGGACATGCCATTCGCTCTCGCTGCAGGCAACGACGACCCGACTACCGGAGCCTTCGCGGACCGCCCCCGGCGCGCTCAGCGCGTTCTGAACCACAGCGTGCAGCGCCGACTCGGTGATATCGGAGGCGCGGTGCTCCGTCGCCACGCTCCAGCGCCCCTCCTGCCAACCCAGCCCGATCTCGGTCTGGGCCCGCGAGAGCAGGTCGGTGATCACCCGATCCGCCGAGATGCCCTGCTGGACCAGTGCGAGGGCGACGTCGATGGCCTCCCGTCGGTCGCCATCGTGCACCGCGGCGAGGTACCGCGCGAGGTAGGCATCGACGTCTATCACCGGCCACCCGCAGCCACGGTCAGTGCCGTCACACCCCAGTCCCCTTCAGACCGGACGTGACGTGGGTTCGTGGTGGCCCGACACTCCACCCGGTCGCGTCCGGCTGCCTTGGCCTCGTACATCAAGTCATCGGCGGCCTCCATGGCGATCTTGCCTGCCTGCTCCGGGTCGCTTTCTGACTCGAGCACGCTGGCGATCCCCGAGCTGAACGTGACCGGCAGGAACAAAGACCCCGACCACGAATCTCGCAACCGGTTCAGCACTGCGCAGGCACCATCAAGGGCCGTGGCCTGGAACAGCACCACGAACTCGTCACCGCCGTAGCGGCCCACGATGTCCCGGTCTCGGACCGCGCCGCGCAGGTGTGCGGCAAAGTCGACCAGGGTGGTGTCGCCCGCGTCTGTCCGAGGGTGTCGTTGACGGTCTTGAAGTGGTCGATGTCGATGAGCGCCACACAGTCTCCCGGCCGGGCATGGTTGATGGCGAACATGAGCGACTGGCGGCCCCAGACCCCGGTCAGCACATCGATGGTCGCCATCTGCAGGAGCCGCTGCGCGGTACGGCCGCGTTCCACCGCCGAGCGGGCGTCGAGCACTGCGGGCGCCAGGTAGCGCACCAGCAGAGCCCGAACACGCGGGTCACCCGTCACCGGCAGGAGGGGCGGCCCCTCACCAAGGGAGATGTCCATCGGCACCGAGTCGGGCACCTCCGCGTCGGCGGGCGCCACCTGGGCCCCAAGCGCGTGGCACAGGGCGACCACCACTCGCTGTGCCGCAAGGGCGTCCCGCGTGCCCAGGAGGCTTCTCGTCGCCACGTAGGCAGCGCGCAGCTCGGCGGAGTCATCCGCCGGAGAGGACATGCCCACACCGGGGGGACGGAGCGTCAAGGGGTAGCCGGGGAGTCGCCCAGCTCGTCGCGCACATAGCGGCGAACCAACAGGGGAACGAAGGAGCGGACCTTGGCGTCGTCGAACTTGGCTCCCACCCGGCTCAGGCACTCGTCCACCACCCGCCGATCAAGACGCCCGTCGAACTCACGATGGATACCGTCAGCGACGCCCTGCAGATCCCCGTTGACCCTCGGCAGTCGGCGGTCCGCAGGGCCTTGGCGTCGCTCTTCGAACAGGGGACCCTGGCGTCGCTCTTCGATAAGGGGACTTCGCCGCCGGTCTTCAAACGGGATGCCCTGCCGGCGGTCGCTGAATACTGCGGAACTACCCATGATCCCGAACCTAGTCTGGGCAACGCAGGTCTGCCATCCGGGATCACGCTGTCCGCGCGGCGGATGGGGACAGCTATGGCCACATGTGGCCGGACACAGATGAGTCCGCCCGCGCTGCCGTTGAAGTGGTGCTGGCAGCACGAGCGGACTCACTCGAGAAACGACGTGCGGACTAGACCGGACTCGGAACTTCGCC
>DASVKO010000003.1:0-23065 GCA_036385355.1 Dermatophilaceae bacterium
CGGGTGGCCATCCTCGACGAGCGAGATCAGCCGGGCAACGGCACGAGGTGCCCCTGCCCTGGCCGCTTCGACCAGGGCAGGGACATCAACGGTTCTGCTTGCCATCATGGAGAGTTCAGCGGTCCCGTCAGTGGTGAGGTCATAGCTGGAGCCGACCCTGAGGGCCGGCCTTGGAACCAACCCTGGAGTCGGCCTGGGGTCACTGCTGCGGGACGCGCACGATCAGTGCGTCTCCCTGCCCACCGCCGCCACAGAGTGCGGCCGCACCCACTCCGCCGCCACGGCGTGCGAGCTCCAGGACGAGGTGCAGGGTGATCCGGGCCCCCGACATACCGATGGGGTGCCCGATGGCGATCGCGCCTCCGTTGACGTTGACCTTGTCCGCGTCGATCCCGAGAAGCTTCGTGGACGCCAGACCGACAGCGGCGAAGGCCTCGTTGATCTCGACCAGGTCCAGGTCGGCGGGGCTGATGCCCTCCTTCGCACAGGCCGCCGCGATGGCCTGCGCAGGCTGGCTCTGCAGCGTGGAGTCCGGGCCGGCCACGACGCCGTGGGCGCCGATCTCGGCGAGCCAGGTCAGACCCAGCTCCTGCGCCTTCGCCTTGCTCATCACCACGACGGCTGCGGCGCCGTCGGAGATCGGGGATGAGGAACCGGCAGTGATGGAGCCGTCCCTGCTGAATGCGGGGCGCAGCTTGGCCAGGCTCTCCGTGGTCGTGTCCGCGCGGATGCTCTCGTCCATCTTGAACTCGATCGGGTCACCCTTGCGCTGAGGAATCGACATCGCGACGACCTCGTCGTCGAACAACCCGTCTTTCCAGGCGCGCGCGGCGAGCTGGTGGCTACGGGCGGAGAACTCGTCCTGCGCGGCGCGGGTGAACTGCACGTCGCCGGTGTTGCCGGCCTCGGTCAGCAGACCCATCCCCTGGTCGGTGAACGAGTCCCACAGACCGTCGCGGTCCATGTGATCGTGCATGGTGACGTCGCCGTACTTGAAGCCCGCACGGCTCTTCTCCAGAAGGTGCGGAGCGTTGGACATCGACTCCTGACCACCTGCCACGACGATCTCGAACTCACCCGCCCGGATCAGCTGGTCTGCCAGGGCGATCGCGTCGATCCCCGAGAGGCAGACCTTGTTGATGGTCAGCGCCGGCACGGTCATCGGGATACCGGCCTTGACCGCGGCCTGGCGTGCCGGGATCTGGCCGGCGCCGGCGGTCAGCACCTGGCCCATGATCACGTAGCCGACCTGGTCGCCCCGCAGGCCGGCCTTCTCCAGGGCGCCCTTGATGGCCACGCCACCGAGATCCACTCCGGAGAAGTCCTTCAGGGAGCCGAGCATGCGACCCAACGGGGTGCGCGCTCCGGCAACGATCACAGATACGAGACGTTCGGTCATGAGAGGTACCTCCAACGACAAGGGATGTGTACTGGACAGGCCAAAAAGTGCGATCAAACCGGGTTCGCCGTCATCCTAGCCAAGCCGCGCCCGCGAGGGGGGGTGATGGTCGCCACGCCGACCGCTCCGGGCCGGTCGGAGGGGCACTGCCCGACGCGTTTAGGCTGGTCACATGACCCAGCAACCTGCCGACCTGTTCACCGCGATCGACCACGTTGGCGTGGCGGTGCCCGACCTCGATGTGGCGATCGCCTTCTACCGGGACACCTACGGGATGACCCTCCAGCACGAAGAGGTCAACGAAGACCAGGGTGTCCGCGAGGCGATGATGGCCGTGGGCGAGTCCGGCTCGTGCGTCCAGCTTCTCGCGCCGCTGACACCGGAGTCGACCATCGCCAAGTTCCTGGACCGATCCGGCCCCGGACTCCAGCAGGTGGCCTACCGGGTCGCTGACGTCGACGCGGTGTCGGCGACCTTGCGTGAGCGTGGAGTGCGCCTGCTGTTCGATGCACCGCGTCGCGGCACCGCGGACAGCCGGATCAACTTCATCCACCCCAAGGACGCCGGCGGGATCCTGGTCGAGCTCGTCGAACCGGCCGCCTCCCCCACCCACTGAGCCAACCGCACCAGCACGGCTCCCCGCAGGCGCGGCTCTGCGGCTCAGGGACCGTTCGTCGGCTCGTTCGTCGGCTCGGGACCGGCTGCCGTCAGGACGACCAGGGCCGCTGTCCAGGCCAGGGGCGCCGGGCCGGCCGGGGCGCCGTTGGCGAGCACCTTCTCGGGCAGGCTGCCCCCTTCGGGACGGTGGGCGCCGAGCCAGTCCATCCAGTGCGCCGCGACGGCCGGCCGGCCGCTCATGGCAGCCGTGTAGGCGACCAGGGCGGTCTCCGGCGTCCATGAGATCCCGTCCTGCTTCCACTGTGATCCCGGGGCCAGACCGCCGGCGGACCGCAGCGCGTCGGTCTGGTACCGCGTCCAGGCGTCTACCACCTGCGGCGACGGTGTCCCGGCAAACGGCGGCATGAGGAAGGTCACAGCGGCATCCAGGCCGCCGCCACCGACCCGCAGTGAGCCGAACGAGGCGGAGCCGAAGCGCTCGTAGCCGCCGGCGAACCTTTCGATGACCAGGGTGCGAAGTCGCGCAGCCGCAGCCCCGGAACGCTCAGCGAGCGCACGTTCGCCCAGCGCGGCATACATCCTCTGGCTCGCCGCAAGACCGGCCAGCAACGGCGCCACCGTGCCCAGGGTCGTGCGCCGGACCCCCGTCTCCCAGTAGTCCGGAGATGCCGCCGGGAGCCGGCGACCGTCGTCGGTGGTGGCCAGAGCGAAGCCCGTGGCGTTGTCGAGCAACGGACGCAGGGCCGCCGGGGAATGACCCACGGCGTCCGCGGAGCTGATGGCCCGGCTGACCTCCCAGGCGGCCCACAACGCCCAGCCCGCGCCGTCGGACTGGCGAGCGCGATCATCGGGCGGGCCACTGCCGTCCAGGAGGTAGCGCGCCTCGAAGCCACCATCCCCCAGCTGTGCCTTCTGCAGGAACGTCAACGCCTGCAACGCTTCCGGGTGATGACCTGATCGGGCCAGCGCCACCGCGACGAAGGCCGTGTCACGGGGCCAGGCGTAGTTCCAGCGACCCCCGGGCCCTGCCGCAACAGCCCCGTTCGGCTCGGAGAGCTGACGCAGGTCGAGCAGGGCCGTGCGGACCATCGGCTCCCAGCGGGTGCCCTTGCCCGGGACCGAACCCCGGGACAGCCACGCGGTATCGGCGCTCGGGCCGCGGGGAACCGGCCCGGGAACGTCCTGGGTGACTCGCCAGCCGGGGCTGGTGAGCAGGCCTGGTTGCGCCTCCGGTGTCGCGGTTGCCGTGGCCGAGATCAGGGCCACGATCAGGGCCACGGAGCTCAGGACTGCGGCTGACCATGCGAGACGTCGCCTCACCACGCTCCTCAAACCCTGGCTGGCTCAGCGTCACACCGCTCACCTGCCTACAGTCTGGCATGCGCAGAGCAGGTACGGTCCTGAACTGGGATGACGCGGCGTGACAGCGGTGAGCCACGTCACGCCGGGCTGAAAGTGAGATGGCCTTCCCCTTGCGGCCCGCTCACAAGTAGTTTCAGCCAGTACAGCGTTTCATCCATTACAGCGTTTCAGCCAGTAAAGCGTTCAGCCCGACGTTTCAGCCAGCCCGACGTTTCAGCCGGCACGACGTTTCAGCAAGTGTTTATGCACAGGGAGTTTCAGCCCCGACAGCAGGTTCCGACCTGCCCGCCCGTTCTGAGGAGTACCACGATGCAGGCCATCCGCGATGCGATCCTCTCAGGTGACCGATCGCCAGAGACCTATTCAGCGCTGGAGATCCCGGCGAGATACCGCGCCGTGACGGTGCACAAGGACGAGGTCGGCATGTTCGCCGGCATGGCCAGCCGGGACAAGGACCCACGCAAGAGCCTGCACGTCGAGGAGGTCGACGTCCCCGAGCTCGGCCCGGGCGAGGCGCTCGTGGCCGTGATGGCCAGCGCCATCAACTACAACACGGTGTGGACCTCGATCTTCGAGCCTGTGTCGACCTTCAGCTTCCTCGAGCGTTACGGCCGGCTCTCGCCGCAGACCAAGAAGCATGACCTGCCCTACCACGTGGTCGGCTCCGACCTGTGCGGCGTCGTCCTGCGGACCGGCCCCGGTGTCAACGCCTGGCAGCCCGGCGACGAGGTCGTCGCCCACTGCCTGTCCGTGGAGCTCGAGAACGCCGATGGTCACAACGACACGATGCTGGACCCGGAACAGCGCATCTGGGGATTCGAGACGAACTTCGGCGGCCTGGCCGACCTAGCACTGGTCAAAGCCAACCAGCTGATGCCCAAGGCCAAGCATCTGACGTGGGAGGAGGCCGCCTCGCCCGGGCTGGTGAACAGCACGGCATACCGCCAGCTGGTCTCCCGCAACGGTGCCGGGATGAAGCTCGGCGACGTCGTGCTCATCTGGGGCGCCAGCGGTGGGCTCGGGTCGTACGCCACCCAGATGGCGCTCGCCTCCGGCGCCACCCCGATCTGTGTGGTCTCCAGCCCCGACAAGGCCGAGATCTGCCGGAAGATGGGCGCCACGCTCGTCATCGACCGGAGCAGCGACACCGGTGAGGGGTACCGGTTCTGGAAGGACCAGAACACTCAGGACCCGCGCGAGTGGAAGCGCCTCGGCGCCAAGATCCGCGAGCTGACCGGTGGCAAGGACCCCGACATCGTCTTCGAGCACCCGGGCCGTGAGACCTTTGGCGCCAGCGTCTTCGTCACCCGCCGGGGCGGCACCATCGTGACCTGCGCATCGACCTCGGGGTTCATGCATGAGTACGACAACCGCTACCTGTGGATGAGCCTCAAGCGCATCGTCGGCTCGCACTTCGCCAACTACCGCGAGGCGTGGGAGGCCAACGACCTGATCCACCGCGGGCTCATCCACCCGACGCTGAGCAAGACGTACTCCCTGGACCAGGTCGGTCAGGCGGCGTACGACGTCCACCGCAACCTGCACCAGGGCAAGGTGGGCGTGCTCGCCCTGGCACCGCAAACCGGTCTCGGAGCCACGGATCTTGTGAAACGTGAGGAGCTGCTACCCGCGATCAACCGGTTTAGTGACGCGTGATATAGAGATTTTTGACCAAGGGTTGAGATAAGAGGCCAATTAGACTCCCGAACTCTCTCTCGCTACTCTACAATCGCGCGGTCTTCACCCTTTGGGGCCTCGCCAAGGCGGACAACAGTCTGCCGGAGGCGCAGCACCCAAGCGATTGAGAGGCCACACGATGGCCAGCACAATCTTGGAGACGCCCGACGTCGGGCAGACACCTGACCAAGGCATGCGGTTCGGCCATCCTCGTGGCCTGTCCACTCTCTTCTTCACCGAAGTGTGGGAGCGGTTCAGCTACTACGGCATGCGGGCTCTGCTCGTGCTGTTCATGACCGCGGCGGCCAGCGGCGCCAACGCCGGCCTGGGGATGGACGTCAAGACATCCACGGCCATCTACGGCCTCTATACCTCGCTGGTCTACCTGCTCGCCCTTCCCGGCGGCTGGGTCGCCGACAAGCTGTGGGGTCAGCAACGCACGGTCTTCATCGGCGGCTGCGTCATCGCCACGGGGCACTTCACCCTCGCCGCCCCGCTGATCGGCCTGCCGGTCCTGCCCACCTTCTTCGCCGGGTTGTTCTTCATCATCGTGGGCACCGGGCTGCTCAAGCCCAATGTCTCGTGCATCGTCGGCCAGCTGTATGACATGCGGGCACGCGTTCTGGGGGTGAAGGACCCGGAGGGTTCTGCCGCAAAGGATCTCGGCGCGCGGCGGGATGCAGGCTTCTCGATCTTCTACATGGGCATCAACATGGGCGCCATCATGGGTCCGTTCATCTGTGGCACCCTCGGCGAGAAGATCAACTACCACTGGGGCTTCTCCGCCGCAGGCTTCGGCATGCTCATCGGCCTCGTCCAGTACAGGATGGGCACCAAGTACCTCGGTGACGCCGGCCTGCACACGGACTCCGACAACGTCGCTCAGAAGGCGGCGCTGTCGCGCAAGTTCTACGCAGTCACCGCGACCGTGCTGGCGTCAGTGGGTCTGCTGACCTGGCTGGGAGTCTCAGGCGCCATCGCCGTCGGGGTGACCGACGTGGCCCTCTGGCTGGGATACGCCATCGTGGCGATCGCGGCGGCCTACTTCCTCTTCCTGCTGCTGCGCGGCGGGTACGGGCGTGAGGACAAGCGTCGCATCCTTGTCATCGTCTGGCTCTTCGTGCTCGCCGCGATCTTCTGGTCCGGCTTCGAGCAGGCCGGCTCCTCGATGAACCTGTTCGCTGACGAGCTCACCAACCGCAACATCCTGGGCTGGGAGATGCCGACGTCGTGGTTGCAGAACGTCAACCCGATCTTCATCATCCTGCTCGCCCCGGTGTTCGGTTACACCTGGACCTGGCTGGCGCACCGGAACCGCAACCCGTCCATCCCGATGAAGTTCGCGATGGGCCTCCTGGGCCTGTCGGTCGGCTTCTTCGTTCTGGCCTGGGGTGCCGCCGGCGCGAGCGGCAAGGGCTCGGTGGCGATCACCTGGCTGGTCGTGACCTACTTCCTGCACACCGCCGGCGAGCTGTGTCTCTCCCCGGTCGGGCTGTCCTCCATCACCAAGCTCGCGCCCCGGGACCGGATCAGCCAGATGATGGGACTGTGGTTCGTGGCCGCAGCGCTCGGCAACCTGTTCGCCGGCCTGACGGCAGGAACGCTCGAGAACAAGTCGGCGGGCGCGGTGTTCAGCAGCGTGGCGATCTACGTGGGCGTCGCCGGCCTCGTTGCCATCGCTGGCGCACCCTTCGTGAAGCGTGTGATGGGCAAGGTCGAGTAGCGGAGCACCAGAGACTGACCACGAGGGCCCCGGCGAACGGATCGCCGGGGCCCGACGTGGGCTGGTGCGCGCGGGGATCGTTAGGCTCGACGCCGGAGGCCACTACCGATGTTGAAACGATGGTCCGACTTTCGTCGGCGGCAGCGCGAGATCCTGCGCGCCAACAATGCGCCGACCCCGCCGCGGGAGACTCGGGAGGACGAGTCGGCAGAAGGAACCGAACGCGCGCCCGAGGGCGGCCTGCTGACGGACACCCTGCCGCTGGAAGGCGACCCGCCCGAGCCGGGCAGGCGCCGCGACTTCGGGACCGCGGGACGACCACTCAACCGGCAGTCGCCGTTCTATGTCGGGTTCATCGGGGCCCTGGGCGTGTTCGTCGCCTATGGCCTGTACAAGATGCTCGGCCAGCTGACCCAGGTCATCACCTTGCTGATCGTCGCGTTCTTCCTGACCCTGACCCTCAACCCTCTGGTCGAGGCGCTGGGCAAGCGCGGGATGCGACGCTCGCACTCGGTGGCGATCGTCTTCGCCGGGGTCGTCGCCGCGTTCACCGCGCTCGGGTTCCTCGTCGTGCCGCCAGTGGCCGAGCAGGGGGGCCTGCTGGCCGACAATGCGCCGAAGTACCTCGACAACATGCTCGCCAACCGGTTCGTCCAGGACCTCGACAGTCAGTACCGGGTGCTCGACAAGGTCCAGGGCGAGTTCCAGAAGCTGGTCACCGACAGCGGCTTCATGAGTGGCGTCTTCGGCGGGGTGCTCGGGGCGAGCAAGGCACTGGCCTCCGGATTCTTCGCGATCGTGACCGTCCTGGTGCTTACTCTGTATTTCCTGTCCACCCTGCCCAGGGTGAAGGACGCGGCATACGGCATGGTGCCCAGCTCACGTCGGCCACGCTTCGAGTCGCTGTCCGAGGAGATCATGCGCCGCGTCGGCAGCTACGCCATCGGGCAGGTGGCCGTCGCGACGATCAATGCAGTCGCCAGCTGGATCATGATGTCGATCGTGGGCATCAAGTACGCCGCGGTGCTGG
Organism: Dermatophilaceae bacterium; assembly: GCA_036385355.1. Taxonomy (GTDB): domain Bacteria; phylum Actinomycetota; class Actinomycetes; order Actinomycetales; family Dermatophilaceae; genus UBA4719. The sequence goes on from DASVKO010000003.1 coordinate 7,810, forward strand.
CCGTCGTCGTCGGTGTGCTTGGCCTGATCCCCATGGTCGGTGCGTCGCTCGGGGCGGCTGTGGTCTGCCTGGTCGCCTTGTTCGACGATCCGCAGAAAGCCGTGATCGCACTGATCTACTACGTCGTCTACCAGCAGGTGGAGAACTACGTCATCGCGCCCAGGATCATGCAGCGTACGATCTCCGTTCCCGGCGCCGTCACCGTGGTCGCAGCCCTGATCGGGGCCACCCTGGCCGGCGTGCTCGGCGCCCTCCTGGCGATGCCGGTGGCTGCCGGCCTGTTGCTCATCTACGAAGAAGTGGTGCTGCCGCGCCAACGCCAGACCTGACAGGCCCCATGCCCCGGGTGCCTTGAGACCCGGTGCCAGCGGGAGCGGAGCGAACGGGTGAGCGGTGGGCCGGGGTCTCAGGTGACGAACTTGCACCGCGAGACGGGAGTTCGGGTGTCCATGTTCCGGCCCCGGTTGAGATGGTCATCGATCTCAACCGCCGCGCCCATCATCCGGCCCAGCAGGAACACCGTGAACGCCGCGGTCTCCAGCTCCTGCTCGGTGATGCGTCCGGCCTGGTAGTCAGGCCACAACAACGCCAGCAGCAGCGCGGCGATCATCCCGTCGACATTGATGCAGAAGACGTAGGGCGAGGCGCCGACGTCAGCCAGTGCCTGCACCAGCTCCCGGAAGTAGTCATGGAAGATGTTGTACTCGTCGCGCTCAGCCATCGTGGCGGCGACGAACTGCTCTCGCGGGTCGTGGTTGACCGGCTTGCCCTTGAACACGGGGTGATGGACGCCGGGTAGCGCCGGCGGACCGCTCGCGCCCAGCTCTTTCGCCTGGGCCTTCTGCTGCTTGTACTCCCGCGCGTAGGCCATTGCCATCGCCCTAAGGTCCAACCCGTGGTTGCGGTCCGTGGGATCGCCGACATCGACGGCCGCGAACCGGTCCAGCAGGAACGCCATGCCCTCGAAGCCGTTGCCACCGTGGGCGAAGCCGGTGTGCGTCAGGAAGCCGACCATCGCCTTGTTGACCTGCACCCGCTCCGGCGTCTGCGGACCGTCCGCGGACACCGCTCCCTTGGCACCCTGAGCCGAGATGGCACCGGGGCCGTTGGAGACGAGCAGGCCGACGAGCATCTCCAGGGAGCGCTCTTCGCCGTCATTCGGCTTCTTGCCGGTCAGAGCCAGGAAGGCCAGCTCGGCCAGAGTCGTGTGCCCGAGCAGCTCAGCCTCCGGGATGTCGGCCAGTGAGCCCGGCCGATGTCGCGGGCCCGAGAAGGTGGCGCCGATCATGACGCCATACAGACGGAGGTACCAGGGCAGGGTGGCGGCGGTGAGCCGCGAGATGCGCTTTCGCATGAGCGGTCCCCAGGCGATTGTCGCGGCGATCGCCGCCAGGACACCATCCTGGCTGACGTGCCCGTCAAGGGACTGCACAAAGGCGAGGAAGACCGAGCGCCCGCCGTGGGCATCGACGGCCGCGAGCATGGCCTCGGCGCGCGCCGAGGGCTCCTGCCCGCCGACCAGGAAGAGGGCCCGGGTCTGGTCGTCGACCGGGATCACGCCGAGGTCGAAGGCGTCGTCATAGGGGTTCTGCAGGCCGGAGGCGCCGAAGAGGTCGATCAACCTGTCGACGGCCTGCAGCGCGGGTTCGACCCGGGCCGGCCCGATCATGCACGCTGCCGCGGCGAGGACCAGGTTGGGGGCGTTGCCGGCCGCGCGGGCGGCATCGGCCGCGGCCAGGGCCGGGTCATCCACGAGGTTGGCCTCGGCAGCCACGGCGATGTGCAGCAGCGCGCGATCTCGTTCGGGCATGGTCTCGTGGATCAGCGGCAACGCCAGGTTGACCTCGAACGGCAGGAGGGCCAGGTCCAGCACCGAGTACCCGTGAACGCTGGTGATCTGCGTCGCCGGGTCCATCCTGGTGGCTCCCGAGCTGTCTCGCATGGACTGCCTGGGGACAACGGCACCGATCTGCGCCCTGAGATGGGCGATCTGCAGGTCGTAGGGAGCCATCGCCTGGGCAATGGGGAGGTCCACCTCGGGCGGCAGGTCCAGGCCCTGGTTGTTCCCGAGCCAGGGCTTCAGCTCCAGGTTCCCGGTGGGCGGGAAGTCCGGGGAGAAGCCGTTGAGCTCCGCCACCTTGTTGAGGGCCAGCGGGATGTGGGCGATGTTGATGACGACGGCGCCCCTGGCCGAGGCGACAGGGTTCTCCGGGGTGAAGATCGCATCGACGTCGAAGGCCTCCATCAGCCAGCGCTCTTTGCTCTCGGCGTTGTCACCGGCGCCGCCCATCGCCCCGGCATGGCCGACGGCTCGGGTCAGCTTGGACTTCCATCGCCCGACGACACATGCCACCACCGGCTTGGTCAGGTTCAGGTTCTGCTCGTAGTAGCCACCCGGTTCGACGTACATCACCGCGGCCCGGGAGCGGTCGTCGTTGGCCAGGGCGTTGGCGAACTCGTCGGCCGCGAAGTGGATGTAGACGTCCTTGCCGCTCGAGATGAGGGTGGTGGTGCCCCACCCCCCGGTCGCGAGGTACTGGGCGATGGTCGTGGTGAAGTTGCCGGAGTTGGAGTAGATGGCCACCGAGCCCTTGATCAGGGACTCCTCCGGGTGGTCTCCGCCGAGGGCGCCGCCGATCCGGACCTGGTTCCAGGAGTCCGCCACGCCGAGGCAGTTGGCACCGAAGACGTCGACTCCGTTGCTCTGCGCGAAGGCCCGGATCTCGCGCGCGTCGTGGATGGAGACCTTCTCGGTCAGGATGACGATCTTCTGCAGCTCGGGATTCACCCGGATCAGCTCGGCCACGCCGTCCCGGACACCCGACGGCGGCAGGTAGACGACACCGGTGTTGAAGCGGTGCCCCGCGTCAAGTCCCTCCCGGACGCTGTCGAAGACCGGGATGCTGCCCGCCTTGGTGACAAGCACCTCACCCTTGTGCCCCGGCGAGGTGCCGAAGACCACGTTGCCTCCCGAGTAGGCGTGGCTCACCGGGGTGACCTCCCGGGACTCAGTGCCCAGGATGTTGAGCACGCAGATGGTGTCCCCGGGGGTCGCCACCTGGGCGAGGGACACGATGCCGACGTAGTAGGGGAAGCCCGCGACGCCCGACTTGTTCATGACCTGCTCCTTTGCACGCGATGTGTTGGGCACGCGATGTGTGGTGCACGCGATGTGAGGCGTCGATGTGTTGATACTTAGGCACACGATGGGCGCTCGAGCCCCGCTCAGGCTTGGGGGTCGAGCTTCATGTGTACGGCGAGCTGCTCGCGGCCGCCCTCCTGCATCCAGGTGTTGACTCTCTGCGCGTAGTTGACGACCTCGCTGATTGCCGAGTCGAAGCCGAAGACCGCGTACGGCAGCCCCAGCGCGTCCATGGTGTCGGCGAACGCGCCCATGCCGCGCACCAGCTTGGGACCACCGCGTCCGATGACGACGAAGACCGGCGTCGGACCATGCTCGACGAAATGCTCCCGCAGAGCATCGGCGATCGCGCGGAAAGTCTCATAGATGTCGGTGTTGTTGGCCTTCCCGCCGATCACGAACAGGACGTTGGACTGCTTCAGGTAGTGGCTGAAGCAGATGCGGGCGACAGCGCGCATCTTCGCGTACGGCGGGTTCCCGCCGAAGTCCGTTGAGATGATGGCGTCGTCGCCGAGCACCTGGGTGACCAGGGAGTTCGCACCGCCGCCGAAGGTCGGCGCGAGGATGGTGCCCTGCGGGTTGATGATGAAGACGTCGCTCTGGCCCTGATAGGTGCGCAGCGCGTTGATCTCGGTCTCGAAGTCGGAGTAGTCGGCGCTGAACAGGCTGTCGGGCAGCCCCAGCCGGCTCGAGCGCGGGTCGTCCCGGTCGAAGCTGCACTTGAAGTCACAGGCGACCGGGAGCAGCCGGCCCGACGGGCCGGGCGTCATCCGGATCGGGTTGAGCTCGAGCACGGTCATGCCGTAGTGGTGGAACAGCTCCCACAGCTTCGGGAGGTGTTGCACGAGCGGTGAGATGATCTCCTGCGGCGCCCCGATGTCTTCGAGGGCATTGGCGATGACGAAGGCCTTCAGACCCGTCAGCGGGTCGAACGGGATGTGCGCGACATACTTCTTGTCGAGCTCCTCGATGGCCACACCGCCCATGTGCGTGAGGGTGATGGTGGGGGCACGAAACACCGTGGAGTCGGAGATGGAGAAGTAGACCTCGAACTCGGCCGGCACAGAGCCCTCGAAGGTGACGCCCTGGGCCTTGGCGGTGATGTTACCGACGCGATGCTCGACGAAGTAGAGGCGCTGTTTCTCCGCGAGGGCCTCCTTGACGGTATGAGCACGCCCGATCAGGCCGGCCTTGCCCTTCTTGCCCACGCCCCCCTTGAACACCGGTTTGACGAAGATCGATCCGCATCGCTCGATCAGTGCCTGGATCTCGTCTTCGGTCGCCTCCGGACCGAGCACGTCCGAGGTGGGAAACCCCACATGGTCAAGAAGGTCCCCGCCGTAGAGCATCCCGGTGAGTTGCACCGATCCTCCTCCTCGCTGATTCGGTGGATCCACGCCAGTTTAGGCCGGGCAGGTCGTGCTCCGCGCACCGGGGAGAGCACGGTCCGGACGCTTGGTCTGGGCGCTCACTGTGCACACCGGTCGCCGCACCATGGCCAGGTCCGGGCCGTCGAGAAGTCCTGCCGGGTCAGCTGGCAGCAGCCGGCTCCTGGGCCACGTCACCGTGCCAGGTCGTCGGCAGCGGACCGGCGCCCGGGCTCACTGTCGCCACGATCTCGTCTAGCGCCCGACGCACGAAGTTCTCCCCCACCCAGAGGTGCTTGGCGCCCTGGACGCCGACCACCCTGGCCTGCGGAACGGCACTGAAACGCCGTTCCGCCTCGTCAGGTCGCAGGTAGTCGTCCAGCTCGGGCACCAGTGCAACGAGGGGCCTGCCCGAAAGAGCCCACCCCTGCAGGTGTTCGGGACCGCTGAACTTCAGCGGCGGGCTGAGCAGGATCGCCCCCGCAACACCGGGGTCGTTGCCGTACATCAGGGCCAGGTCGGTGCCGAAGGACCACCCCAGCAGCCAGCGGTTCGGCAGCGCAGGGTCCTGCGCGAGCCGGGCGAACTCGATTGCCGCGGCAACGTCGAAGCACTCGTCGCGGGCATCGTGGAAGGCGCCCTCCGACGTACCCCGCGGCGAGGTCGTGCCCCGGGTGTTGAACCGCAGGACGGCGATGTCCGCCAGCGCCGGGAGACGGTAGGACGCCTTCTTGAGGACATGGCTGTCCATGAAGCCACCATGGGTCGGCAAGGGGTGCAGAGTCACCAGCGTGGCGACCGGGTCCCGTTCGAGAGGCAGGGCCAGCTCCCCCACCAGACGCAGGCCGTCCGCCGTGTGGAGCTCGATATCACGGCGGCGGGCCGGAAGCATGGTGTTGGCCCGGATCGCGTGCGTGCCAGCAGTACTCATCGAAGGCACATCATCGCAGACACGTCATCGCAGGCAGTCGTCATCGTGAGGATCCTCTGGGTGTGCGCCGGCCGCGTGCGGTCCAGCAAGGGGTGTGCCAGTGCCGGCGGTCGTCCAGGCCGCCCATGCCCTCGGCCGGCCAGGCCACGACATGCGGTACGCCGGGTGCCACTTCCTGCTGGCAGCCCGGGCACCGGAAGGACCGTGTTGATCCGGCGCCGCTGACCCTGCGGACGAACCACTCACCGTCGCTGTGCGACTCACGCCGGGGGGCCCCGCCGACAGCCCGGTCGAGATCGAGCTCGGTGCCCTCACGACGTCGGCGATGGGGTCGGGACATGACCCAAGCCTAAGCGGGTATGAGCAGGGCGGGGGATTGTGCGTGTGCTGACACCCGCAGTCCCTCGCCCTGTCCTGACAACTGGTGATCAGGCGTACGTACGGAAGCCTCGTCCCACCTTGCGCCCGAGGTAGCGGGCGGTGACGAGGTGCTCGAGCAGCGGCGCGGGCGCGAACCCGCGCTCACGGAACTCGAGGTAGAGCTCGCGCTGGATGGCCAGGGAGACGTCGAGGCCGACCGCGTCGAGAAGCTCGAACGGGCCCATCGGGTAGCCACAGCCGGTCTTCATCGCGGTGTCGATCTCATCGGCGCTGGCGAAGTGCGCCTCGAGCATCTTGACCGCGTCGTTCAGATAGGGGAAGAGCAGCGCATTGACGATGAAACCAGAGCGGTCCCCGCAGGTCACCGGATGCTTGCCGATCCTGCGACACAGGTCCTGGACCGTGGCCACGACGTCATCGGCTGTTGAGACCGTGTGCACGACCTCAACGAGCTTCATGACCTGGGCCGGGTTGAAGAAGTGCATGCCGACGACGTCCTGCGGGCGGCTGGTCATCACGGCGCACTCGATGACCGGCAGCGAGGAGGTGGTCGTGGCGAGGATCGCACCCGGTTTGCAGATCTCGTCGAGGTTCTCGAACAGCGCCTGCTTGACCTTGAGGTCCTCCACGACCGCTTCAACGACCAGGTCAACCTGAGCCAGGTCCTCCAGCGCCGTGGTGCCGCTCAGATGCCCGACGGTCGCATCGCGGTCGGCCTCCGTGAGCTTGCCGCGCTGAACGGCCTTCTCCAGGCTCTTGGCGATGGCGGCCCCGACCGCGTCCACCTTGACAGCGGAGCGCGCAACATACGTCACGTCATACCCGGCCTTGGCGAAGACCTGGATGATTCCGGTCGCCATCGTGCCGGACCCCACGACGCCAACGGTCTTCACGGCTCGCAGGCCACCCTCGTGGGCGCCGGCGACCGGGGTGAGGTTGTCAGCCACGACGGTGGAGCTGCCCGGCGCTTCATACGTGTAGAATCCGCGGCCGGTCTTGCGACCCTTGAGGCCGCCGGTGACCATCTGCTTGATGATCGGGCTCGGCGCGTGCAACCGGTCGCGCCCCTGCTTGTACATCGTGTCCAGGACCTCGTATGCCGTGTCGAGGCCGATCAGGTCCATGAGCGCCAGCGGGCCCATCGGGAGTCCGCAGCCGAGCTTCATCGCCGCGTCGATGTCCTCACGGGTGGCATAACGGCTCTCGTACATGTCGACGGCGTGGTTGAGGTAGCCGAACAGCAGCGCGTTGGCGATGAATCCGGCCTTGTCCCCGACAACCACGGGCAGCTTGCCGAGCCGTTCGGCGAGCGCTGTGACGTCCTGGATGACGGACTCCTCCGTCACGACCGTGCGGATGATCTCGACGAACTTCAGCACCGTCGCCGGGTTGAAGAAGTGCATTCCGACGACCCTCCTGGGGTGCTCGGTTGCCACCGAGATCTCAGTGACGGACAGGCTGGAGGTGTTGGTGGCCAGGATCGCCTCCGGCTTCACGATCTCGTCCAGCCTGGCGAAGACGTCACGCTTGAGCGCGAGCTGCTCGGGCACCGCCTCGATCACCAGGTCGCACTCGGCGAGGTCGGTGAGGTCGAACGTGAAGCGCACCCGGTCGTGCAGCGCGCTCTGGTCCTGCTCGGTCAGCTTGCCTCGCGATACCGCACGGTCGGTCGACCGTCGCAGGACCGCCTGGCCCTTCTCGACGGCCTCGGCAGACACCTCGACCGCAGTCACGTCAAGGCCGTTGCGCGCAAACACCTCCACGATGCCTGCACCCATGGTGCCTAGTCCGATTACGCCAACTGTTGTGAAGTCATGGGCCATGTCGCTGAGTCTGCCAGAGGAACAGCGGGAATGCAGGGCTGCCCAGCGAGGCGATGATCACGCTCACCGTCCCGCTCGGTAAGATTCCGGCCGTGCGACTGGTCATAGCTCGGTGCAGCGTGGATTACGAAGGTCGGCTCCAGGCCCACCTTCCGTTGGCGACCCGGTTGCTGGTGGTCAAGGCGGACGGGTCGGTGCTCGTCCACAGCGACGGCGGCTCCTACAAACCGCTGAACTGGATGTCACCGCCGTGTGCCATGGCCGAGCTGGCTCCGGAGGAGGACGAGATCGCCGACGGCGTCGAGTCGATCTGGGTGGTCCAGCACGCCAAGTCCGACGACCGCCTGCGGGTTCGGCTGCACGAGGTGCTGCACGACTCCGCTCATGAGCTCGGCGTGGACCCGGGCCTGGTCAAGGACGGCGCCGAGGCTCATCTGCAGAGGCTGCTGGCCGAGCACATCGCCACGCTGGGCGAGGGCTACACGCTGGTCCGCCGCGAGTTCATGACCGCCATCGGGCCCGTCGACATCCTGTGCAGGGACGCCTCCGGCGGATCTGTTGCGGTCGAGATCAAGCGGCGGGGCGACATCGACGGCGTCGAGCAGCTCACCCGCTACCTCGAGCTGATGAACCGTGACCCTCACCTCGCACCGGTCGTCGGGGTCTTCGCCGCGCAGGAGATCAGGCCGCAGGCGCGCACCCTGGCCACGGACCGGGGCATCCGGTGCGTGACTCTCGACTACGACGCGCTCAAGGGCATCGACGACGTGGGCTCACGCCTCTTCTGAGTCCCTGCCTCAGACCAGGGCAGGGTCAGTCGTACCGGGCCAGCTCATGAGGCGCCAGCCGTCCGAGTCAACCTGAACCTCGGCAACGGCACAGCTGGCCAGAAAACGCCTTGCGGAGAAGTCACTGCCGGCGTTGACGGAGACTCTGGGAATCGCCAAGGACATCGCACCGCTATGGGTGAACACCAGCACGGTCTCGCCCCGATGCCTGTCGGCGATCCCGCCGATCGCCTCCGTGAATCGCCTGACGACGCCATGACCCTCCTCCCCTCCGGGACAACCAGCCCGAAGGTCGCCCAACAGCCACGCGTCGAAGACCCGCTGTGCCCGCTCATCATGGAAGCCCAGCCCGGCGAGGTCACCGACGCTGAACTCCTGCAGACCGTCGGCGACGAGGGGTTGCAGTCCCAGCGCGAGTGCCGCGAGCTTCGCCGACTCGACGGCACGTTGCATGCGGCTGCTGTACACGGCAGCAACCCGGTGAGAACGCACCTGCTCGGCGAGGTCATGCACCTGGCCACGGCCCGTTTCGGTCAGCCTGCCACCCTCGTCCGAGAGGACGCCTGCCACTGCGTACTCCGCCTCACCATGGCCGGCGATGAGCACAGTGGCAGGACACTGAAGATCGCTCATGGTCCCATTCCCGCTCTCTGCGCCGTGGTCGAGGTGGCGCTCAGGATACCTCTGTGCTACTCCACGGCCAGGCCTCGAGCGGCCCGGATCACGTCGACGATGCCGCCCATGATCTCGGTCAGCCCGAAGTCCTTGGGGGTGAACACGGCGGCGACTCCCATGCCAAGTAACTGTGCAGCATCCCGGTCGGGGATGATGCCGCCGACGATGACGGGCAGGTCACCGGCGCCGGCTGCCTTGAGGCCGTCCAGCACCCTCGGCACCAGCTCCATGTGCGAGCCGGACAGGATCGAGAGACCGACGCAGTGAACGTCCTCGGCCACCGCGGCGGCCACGATCTGCTCGGGGGTGAGCCGGATCCCCTGGTAGATGACCTCGAATCCCGCATCACGGGCCCTAACCGCGACCTGCTCGGCGCCGTTGCTGTGTCCGTCCAGGCCGGGCTTGCCCACCAGGATGCGCAGCCGTGCCCCACACTCCTCACCCGTGGCGCGGACCCGCTCACGGACCTTCGCAAGATCTCCGCCGACAGCCGCCTCACTCACCCCGACTGACCCGGAAATCCCTGTAGGCGCCCGGTACTCGCCGAAGACATCCCTCAGAGCCTGGGCCCACTCCCCCGTGGTCAGACCCGCCCTGGCAGCCTCCAGCGAAGCCTCCATCAGGTTGGCGCCGGACTGTGCGTCCCTGGTCAGGCGGGCGAGCGCGGCCGCAGCGGCAGAGCGGCCGGACTCGGTCGAGTCGCGGTTCTCGCGCCAGGCGACAACCGCGGCTGCGGCTTTGGCCTCGACGTCATGGTCCACCGTCATGATCGCCGCGTCGAGGTCGGCGGTGAGCGGGTTCGGCTCGGTCGTCACGAACTTGTTGACGCCCACCACGATGTCCTGGCCGGCCTCGATCCGCTGGCGCCGCAACGAGTGCGACGCCACCATCGCCGACTTCATGTACCCCGACTCGACCGCGGCAACGGCACCGCCCATCTCCTGAATCCGGTCGATCTCAGCCCTGGCCCCGGCGAGCAGCTCAGCCACCTTGGCCTCGACCACCGTGGACCCGGCGAACAGGTCGTCATACTCCAGCAGGTCCGACTCGAGCGCCAGCACCTGCTGCATCCGGAGCGACCACTGCTGGTCCCATGGCCTCGGCAGACCCAGCGCCTCGTTCCACGCGGGCAGCTGCACAGCCCTGGCCCGGGCGTCCTTCGAGAGGGTCACTGCCAGCATCTCCAGCACGATCCGCTGGATGTTGTTCTCCGGCTGGGCCTCTGTCAGACCCAGGGAGTTGACCTGGACGCCGTACCGGAAGCGGCGCTGGGAGGGGTCCGTCACGCCATACCGCTCGAGCGTGAGCTCGTCCCAGAGCTGCACGAAGGCGCGCATCTTGCACATCTCCTCGACGAACCGCACGCCGGCATTGACGAAGAAGGAGACCGCCTTGACGACCTGGCCGAAGCGCTCCGGCGGGACCTGGCCCGAGTCGCGGACCGCGTCAAGGACGGCAATCGCCGTGCACATGGCATACGCGATCTCCTGGACCGGCGTCGCGCCGGCCTCCTGGAGGTGGTAGCTGCAGATGTTGGTCGGGTTCCACCTGGGGATCTCGGCGACCGTGTAGGCCACCATGTCGGTGATCAGGCGCAGGGAGGGCTGCGGCGGGAAGACGTAGGTCCCGCGCGAGAGGTACTCCTTGATGATGTCGTTCTGGGTCGTCCCGGCAAGCGCCTTCACCACTGCCGCGGGATCCTGGCCTGCCGCAACGGCCTGCTCCTCGGCGACCACCTGGTACATCGCCAGCAGCCACATGGCGGTGGCGTTGATGGTCATCGAGGTGTTCATCTGGGCCAGCGGAATGTCGGCAAAGAGCGCCCGCATGTCGCCCACGTGCGAGATCGGCACGCCCACCTTGCCGACCTCGCCACTGGCCAGGGAGTGGTCGGGGTCGTAGCCGGTCTGGGTCGGCAGGTCGAAGGCGACCGAGAGCCCGGTCTGCCCCTTGGCCAGGTTGCGCCGGTAGAGCTCGTTGCTGACAGCTGCGCTGGAGTGTCCGGAATACGTGCGCATGACCCACGCTGGGTCCCTGCTGGGGCGATCCGCCTGTGCCTGTGACATACCGGAGAATGTACCGGCTGGCCTCCCCCGCCGGGAGGCCATCACTCGGTGAAAGGCACCACAGTCTCAGTTCGTGGCGGCACAGCCTCGGTGGAGGGCAGCACCGTGACCACACCATCACCCGGCCCGCGTACCAGGACCCGATGCAGACGGGAGGCGTACAACAGGCGGTCAAGGCGGGGTGAGACATCGACCAGAACCATCCGGCGCCCCAGCCGGCGTGCACGCTGATGGATGCCGACGATCACCCCGAGTCCGGTGGCGTCATGGACGTCGGCCTCGGCCAGGTGGATCAGCAGGTCGCCGGAACCCCGGTTCAGGATGTCATGAAGGGCCAGCCTGACCTCGGCAACAGTGTTCACGTCCAGCCGGCCGGAGACAGCGACCTCCCGGCCGGCAGAGATCTCAACAACCTGCGCCGACTGCCTCCCCGCAGCGATCAAAGCCATGCTGAGCTCCCCTCGATCCACCATCCTCGCCGACGGTCCAGACCGTGTCTGTCTGCCGTGCGACTTCCCTCTGGCGGTTTCCTGTGCGACTTCCGGTGAAATTCCTGTGCGACCCGCGGCTCTGTTCCTGGGCGACCCGTGCCTCCTCCTGTGCGACCCGTGACTTTTCCCTATTTGACCTCGCCACGTGCTCAATCGCCCGATGACAAATGATAACGATCAGGTAACGATCATGGGAACGGTCCGATCGACGGGATCTGGCCGTTTCAGGAGTTCGCCCCGACTTCGCGATCACCCGACCAGCTCTCGCTGGATCAGAGCTCAGATGCGGGGCACCTCGTCCGGCTTACGGATGACCTGCGTTCAGATGAGGGGCACCTCGGCCGGCCCACGGATGACCTGCGTTCAGAGGAAGGGAACCTCGTCCGGCTCACGGGTGACATCGGCTCCGAGCCCGCGCAGGGCCTCGGCAAAACCGGCATATCCGCGGTCGATGTGATGGGCGCGACCGACCGTGGTGGTGCCATCGGCGACGAGGCCGGCAATGACCAGGGCTGCTCCCGACCGGATGTCGCTGGCCTGGACAGGGGCCCCCGAGAGCCGTTCGACGCCGTGCAGCATGACGTGGTGGCCGTCGACGCGCGCTTCAGCGCCCAGCCGGGCGAGCTCCTGCACGGTGCGGAAGCGAGCTTCGAAGACGTTCTCGGTAACCATCGCGCTGCCGCGCGCAACCGCGTTGTAGACCAGGGCGAAGGGCTGCAGGTCGGTGGGGAACCCGGGGTAGGGCAACGTCGCCACGTCGAAGGCAGACCCGCGCCCCGACGTCGCCACCCGAAACCCGCGATCCGTCACCGTGATGTCCGAACCGGAGTTGGCCAGCAGATCCAGTGCTGTTCCCAGGTGCGCCGGCACAGCGCCGACGACCTCGACGTCGCCACCGGTCGTGGCGGCGGCGAACGCCCAGGTGCCGGCCGCAATACGGTCCGGCACCACTTCGTGGGTCACCGCGCTCAGGGCGCTGACACCGTCGACCTCGATGACCGACGTCCCGGCACCCTCGATCCGGGCCCCCATCTCGCACAGGAACGCGGCGATGTCACAGATCTCCGGCTCGCGCGCGGCGTTGGTGACCCGGGTCCGTCCCTTGGCTAGCACCGCTGCCATCAGGATGTTCTCGGTGGCACCGACGCTGGGGAAGTCCAGCCGGATGTCGCCGCCGTGCAGGCCGCTGGGCGCCTCGGCGATCAGGTAGCCGTGGTTGACATGCACCGTGGCTCCCAGCGTCTCCAGACCCGCGGCGTGCATGTCCAGGCCACGGGACCCGATCGCGTCACCGCCCGGGACCGCCACATCGGCCCGGCCGCATCGCGCCACCAGCGGCCCGAGGACACAGATCGAAGCCCGCAACGCCCGGACCAGCTCGTAGTCAGCACGGTGCATGATGCTCTCAGGGACATCGATCTCGACGGACCCGGCGTCGGCGTCGTAGTCCACGATGCACCCCAGCCGCCGCAGCAGCTCCGCCATGATCGTCACGTCAAGAATTGCCGGAACGTTGGTCAGGCGGGTCCGGCCCACCGCCAGCAAGGCCCCTGCCATCAGCTTCAGCGCACTGTTCTTGGCGCCCACGACAGACACTTCTCCCCGCAGGCTGGTGCCTCCGACCACACGAAACCGCTCCATCACATGGTGAGCCTACCGTCGAGAAGTCTGAGAGGATTCCGACCATGGTCAACTTGACGAAGATCTACACCCGCACCGGCGATGACGGCAGCACAGCGCTCGGCGACTTCAGCCGCACCACCAAGACGGACGCCCGGCTCATCGCCTACGCAGACACCGACGAGGCCAACAGCACCATCGGCGTGGCGGTCACCTGCGGGGCACTGCGCGAGGATGTCCGCACGGTGCTGGTCCGGATCCAGAATGACCTCTTCGATGTCGGCGCTGACCTGTGCACCCCCCTGGCGGCCAGCTACAAGTACCCACCACTTCGAGTTCTGGACGTCTGGATCGACGAGCTCGAGGCCGACTGCGACCGGTTCAACGACGAGCTGGAGCAGCTCCGGTCGTTCATCCTTCCCGGCGGCACCCCCGGGTCGGCATACCTGCATGTGGCCCGGACGGTGACGCGCCGTGCCGAGCGCTCGGCCTGGACGGCCCTGGAGGCGTATGGCGACCAGCCGGCGCCCGAGGGAAGCCCCAAGGGTGTCGGCGGGGTCAACCCGCTCACTGCCAAGTACCTCAACCGCCTCTCGGACCTGCTCTTCATCCTGGGACGGGTGGCCAACCTTGAGATCGGCGGGGACGTGCTCTGGCAGCCGGGCGGCGGGCGCGCTCAGGCACCTGCCAAGAGCTAGGGATGGTGGCCCGTACCCAGGTCTGCGGGCTGGAACACCGCACCATCCCTAGGTTTGCTGGCTGGATCACCGCACCGTCCCTAGGTTTGCGGGGTGGAACACCGCACCATCCCTAGGTTTGCGGGGTGGTTAGGCTACGTTGACGTTTCGGCCGGGCGGGGAGGCTTCCAACCAGGACCGCAGCGCCGTGTAGGGAGCCCGCGCAAGGGCGACCTCGAAATGCTCCCCGCGGTAGCGGCAGTCGACCCTCATGGACCCGGGGCTGAGGATCTCAGGCCGTTCGCCGGTCTCGAAGGGCTGGCCTGCGCCGAACTCGAGCAGCGTGCGCTCCCACCGCCTGGCGGGCCGAAGCGAGATCCCGGCGAGCTTGAACCACTCGAGCCCGGTTGCGCCGTAGCGCACGAGGCCGAAGCGCCACTTCCCGTCGGCCGGCTCTCGCAGTGCACACACCGTCAGAGGCTTGCCGCGCGCGATCAGCCTCCGCCTGACAAACACGACGAGCAGCACGGAGAGAACGATGAACAGGCAGCCGCCAACCACGAATTCGCTGGTGAGCCACAGTTCATGCACGGTGGTGTCAGGCGTTGATCCGGGAGGCGTCAACGACCTCGGCAACGATGGTCACCCGATCGTGATCGACCGAGAGGAAGCCGTTGTCTATCGTGGCCGAGTGGATCTGACCCGACATGGTCTCGATCCGGACATCGCCGCTGACCAGGACCCCAAGCAGCGGCGTGTGACCCCGCAGGATGCCCAGCTCGCCCTCGATGGTACGCGCGCTGACCTGCTTCGCGTCGCCCTCCCAGACCTTGCGATCTGCGGCGACGAGCTCAACATGCAACTGACTCAACGGTTCCTCCGCTCACTATCGTGTCCGGCAATCCTAACGGCCATCAAGCGATGCCCGCTCCACTCACCCACACCACCCGCGGCGTGTCCGCAACGGTGCGACAACCCTCTTGTTGCTTCGAAACCACCGAATCCGCGGGCTAGCCCGCTCGATTCGGTGGTTTCACCGCAACAAGAGAGACGACGGTTCAGGTCTGGGGCCAGGTCAGAGGGTCTTCTGGATCTCGGCCCACTGGCGTTCGACGTCGTCTAGGCCACCACACATGTAGAAGGCCTGCTCTGCCACGTGATCGAACTCACCGTCCGCGATCTTGGTGAAGCCCTCGATCGAGTCGGCCAGCGGGACCGTCGAACCCTCGAGGCCGGTGAACTGCTTGGCAACGTAGGTGTTCTGCGACAGGAAGCGCTGGATACGACGTGCCCGG
>DASVKO010000004.1:0-16658 GCA_036385355.1 Dermatophilaceae bacterium
CATGCGCTGGTTCCTCATGTCGAGCCCGATCCTGAGGGGTGGCAACCTCATCGTCACCGAGCGGGGCATCCGCGACGGCGTGCGCCAGGTGCTGCTCCCGCTGTGGAGCTCGTGGTACTTCTTCTCGTTGTATGCCAACGCCGCCCAGAGTGGTGCCGGCTATGAGGCCAGGTGGTCCACGGCGTCGGAGGATGTTCTGGACCGCTACCTGCTGGCCAAGCTGCGCCGCTTCGTCGAGGAGGTCCAGAACCACCTCGATACGTATGACGTGGCCACCGCGTGCGAGTCGGTCCGTGGCTTCCTGGACGTACTCTCCAACTGGTACATCCGTCGCTCGCGGGACCGGTTCTGGGATACCGCCAACATCGCCACCGTGTCCCGCGACAGCGCTTTCGACACGCTGTACACCACGCTCGAAGTCGTCACCCGGGTCACCGCCCCGCTGCTCCCCTTCACGACCGAGGAGATCTGGCGCGGCCTGACCGGAGCCCGTTCGGTGCACCTGACCGACTGGCCGGACGTCTCCGACCTGCCGGCGGACGACGCGCTGGTGGATGCCATGGACCGCGCCCGCGAGATCTGTTCGGTGGCCTCGGGCCTGCGCAAGGCCGCCGGGCTGCGCAACCGCTTGCCTCTGGCGGACCTGACCGTCGTGACGACCGACGCCGCCGCGCTGGAGGCCTTCGGCGCGATCGTGGCCGACGAGGTCAATGTCCGCACGGTCACGCTGGTGGACCTTGGCTCGGCGACCGAGTCCGACTTCGGCATCTCCAAGAAGCTGACCGTGAACGCCCGGGCGGCCGGCCCGCGGCTTGGCAAGGACGTGCAGATCGCCATCAGGGGCAGCAAGAAAGGGGACTGGTCGGTGTCCGAGGACGGCACCGTCATCGCCGGTGGCCTGGCCCTGGTCGAGGGGGAGTACTCCCTGGAGACCGTCGTGGCCGAGATCGCGGACGGCACCTCCACAGGGTCGTCCCGGGTCACCGGCATGTTGCCGCACAACGGGTTCGTCGTCCTGGACACCACCGTCACCCCGGAGCTGGCCGCCGAGGGGCTTGCCCGCGACGTCATCCGGGCCGTCCAGCAGGCGCGTCGCGACGCGGGTCTGGACATCAGTGACCGGATCAGCCTCACGGT
This sequence comes from Dermatophilaceae bacterium, assembly GCA_036385355.1. GTDB lineage: Bacteria > Actinomycetota > Actinomycetes > Actinomycetales > Dermatophilaceae > UBA4719. Next base: position 1,138 of record DASVKO010000004.1, read on the forward strand.
CAGCGGGGACGACGAGGTCTGGGCGGCCACGGTGGCCTACGAGAAGCTGATCATGCTGGAGACGCTCTCGGTGCAGTTCGGTTCCGCGGGCTCGGCGCACGGCCTCTCCGGTGACCAGGGCGTGGACGCCGTCGTCGGCGACAACCAGTTGATCCGCATCCTGGTGAAGAAGATCTGATGGCGCTCCTCATCCGCGCAGCCGACGGAAACGACCTCAAGGCAGTTCTCGACGTGGGACGGCGAACCTGGCCGGTGACCTACGAGCCCATCGCCGGTGCGGACTACGTGGCGATGGGCCTGGCCAAGTGGTGGACCGAGGATGCCACCATCCCGGCGATCCGGGCCGGCCGGGTCACGGTCGCCGAGCTTGACGGCACGGTGGTCGGTATCGCGGTCGTGGGCCCGCACGAGCACCACCTCGTCCTGTGGAAGCTCTATGTGCTTCCCGAGCACCAGGGCACGGGGATCGGCTCGGCGCTGGTGGCGTCCGTGGTGGCTCAGGCGAGCGGGTTGCACCCGGAGATCCGCATCACCTACCTCGAAGGCAACACCCTGGCCGAGGCCTTCTACCGCGGCAAGGGGTTCGTCGAGATCAGCCGGGAGCCCGGCTGTGAAGGCATACCGGAAAGCGTCTGGATGCAGCGCGTGCTCGACCCCAAGGAGCAACGATGAGTGGACGTCCGGACTCGGCGCAGCGCGACGCGGTGCACAAGCTCGAGATCCGCAAACGGATGCGCGAGATCGAGCAGTCGATCATGATGCGCGCGCCGGAACACGACCTCGAGCCCTCGCTGGATCGCATCGCCGCCGTGATGGAGCTGCTCGGGGACCCACAGCATGCCTTCCCGGTCATTCATGTCACCGGAACCAACGGCAAGACCTCCACGACGCGGATGATCGAGCGGATGCTTCGCGAGATGGGCCTGTCCACGGGACGGTTCACCTCACCGCACCTGCACAACATCCGCGAGCGGATTGCCCTGAACGGCGACCCGATCGACGCCGGGAAGTTCATCGCCGCCTACGAGGACGTGCTCCCCTTCATCGAGATGGTGGACGCCAGGTCGGCCGCCGCGGGTGACCCGCAGATGACCTACTTCGAGGTGCTGGTGGCCATTGCGTATGCCGCGTTCGCCGACGCCCCCATCGACGTGGCCGTGGTGGAGGTGGGGATGGGCGGATCGTGGGATGCCACGAACGTCGTCAATGCCACTGTTGCCGTGGTGACACCGATCGCGCTCGACCATGAGCGGTTCCTGGGACCTTCGGTGGAGGGCATCGCCACCGAGAAGGCCGGCATCTTCAAGCCCGGCTGCCTGGTGGTCAGTGCCCCGCAGGAGCCGGAGGTCGCCGAGATCCTGATCGGGCTGGCCCGTGAGGTCGACTCCCTGCCGGCCTTCGAGGGCAACGAGTTCGGCATCTTGAGCCGCGAGGTCGCCGTCGGCGGCCAGCAGCTCACCATCCGCGGACTCGGCGGAGTCTATGAGGACCTCTTCCTGCCGTTGCACGGGCCCCACCAGGGCCACAACGCGGCCCTGGCGCTGGCGGCGGTCGAAGCATTCGTCGGCGGCGGAGAACACCGCCTCGACATCGACATCATCCGCGCCGGACTGGCCGGGGTGACCTCACCGGGCCGGCTCGAGGTGGTCCGCCGGTCGCCCACCGTCCTGGTGGACGCAGCTCACAACCCGGCTGGCACGCTGGCCCTGCGAGCGGCGCTGGAGGACTCCTTCAACTTCGCCAGGATCGTCGGGGTCGTTGCGATCCTGGAGGACAAGGACGCCTCGCAGATGCTCGAGATCCTGGAGCCGCTGCTGGACGATATCGTCGTGACCCGCACCACCTCACCGCGGGCGATCAGCCCCGAACGCCTGGGCCAGCTTGCCATCGAGATCTACGGCGAGGGCCGGGTGACCGTCGTCGACAACCTACCCGACGCCCTCGACCGTGCTGCGGGGATGGCCGACGAGGGCGGGTTCGGCGGGGGAGTGCTGGCGACCGGCTCGATCACCACCGCGGCCGAGATCCGGATGCTTCTCGGGGTGACCGACGGATGAGCCGGATGAGCGCACTGACGCTGTACGGCGTGCCGGGCAAGATGACCCGGCGGCTGCTCGGCGTCGTGATCGGCACCCAGGGTCTGGTCGTGTTCTTCGGCGCGCTCGTCGCGAGGGGCCTGGCTGCGGCCAGGAACTCGGACACCTCGGGCTCGCTCCTGCTCCTCGGCTCGGTCCTGGCGGTCCTGTGCATCCTGGATGCCGGACTGCTGCGGCGGCCGTGGGGCATCACGGTGGGCTGGGTCCTGCAGGTCGCCACCCTGGCTTTCGCGTTCGTCGTCCCGGTGATGCTGCTGGTCGGGCTGCTGTTCGGTGCGCTGTGGCTGACCGCCCTGGTTCAGGGGCAGAACATGGACGAACACACCAGGCGAGTCGACGCGCAGTGGCATGCGGCTCAGGGGGCGTCGGCTCAGGGGGCGACAGCTCCGGAGGCCGCAGCTCCGGAGGCCGCAACTCCGGGGGCCGCAACTCCGGGGGCGGCAACTCCGGGGACGCCGGCTTCGGAGACGTCGGGGCCGCCGATGCCCGCGCAGGACGGATAGGGTTGCGGACTGTGACGACACAGACTGAACGTTCGCTGGTCCTGGTCAAGCCCGACGCCTTCCAACGTGGCCTCTCCGGTGAGGTCCTGTGCCGGATCGAGGCAAAGGGCTACCGGTTGGTGGCCCTCTCGATCTTCACTCCCGACCGTGGGCGGCTGGCGAGGCACTACGCCGAGCACGAGGGCAAACCGTTCTACGAGCCGCTGCTGGAGTTCATGTCCGGCGGCGAGGTGACAGCCGTGGTGATCGAGGGCGAGCGGTGCATCGAGGGCTTCCGCGCCCTGGCCGGTGCCACCGACCCGACCGTGGCCCTGCCGGGCACGATTCGTGGCGACCTCGGCCGCGACTGGGGCACGAAGGTCCAGCAGAACATCGTCCACGGGTCGGACTCTCCGGAGTCGTCCGCGCGCGAGATCGCGATCTGGTTCCCCGAGCTCGCCTGACTTGTGCAGGGGAGTGCTCGCCGGCGCTGAGGCCGGGTCGGCACACGACAGTGTTGCGCCGGCCGGCGGGAGGCTGGTGGGCCGGCGGGTGGCTGGTCCGGGGGTCAGCCCGCGGGGGTCTCGTCCAGGCCTGCGATTAGGAGCTCGAGCAGTGAGGCGAGCTCTTCGCGCTGGTGGGTCGACAGCGGTCCCAGCACGTCGGACTCCACCATGTCGGACTCGCGAGTTGCCGCGGTGAAAGTCTGCCATCCCTCGTCGGTGAGCGTGATGAGCACCCGGGTGCGGTTGTCCGGGTCGGGGGCCCTGGCGATCAGGTTCCGTTGTGCCATCCGGTCGAGACGGTGGGTCATGGAGGAGGGCGCCACGCAGCTCACCTCGGCGAGCTGTGTGGGCGTGAGCGCGTCGTCCTTGCTGCGTGCGAGCTGCGACAGGACTGCCCACTCGCCCGCCGACAGGTCGAGATCTGCCAGCTGACGCGTGTACCACTGGTCGAGCTTGCGAGCCAGTCCGTGAACAGCGGTGACCACGCGTTGTACTGACTCCTCCCCGCCGGCCGCGACATACGCGGCAACGTCGGCGCGGTATTCCTGGACGGCGCTCGGTGCGACGCCTTCGGGCCTCTTCACGATGCGCTGCTGGTGCTCTGTGGGTGGCGCTTCGCCGCGGGCCTGGCTGGTGTCATGGGTACATCCTGTCATGCTAGAGTTTCGAAGTCGAAATATTCGATACCTAAATCTACGAAGTACAAGACTGCGATATCGCAGGACTGCTCCAAGGCAGGACTGCTGCGTCGCCGGAACACGTGGAGGATCTGATGAAGCCCGCACGGTTGCTGGTGTTGGCGTCGGCGGTGAGCATGCTGGGCTGGGGCGCCATCCTGCCCTACCAGTACGCCTACGCGGCGAACACTCGTGACTGGGGCGGGCTCGTCGCGGCGGCGGCTTCCAGCCTGTTCTCCATCGGTGCCCTCGTCGCGGCTCCCCTCGGTGGGCGGCTGGCTGACCGGTTCAACCCAGTGCGGGTCATCGTCGTCGCCCAGGTCCTTGCGGCACTCGCCAGCGCGTTCCTCATCGTCGCCGGGACACCGGTGACCTTCCTGGCGGGGATGTTCGTCCTCGGCGCAGGGGTCAGCGCGGCGATTCCCGTCCAGACCATCCTGGTGCTGCGCTGGATCGACTCCGCGGACCGCCGGCGGGTCTTCGCGCTCCTGTTCACCGGCTCCGCCATCGGCATGGCCATCGGGGCGTTCACCGCCGGGTACCTCGTCGACCTCAAGAAGATCGACGGCATGTGGCCGGCGTTCGCGACCGCGGCCATCGGCTTCCTCATCTCCGCCACGCTGATCGGCATCGCCGGTCGCGGCGCCCCGGTGGACGACGTTCCGGCGCCCGCGGACGCGCCGAGCGCCTCAGCGCGGACCGCGATCCGGATCATCATGGCGACGCCGGCCCTGCGCTGGACCGCCGTCATCACCGTCACGCTGGCGCTCGGTTTCTACGCGCAGTTCGAGTCCGGTCTGCCGGCCTACGCCATCACCGTGCTCGGGGTCTCCGAGCGCACGATCGGCACCGCTTCGGCGGTCAACTGCCTGGTGATCGTCGCGCTGCAGATGGCGGTGATGAAGTGGACCGCCAAACGGTCGTCGCCGTCGCTGCTCGTGGTCGTCGGCTCGATCTGGGTGCTCTCGTGGCTGCTGCTGGCCGCCGCCTCCTTCATGCCGGCGCTGGCCGCGACGATGTTCGTCATGGTCTACGGGGTCTTCGCGGTCGGCGAGACGATGTATGCCCCGGTGCTCAACCCGCTGACCGCCAGCCTGGCTCCCACCGGCATGGTCGGCACCACGCTGGGCATCTTCGCCGCGCTGCAGACCGGCGTGTCCGCTGCCGGGCCCCTGCTCGCAGGCGTCGCCCTCAGCGCCGGACACGGCTCGCTGTTCGTGGCCGTGCACGTGGTCATCAGCCTCATCGCCGTATTCGCGGCGCTCCGGCTGCGTGCTCTCCTGTCGGGCTCGCGGACGAGCCAGCCGGGCGGGATACCGGCTCCTCATGAAGAGCCGGCCGCCGAGGGTGAGACGGGCGACCTGCGACTTCCGCAGGCCGCCTGACCGGATCGGACGATCAGGGGCTTTTCCTGCGGGCGAATGGCGCGACTCTCTTGCGCCCGCCCGCAGGGGTGGCCGTACTCTCGACACATGGCACGGTACTTCGACGTTCACCCGGTCGACCCGCAACCGCACAGCATCGCGCAGGTCGTGGCCCTGCTTCGTGAGGATGCGCTCATCGCCTATCCCACCGACTCCTGCTACGCACTGGGCTGTCAGATGGGCAACCCGACCGGGGGGGAGCGCATCCGACGGCTCCGGAACCTGGACGACAGGCACCACTTCACCCTCGTGTGCGCGGACTTCGCCCAGCTCGGCCAGCTGGTCCACCTGGACAACAAGGCTTACCGCGCCATCAAGGCGGTCACGCCCGGTCCCTACACCTTCATCCTGCCGGCAACCGGGGACGTGCCGAGGCGGCTGGCACATCCGAAGAAGCGGACCGTCGGCGTGCGCATCCCGGACCACCCCGTCGTGCGGGTCCTGCTGCGGGAGCTTGGTGAGCCGCTGGTGTCCAGCACGCTCATGCTCCCGGACGCCGACGAGCCGATGACCGACGGCTGGCAGATCCAGGATGAGCTCGGCCAGTCGATCGACGCCGTGCTGGACTCCGGCGGGTGTGGCAAGGACCTCACCACGGTCGTGGACTGGTCCTCGGGCTATCCGGAGGTCGTGCGGGTAGGGATGGGGGATCCGGCACACTTCCAGTAGGACGGTGACCCAGCTCCTCCCCGAAAGGCAGAGCGTCTGACTGTCCTTCAGTCGCTTTGCTTTTCGGGGAGGAGCCGCCTGGCACCAGCGCCGGTGCTGGCCAGAGCGTCCTTGGGGTTGTACAGGCCGCACTGCGTCATCGAGAGGCAGCCGCAGCCGACACACTGGTCGAGGTTGTCCCGTACCTGTTTCAGCTCAGCGATCCGCTGGTCGAGCAGAGGTTGCCAGGACGCGGAGATCCTCGCCCACTCCCGCTTGCTCGGGGCGAGGTCGAGCGGAATGTCCGCGAAGGTGATCCGCACCTGGTCGAGGCTGAGGCCAACCTGCTGGGCCGCCCGGATCACGGCGACCCGCCTGAGCACCGCGCGTTGGTAGCGTCGCCGGTCCCCGCCGGTACGGGTGCTGCTGATCAGACCCAGGCTCTCGTAGTACCGAAGCGCTGAGGGTGCCAGACCGCTGCGGGTGGACACCTCGCCGATCGTCAGCAGATCCCGTTTGTCCACGCTCTTGACCTCAAGTCCGGTTGATGTCATCAGATGGTCTCATGCTGAAGACCACAGGTACTTATGACGATGCCCTTGAACGCTTTCACCGCACCGGACCGGAGTTCGACGGCTACCTCTCCAACCACGGCCCCATGGTCGTGGAGGTGCTGGCCCGTCGGAACCAGGACCCGCTGATCGACCGGTGGACCGACCGATACCTGCGCAGGCTTGACGAGCTGCCCAGGGGTAGCTGGCCGATCGGCCCGCTGCACTGGCAGGACGCACTGGGCCAGACCGACCGGGCCGCGGACTGGGTCGAGCTGCTTCAGCACGAGCTGGACCAGGCCGCGTGGCAAGACGTCCTGGCCCGCTGGTGGCCCCGGCTGCTGCCCGGGATCGCCGCGGGGGCCAGTCACGGCGTGATCCGGGTGGGACACGCGGTGCGCGCGCTGGACGAGGTGGAGTCCGCGCCGCGGATCTCCGAGCTCGCCCACGCCCTCGGGTACTGGGCCGCGCGATGGCAGCCGACGCCCGCCATCGCGCCGGTCGGCACCCGGTCGCCCGCCGACCTGGTCGCCGAAGTGCCCCGGGTGGCCCGACAAGAAGCGGGTATTCGCGACCGGCTGGCTCAGCTCGAACAGACCGCCGGCTGGGCTGACCAGGTGGCCACCCTCGCGGCCCCGGCCACTGACGAGGCGATCCCGGCGGCTGTCGAGAGCATCGTGGATGCCGTCGTGGCGATGTACCCGCGCTATGCCCAGCGCAGCCCCACCATGCTGGTCCACGCGGCGACCGCACCGAACGCCGTCGCGATGACCCTGCCTGCACTGCCGGGGCACCTGTGGCGGAGCACTTTCGATGCGACCTGGTCGCTCAGCGCCGCCGTGATCGCGTCGTACGCCACGCTCCGGCCACACGACCTGGTGCAGGCTCCGCACACCGTCGAGGACGTCCTTGAACAGGCGCTCGCTCATGGGGGAGAGCATGTCATCAAGTTCACCGACACCGCCCTCGCCTCCCACCACCGCACCGGCAACAGCATCGCGCTCTCGGCGTCCGCCACCGCGGTTACGCTCGACGCGTGAGGCCGGTCCACCTGCGGGCCGCGGAACCCGGCAACCCGGCAACCCGGCCAATAGGCTGAGCCCACCATGACTGAGCCTTTCGCACCGGTATCCGACCCGAGACCTGACGACACACCCTGGCCGCAGCTGGCATGGCCGCCCCGCCCTGACGTCACGTTGACCGGCCGCTGGGTCGAGCTGCGGCCCGTCGACCCCGGTCGCGAAGCAGACGAGCTGTTCTCCGCCCTGGATCACGACGCGGTGTGGACCCATGTCGCCGGCCGGCCGAGCAGCAGCGAGGCATACGCGGCGACGCTTGCCGCGCGGGTTGCCGCAGGCTGGCTGCCGTGGGTGGTGCGACTGAGGCGAGCCCATGCCGGTATCGCCGAGGGTTCGGTGATCGGCACCACCAGCTTCCTTGACGCTGACGTCCGCAGTGCCCGGCTCGAGGTCGGCGCGACCGCCTACACCCCGCAGGTCTGGGCGAGCGCCGTGAATCCCGACGTCAAGCTCGCACTGCTCACGTACGCGTTCGATCAGCTCGGCGCCGGGCGGGTGCAGATGAAGACCGACGTGCGCAATACGCGGTCGCAACGCGCCATCGCCCGGCTCGGAGCCACCTACGAGGGCACCCTGCGCCGCTACCACCGCCGGGCCGATGACACCGTGCGCGACACCGCGCTCTTCTCGATCATCAGCGAGGAGTGGCCCGGCGTCCGCCACGGGCTCGGGCTGCGCCTGGCCGACTGGGGCTGATCCGCCGGGCTGATCCGCCGGGCTGGCACGATCGGCACAGCCAGCCGTCCCTCTCTCGGAACCGGGTTCGGCGAGCTCAGGGCCGAAGTGCTGCGATCAGCTGCTCAGCCGCCTCCAGCGCGTCACGGCGCACGACCCATCGGGTGATGCCCCAGCGCTCGCGGGCATCGCCCAGCTGTTCGGCGATCTGGGCGATGGTGCCGATCAGCACGTAGGGCACGCCCAGCAGGTCGTCCACGGGCAGCCCGGACTCGCGGGCGAGGGGCCGGGCTGCCGACTCACGGTCGTCGGTGAGCTTCACCTGCTGGACCAACGCCTCAAGGGGAGGGACCGCGATACCAGTTCCTGCGGCACCCTCGCGGACCAGGGCGACGTGCCCGTCGAGCTGCTCAGGAGACCACGACACGGTGTGCGCGTGGCCGTCGGGCAGGGTGCGGCCCAGGCCGCTGAGGCCGACGGCGTCGGCGTGCGCCCCGCCCCAGCGCAGCAGCGTCGGGTTGCCACCGCCGACCAGTACCGGGACCGGCTCCTGAACCGGGCGGGGGCCGCTGAGCCGGACGTCGGTCAGGGCACCCACGCCGTCGGCCGGCACGGTGCGCCCGGCCAGCAGCTCACGGACCACGGTCGTCACCCTGATCAGGGACTGGATCCTCTCCGCCGGTGGTGGCCGGGTCCGCCCGGTCATCGCCCACTCGGCCGGCGTGTGGCCTGCGCCGATGCCGAGGTCTGCCCGGCCGTCGGAGACGACGTCGAGGGTGGCCACCTCGCTGGCGAGCAGCAGGGGGTCGCGTACACCGGCGTTGACGACGTAGCTGCCCAGGCGCAGGGTCGAGGTCACCGACGCCGCCGCGGCAAGCGCGACGAAGGGGGAGGGCCCGGTGCCGGGGTGGTCGGAGACCAGCAGCGCCCGGCATCCGATCGACTCGCAGCGCCGGGCCAGCTCGGCCCATGACGCCTGGTCTGTTGGTGAAGCCTGTACGGACAGCTCGATCTGGGGGGCGCTCATCCGGACAGCATTGCGGTCGTGGGGCGAGGCCTGCACTCCGGGGGGTGACGTCGGCAGCCAGGAATCGTCCATCACCGCAACGGGATCGGGGGAGAGCTCATCCTCGGCCGGCCTCCTGCGCCACCTGCTCCAGCCGGCTCCGGTAGCTCTGCCATCCCTGGCCGACCTCGGCCAGGTTGTCGTTGCCATCGCGCAGGCCGGCGGCCCCGTCGATGAGCTCCCTGAGGATGTCGGCGTGCCCGGCATGCCGGTGGGTCTCGGCGATCAGGTGAACCAGGATCTGGTGAAGCGTGACCTCGCTGCGTTCCTGCGACCACCATGGCACGTGGCCGGTCGCGTCCAGCGCCAGCGCGTCGATGGTGGCATCCGAGTGTGCCCGGGCACGGTGGTAGAGCCCGACGATCTGCTCGCGCGACTGGTCGGCGGTGGCCCACATGTCCGCGTTGGGCTCGGCGTCGTCCTCGACCCACGGCAGCGGCTCGCCGAACGGCCGTCCGAAGGTGTCGCCGAAGTACCCCGCCTCGACGCTGGCCACGTGCTTGACCAGTCCCAGCAGGTTGGTGCCGGTGGGCACCATCGGGCGGCGGACGTCATACTCCGAGAGCCCGTCGAGCTTCCACAGCAGGGCCTCGCGTCCCTCTTGCAGGTAACGGTGAAGGTCCGCCTTCGGATCTGGTTCAGTCATGGCGGTCACCCTGCCTCAATGGGCTTTCGGATCAAAGTCCCTGGTCCGGCCATATCTGGCTGGACGCCACGCGACTGCTTCGGGTGATAGCGCTGCCGGGCCTGCGCTCAGCCCTTCGCCGGCCTCGGCCCGGCGTGCGTGGGGGTGGGTGCGGGTGCGGTCTCGGCAGGCCCCTGCTCCAGGTAGGTTGCGCGCCACCCGGCCACGGAGGGCGCCTCGGGCGTGGCCTTCGAGATGCCCTTGGACTCCTCGAGCAGCCGGCCGTCCCCGGGGTCCACGACATAGCTCTGGTCTCCCCGCCTGATGGCGATCCCTGAGCGACCCGAGCTGTCCTTGACGGCGCCGACAAGAGCCACGCCGGGCACCTTGGCCACGACGCCCTACAGGGCCCTGCGCAGTGCCGGCGGGGCCGGGCTCTCGCGTAGCAGGTCGCCGGCAAGGGCGAACAGCTCGGTGTCCTCGTCCCGGATCCCGTCGAGACGGGTGGTCCGCAGCTGGGTCTCAAGGGCCCCGGACTCGGTGGGCAGCGCGTAGAGCTCGTCCCAGTCGAGACCGGCGAACCGGCCGTCCCGGAGGGGGATGACACCACGGCTGAGACGGGTGTCCCGCAGACCGCCGACGGCTGTATGACCCGCCCAGACCTCGCGCCGCAGCATTGGGCCGGAACCCTGGCGGTATGAGGAGACCGAGTGCCAGTACGCCGCATCGGGCCAGCCGCCCGGCTGAGCGTCCGCCGCTGTGCCGGCTTGGAGGAGCACCTGGGACGCGTTCGGCGAGGTAGTGGGCCGGCTGTTGCCCGGGTCGACCGTGGGCGTCGCAGCGGGTCGGCTCTTGCCCGGCGAGATCTCGGGGATCGTAGCGGGCTGGTTCCTGCCCAGACCGGAGGTCGGGCTGACGAACAGCATCAGGGAGCCGCGGCAAGGAGGGCAGCAAGTGCGGCCGGGATGGCGAGGACGCCCAATGCTCGCCTGTTTCCCCGGGGGGGCGGGGTCGATGGCTGTGGATCGGCGTCCGAGTTCGTCTCTCTTGTCAAAGCTCTCCGTATTTTGTTGTGCTGATGAACAGTGTGGTGCTGACGAGCAGTGTGGTGCTGACGAGCAGCGTTGTTGTTCTGACGAAAAGCGGTGCCGCACGGCGGGCGGGCGCTGTGGGCGTGGCCCCGGTGCAGGGCAGGGCGCGGCCCGTCGCCAACATGAGAAAGGGGTTCACTGGGTGCGGGACCACGAGGCTGAAGCGGTTCAACAGGTATCGAACCTCAGGTCCACTGCGTCTCCCACCCGGCGGTGGCCGACTGCCTGACGGGATGCCGGTCCAGGCTCTCCCTGGCGTCGCTGGTGAACCGCGGAGTCACAACGCTTGACACCTCGCCGGTTTCCATGGTGGCCATAGTGTCAGTGGAGCAGAGGGGTCCCTTACCATCTCGCCATAATGGGGTCATGGATCAGGGAGAACGGCGCGCATCACCAACTGCCCAGGACGTTGTCGTCATCCGGGTAACCGGGGAGGACTGGCGTGAGCTCAGGGCCGTCCGACTCGCAGCGCTGGCAGAGGCTCCGGCCGCTTTCGGTTCGAACCTGCGGCGTGAACAGGATTTCGGCGAGGACCAGTGGCGTGACTGGTCTCGTTCGGCAGGGTTGTTCATAGCCCGTGTCGGGGGCACACCAGTTGGTATGGCGGCCGGTGTCTCCGGAGACTCGAACGTCGAATGCAAGCTGGTGGGGATGTGGGTGGACCCGGGCTGGCGAGGCCGCGACGTCGCCTCCGGCCTGGTGGGCTCCGTCATCGACTGGGCCAGGTCCGAGGGCAGTGAGCGGGTGAGGTTGTGGGTGGCGGACGGCAACGAGTCGGCCCGGCGGCTCTACGAACGTCTGGGCTTCGTGGTCACCGGGGACAGGAAGCCGGTGCCAGGTCCGGCGCAGTACCGGGGCGAAATGGCCCTGGAGCTGTGCTGAGCCTCCGCTGACCCATCCTGCCGGGGCGCGTGAGGCGCTCGGCGACCTGCTGTCATGCGCGAGATCTGGGCGTTCGATCCGACTGGATCCAGGTGTCCATCCGGTGAGATTCAGAGGTCGGAGCGCCCTGAGCCCGAACGCGCGGCTAGCCTGCCCAGGCTGCCGTGCCAAGGGACTTTCGGCCCTGTGACCGGGCTCGTCCAGCGGCGCACGATGAAGCCATGGAGACACAGGCGGTGGCCCTGCAGATCATGTTGGAGGACTTCGGTGGAACGTCCTTCTGGGCGTCGATCTTCACCACGCTCTCCTCCTCTTCGGAGATGGCTCAGATGAGGTTCGTCGGCAGAGTCAAGGGCGACCGCCGGTACAAGGGCGCCACGTTCGCCTGCCCGCGCTCGCTGGGCGTCCTGCCGCCGCAGGAGGAATGGGCCCCCGGTATGACGCAAAGCCTCGAGGAGCTGTGTCGGGAAGTGGAATCCGACGGCTGGGTGCGCATCGGTCTGGGCGCTGAGCCCTGGGCGATCCAGTATCAGCGACCCCCGAATGACACGGGCCTCTCGCAGGCCTGACGGTTCCCCCAGGTCCGAGCTGAGCCACACCTCGCCAGCGCCCGGCGCGCGGGCATCCGGACGATCGCGCCACCTTCCTGGCCCCGATGCGGGTGACGGTCAGCGGCCCAGACGCTGGTAGGTCTGCTCCGTGCGTTCCTTGGCCGGGGCCCACCAGGCCTCGTGGTCGCGATACCACTGGATCGTCTGGGTGAGCCCGGCGCGGATGTCCTGGTACTGCGGCAGCCACCCCGTCTCGGCCCGCAGCTTGGCGGAGTCGATGGCGTACCGCATGTCATGGCCGGGGCGGTCGGACACGAGGTCGAACCAGTCGGCCGGCTTGCCCATCAGCTCCAGCAGCAGGGCCACGATCTGGCGGTTGTTCATCTCGCCGTCGGCGCCGATCAGGTAGGTCTCGCCGAGCCGGCCCTTCTCCAGGATCGTCACCACGGCGTCGTTGTGGTCGTCGACGTGGATCCAGTCGCGGACGTTGGCTCCGGCGCCATACAGCTTGGGCCTGACGCCCTGCAGGATGCCGGTGATCTGGCGCGGGATGAACTTCTCCACGTGCTGGTACGGCCCGTAGTTGTTGGAGCAGTTGGACAGCGTTGCCTGGAGGCCGAACGAGCGGATCCACGCGCGAACCAGCAGGTCGGCGCTGGCCTTGCTGGCCGAGTACGGGCTGGAGGGGTTGACCGGGGTCTGCTCGGTGAACCGCGACGGGTCGTCCAGCTCGAGGTCGCCATAGACCTCGTCGGTCGAGATGTGGTGCAGCCGCACCTGGTGCTTGCGGGCCGCCTCGAGCAGCCGGTAGGTGCCGATGATGTTGGACTCCATGAAGGGCCACGGGTCGTCCAGGGAGTTGTCGTTGTGCGACTCGGCCGCGAAGTGGACGATGGCATCGGCGCCGGCGACCAGCCGGTCGACCAGCTCCTCGTCGGCGATGTTCCCGTGGACGAACTCGATCTGGTCGGCGACCGGAGCCAGGTTCTCCAGTGAACCGGCATAGGTGAGGGCGTCGAGCACGGTGAGCTCCCAGTCGGGGCGGGTCACCCGGGCGCGCTGGACGAAGTTGGCGCCGATGAAGCCTGCGCCACCGGTAACGAGCACCTTCATGAGTGGTTCTCCTTGAGTCGTGTCATCACTTGTACATTATGAGGAGACGCGCACGATGTTCGCCCGTCGTCCGGGCGTGCGAAGGGGCCGGTACCGGCGATTAGTGTGCTGACCTCGGCCGCTGGTAGCCTTGTGCCTGCCGTGAAACCGGCCGCGGATACAGAGAGCCTGGGTGAACCTGCCCCAAGGCACCGCGCAACGAAATTACCGAGGAGATACCGCGTGCCCCTGGAAAGTGCTGTCAAGCAGGAGATCATGACCGAGTACGCCACTCATGAGGGCGACACCGGTTCCCCCGAGGTCCAGATCGCGATGCTCACCCGTCGCATCCTCGACCTCACCCAACACTCGCGTGAGCACAAGCACGACCACCACAGCCGCCGCGGCCTGCTGCTGCTGGTCGGCCGTCGCAAGCGCATGCTGCGCTACCTCGAGGCCACTGACGTCACGCGCTACCGCGCACTGATCAAGCGCCTCGGTCTGCGCCGATAATCGTTCCCTTCGATGGAGCGGCCCCCTCCACGACACGTGAAGGTGGCCGCTTCTTTCGTTTGAGAGCGGGGCACTGAGCTACACCGCCCCCCGTGGTGCCGCCTCGTGCGGCGCCCAGCGCAAAGAAAATGGTTCATCCCAACAAGCGCGTGCACAACGACGATGCACGGCTGCCTTGAGAGAAAAGGAGGACCCCATGGAGGGTCCAGAAATTCAGTTCGCCGAAGCCACTATCGACAACGGCTCCCACGGCACCCGCACGGTCCGGTTCGAGACCGGACGCCTGGCCAAGCAGGCCGGTGGCGCAGTTGTCGCCTACCTCGACGAAGACACGATGCTGCTGTCGACCACCACGGCCGGCAAGTACCCCAAGGAACAGTTCGACTTCTTCCCGCTGACCGTGGATGTCGAAGAGCGCATGTATGCCGCCGGCAAGATCCCCGGCTCCTTCTTCCGTCGTGAGGGCCGCCCCTCCACCGACGCCATCCTCACCTGCCGTCTGATCGACCGGCCGCTGCGCCCAACCTTCAAGAAGGGTCTTCGCAACGAGGTCCAGGTCGTCATCACGGTTCTGGCGCTCAACCCCGACCACCAGTACGACGTGCTGGCCATCAACGCCGCCTCCGCGTCCACGCAGATCTCCGGCCTGCCGTTCAGCGGCCCGATCGGCGCGACCCGCGTCTCGCTGATCGACGGCAGCTGGATCGCCTTCCCGACCTTCGCCGACAGCGAGCGTTCGGTGTTCGACATGGTCGTCGCCGGCCGGGTCGTCACCAACAAGGACGGTGTGGAGGACGTCGCGATCATGATGGTCGAGGCCGAGTCCACCATGGCCACCTGGGACCTGGTCAAGAACCAGGGCCAGGGCGCACCGACCGAGCCGGTCGTCGCCGAGGGTCTCGAGGCCTCCAAGAAGTTCATCGCCGCGCTGTGCCGGGCACAGTCCGAGCTTGCTGCCAGGTCCGCCAAAGAGGTCCAGGACTTCCCGGTGTTCCTGGACTACCAGGACGACGTGTATGCCGCTGTCGAGGGCGCCGTCTCCGGCGACCTGGCGTCCGCGCTGCAGCTTGCCGGCAAGGTCGAGCGCGAGAACCGCATCGACGAGATCAAGTCGGCCGTCAAGGGCGACCTCGAGGCCACCTTCGAGGGTCGCGACAAGGAGATCTCCGCGGCCTACCGCGCCGTGCAGAAGAAGCTGATCCGTCAGCGCATCCTCAAGGACAAGGTCCGCATCGACGGTCGCGGCCTGGCCGACATCCGCGCCCTGGGCGCCGAGGTCGAGGTCCTGCCTCGCGTCCACGGTTCGGCGATCTTCGAGCGTGGCGAGACCCAGATCATGGGTGTCACCACGCTGAACATGCTCCGGATGGAGCAGATGCTCGACACGCTCTCCCCGGAGACGCGCAAGCGCTACATGCACAACTACAACTTCCCGCCCTACAGCACTGGTGAGACCGGCCGCGTGGGTTCGCCCAAGCGTCGCGAGATCGGTCACGGCGCCCTGGCTGAGCGTGCGCTCCTGCCGGTGCTGCCGACCCGCGAGGAGTTCCCGTACGCCATCCG
>DASVKO010000005.1:0-1764 GCA_036385355.1 Dermatophilaceae bacterium
CGACAGACGAAGACGGCGCTTGCGCAGATAGATCGCGAATTGAACGGCTTGCGGACCCAGGTGGCAGCCCTGGAAGAGCGGAGAGCGGAGCTGCTCTCCCGCCCCACGCCCTGATACCTGTCCCGGATTCGGTCGTTTCCGAGACGACGACGATCGACAGCATCCGCCCAGCCCGCACCGTCTCTCTACCCGTCCCAAAACAGGGTCCGGGCGGTCAGGTTCAGGGACGGATTCCGGGACGATGTCGTCATGGCGGATGCGTACTCCGTGTCGAAGTCCGAGGTCGTCTGCACGGTTGACCGAAGTCCTCTGCACTGGGGCGGTTGAGGAGCGGGCCCTATGGGTTGATCTCGGGGTCGGCCTGATGTAGGTGGGCGCTCCAGTAAGGGTCGTCGGCGCCATCCTCGTCGTCTCCCCAGCCCTGGATGCGTCAGCCGGTGAGGTCTTCGATCGCGGCACCGGCGGCTATCTGGGCGGTTATGACGTTGCGGCGTAGGCGGTCTGACGTCGTCGGGTAGTTCTCGACGGGGATCGGTTGGGCAGAACCGGCCGGGTAGTGCTGGTGGATGAGCTGCCAGCCGCAACTGGCCGCGATCCGTGCCAACGCCAAAGTCCAGCTCGGCCGCCCCAAGTCCATAACCGACGAACAGATCAGCCACGCCATCGCGCTGCTGGCTCAGCTCAGCCGAAAGCCAGCGCCAAAGCCATCGCCGAACTCCTCGGCGTCTCCCGCACCACCCTCTACGCGCATGTGCTGCTGGCCGCGCGCCTTGGCCGCGGCGAGGCCCTCACGGGTGTCTTCGATGATCAGTTCGCGGATGAACTCGGCGAGGGCAGCGAAGACGTGGAAGACGAGCCGGCCGCCGGGGGTGGTGGTGTCGAGGCTTTCGTGCAGGCTCTTGAACCCGATCCCGCGTTTGCGCAGGTCCACGGTGAGGGTGATGAGGTCATGCAGGGAGCGGGCGAGCCGCTGGACAAGCCTGCCGGCACCAGCCCCGCGGGAGATCGGGCTGCGCTGGCAGCGCAGCGAGCTCACCCTCGACGACGAGACGGGCCGCGGGGTGTCGCGGCGTTGGGTAAGCCCCAGACCCGGCAGGATGGCGATCGTGGACAGGACCAACCCGTGGCCGGCAGTAGTAGCGCTAGCCGGCCTACTTGTCGCTGGGTGCAGCGCGGCCAGCGACGGTCGACTTCATCCTGGACCGGCGGCTTCCGCGGCAGCGGTTGCGAGCAGTCCTGCCGCGCCTGTTGCTCAGGGTCGGCCAACCTCGCCGATCCCCACGCCGAGCGGCAGGGTGTCGTCGGATCGCCGGCTGGTGCTCGAGCGCACGATCACCGGTGCCATTAGCTCCAAGTCAGTGGTGGCTACCGGAACTGGCCTGGTGTTCGCCCAAAACATGATGTACCAGCACACGATCACCGTGTACCGGGCGGACGGGACCCTAGCCGCGACCATCCCGGACTCGGTGGACCTGGCCGCCTACGGTGTCGCGGGTCATCCGGGACAGGTCCGCGGCGCCCCCGTCGAAGCCGCCTCCTCGCCTGACCACAAGAGCATGTACGTGTCGAACTACTCCATGTACGGCGCCGGGTTCGGCCCGGAGGGGAGCGACGCCTGCACCTCCGGGGACGGGATCGACCCCAGCATGCTCTATCGGATCGACACCACCAGGCTTGCCGTTGACGGGGTCGTCCAGGTCGGTGCGGTGCCGAAGTACGTGGCCGTGACTCCGGACGGCCGCTTCGTGCTGGTGAGCAACTGGT
>DASVKO010000006.1:0-5628 GCA_036385355.1 Dermatophilaceae bacterium
GAAATCGGCTCCGGACTGGCCGTCTTCCACCCCAAGGGTGGTGTCATCCGCAAGGAGATGGAGGACTACTCACGGCGACGTCACGAGGACGCCGGCTACGAGTTCGTCTACTCCCCGCACATCACCAAGGGCAATCTGTTCCAGACGTCGGGTCACCTCGACTGGTACGCCGAGAGCATGTACCCGCCCATGCACCTGGACGAAGAACGCGGTGCGGACGGCGCGGTCACCAAGAAGGGGCAGGACTACTACCTCAAGCCGATGAACTGCCCGTTCCACTGCCTGATCTTCCGCGCACGAGGCCGGTCCTACCGTGAGCTGCCGCTGCGGTTGTTCGAGTTCGGCTCGGTCTACCGCTACGAGAAGTCAGGGGTGGTGCATGGCCTGACCAGGGTCCGCGGGATGACCCAGGACGACGCCCACATCTACGTCACTGCCGCACAGCTGCAGTCCGAGCTGAAGACCTTGTTGAGCTTTGTCATCGACCTGCTCAAGGACTACGGCCTGGACGACTTCTTCCTCGAGATCTCCACCCGAAACGAGGACAAGTACGTCGGCACCGACGAGAACTGGGCCAAGGCCACCGAAGCGCTCAGGGACGCGGCGACCGACTCAGGGCTGGACCTGGTGGCCGACCCGGGAGGCGCTGCGTTCTACGGTCCGAAGATCTCGGTCCAGGCCCGCGACGCGATCGGCCGTACCTGGCAGATGTCGACCATCCAGGTGGACTTCAACCTGCCCGAGCGTTTCGAGCTCGAGTACCAGTCCGACGACGGCTCCCGGCAGCGCCCGATCATGATCCACCGTGCGTTGTTCGGGTCGGTCGAGCGGTTCTTCGCCGTGCTGACCGAGCACTACGCCGGTGCGTTCCCACCGTGGCTGGCTCCGGTCCAGGTGCTCGGGATCCCGGTAGCAGCAGAGTACAACGACTACCTCTTCGGTATCGCCGATCGTTTGAAGGCCAAGAGGATTCGCGTCGAGATCGACACCTCTGACGACCGGTTCCCGAAGAAGATCCGCACCGCCCAGAAGTCCAAGGTGCCGTTCATGCTCATCGCCGGCGAGGACGACCGGTCCGCGGGGGCGGTCTCGTTCCGCTACCGCGACGGGTCGCAGAAGAATGGTGTCCCGATCGCCGAGGCGATCACGGAGATCGCGGAGGCTGTCGAAAGCCGCCGGCAGGTCTGAGCGCTCTGCCGTGGACATTGTCATTGAGGTGTGGCATCGCGCCCTGAGCACCCAGCCGGCTCCATCCGGATCGGTCATCGTGTGGACCGCCGTCCTTGCGGCGCTGTTGGTCTGGGCTCCGGGCGCCTGGCCGATTACCCGAAATGTCGTGACCATCGCGCACGAGGCTGCCCACGGCCTGGTTGCCCTCATGTCAGGGCGCAAGCTCAACGGCATCCAGCTCCACTCTGACACCTCCGGCCTGACGGTCTCCGCCGGCAGGACAACAGGGCCCGGCATGATCATGACGACTGCAGCAGGCTATGTCGGCCCGGCGATGCTTGGCCTGGCTTCCGCGGCGTTGCTGGCCAACCACCGAGCCGTTGGGCTTTTGTGGGCGTTGCTGATCCTGTTGGCGCTGTTGCTGATCCAGGTGCGTAACTGGTTCGGACTCTGGTCGATCCTGGTCAGCGCAGCCGTGGTATTCGGTGTCTCTTGGTGGCTGCAGCCACAGACGCAGTCCGCCTTTGCCTACGGCCTGACGTGGTTCCTGCTGCTGGCCGCGCCACGGCCGGTCCTGGAGCTTCAGACACAGCGACGTGCCAGCGGGGCGACGAGCTCTGACGCAGATCAGCTCGCACGGCTCACCAGAGTGCCGGGTATCGTGTGGGTCGGGTTCTTCCTGGCGGTAACGGTGGGCGCACTTGTGCTGGGCGCGCGCTGGATGGTCACCGCTGCGCCCTGACGCCAAATGCGTAGGATCGGCACCATGACGCAGGAGAAGAACGGCGAGGGGCCGGCGCTCGAGTCGCAGCAGGAGTTCACGTTCGTCGACGACGGTTTCCAGCGTCTCTGGACGCCGCACCGGATGGTCTATATCAACGGCGAACGCCCGACCGATCATGCCGGTGAGGGCTGCCCCTTCTGTGCGGTCATAGGCAAGGCTGATGCCGAGGGCTTGATCGTCCACCGTGGACAGAGCTGCTACGTCGTGATGAACCTCTTCCCGTACAACCCCGGTCACGTGCTGATCTGCCCCTACCGTCATGTGTCGCTCTACGTCGACCTGACCGATGAAGAGACCCTCGAGTTCGGGGTTCTGACCAAGGCGAGCATCGCTGCACTGGAGGCTTCGTCCTCACCCATGGGTTACAACATCGGGATCAACCAGGGGGCTGTTGCTGGGGCCGGGGTGCGCGCCCACCTACACCAGCACGTTGTCCCGCGGTGGAGCGGCGACTCGAACTTCCTGCCCATCATCGGCCAGACCAAGGCTCTGCCCATGCTGCTCGAGGATGTCCGCCGGCGACTCGTGGACGCGTGGCCGCCCGGGTGAGGGTGATCTTCCAGTGAGCTTGAAGGTATCCCGGCCGGTCCTGGTCTTCGACGGAGACTGCGGGTTCTGCACCACCTGTGCCCGGTTCCTGGCACGTTGGGTTCTCAGAGGCCGGCCGGTCTGCGTGGCGCCATGGCAGCGACTGGACCTGCCCGAGCTTGGCCTCACCCCGGACCGGTGCCAGGCGGCGGTGCAGTGGGTCGGGCCGGGTGGCCAGGTGGCCAGCGGCCACGGCGCCATTGCTGCGGCCCTGGGCGCCGGTCATCGGGTATGGCGTCCGCTCGGCGCGCTGCTGGCAGCTCCCGGGTTTTCCTGGTTGGCCGAGCGTATCTACTCCTGGATCGCCGGCCACCGTGATGCCTTACGCGGCGGGACACCGGCCTGCCGTGCCGACAGCACAGGCCCTGCTTAGGGCTTGCCGATAAATAACTACTCTATTTGAGATTTGATCCGTCATGATGTGGTAATGATTCTCGAGGCGGGTTTGGTGGAGACGTTGCGGGCGAAGTTCGAGGCGGTGCTGCCGCACCTGGACGAGCGGCAGCAGCGGCTGGTGATGGCCGGTGAGGCTAGATCGCTGGGTCATGGTGGTATCGCCGCGGTGGCTAGTCGCGTTTTCCGCACCGGGATGCGTGATGAACCTGTGTTGAGGGGGTGACTGTCCCTGTGAATGCTGGGATCTCGTCCTCCTGGCAGGTTGTCCTCGACGCATGTGTTGTGCCAACGCTCTGAGTTACATGCTTGTGGTTCATGGCTTCTGGCTGCTATAGTTGTGCCAACATGTACCCACGAGTGAAGCGTGTCCGACGGGGCGACCAGGTGCACGAGTATGTGCAGCTGGTCGAAGGCCGCCGTGTGGACGGCAAGGTCCGCCAGCGTGTTGTGGCAACGCTAGGGCGCCTCGATGAGCTGAAGGCCTCCGGGCAGCTCGACCGGTGGGCGGGCGCGTTCGCCCGGCTCGATCCGCCGCCGGTCGGTACCCGCCGGGAGGTCGGTCCACTGCTTCTGGTCGCGCACTACCTGCGCCGGCTCGGGCTGGTCGAGCTGGTGGACGCGGCCGCGCCGATGCGCGGGAAGTCGCTACTGACCCACGGTGAGGTGATCGCCGCGCTCGTGGCGAACCGGCTCAGCGCGCCAGCGCCGCTCTATGACGTGTCCGGCTGGGCTGGGCAGGCAGCCATCGCCGAGCTGCTGAAGGTGCCCGCCGGGCTGCTGGGCGATGACCGGCTCGGTCGGGCGCTGGAGGCGTTTCACCCAGTCGCGGAGGATCTGCGCGGCCGGTTGCTGCTCACCACCTTGGACACCTTCGACGTCGACGCCTCCCGGCTGCACCTGGATCTGACCACGATCCGCTTCGCCGGTGCCTATCCCGACTCCACGCTGGTCAAGAAGGGCTGGGGTTCGGACCGGCGGGTCGCCCGTCAGGTCCGTACCCTGCAAGCCTGCACCCCGGACGGGGTCGCGTTGTACTTGCGGCCCCACAAGGGCTCCGAAGCCGAACTGACCTGCCTCGGTCAGGCGCTCGAGACGCTGCAGGCCCTGACCCCACCCGGGTTGATCATCGTCGCCGACTCCGCGTTCGGGCACCTCGGCAGCCTGTGCGCGGCCGACCGCAAAGGCCTCCGGTTCGTCGTCCCGCTGCGCGCCGACACCGGCTGGGCCGACAGCTTCGACCGCGACGTGCCAGCGGGGCTGGCAGCCCTGTCCGAGCTTGACCACGTGGCCGAACGAGAACGCCACCTGGCGCCCGAACGAGCGACCCACTGGCGCGGACTCCTCACCGCCTTCGCGGTCACCGACCCGAAGCAGGGCAGCCACCACGACATGTCCGTCGCCTACATCTGGTCCTCCGAAGAAGCCACCTCGGTCACCGACGCCCGCGAACGCGCCCTCACCAAAGCCGAGGCCGACCTGACCCGGGTCCGCAACGGCCTCGGCGGCCGCTACTACAAGACCATCGAACAAGTCCGCACCAAAGTCGCCCGCATCGTGCACCCCCGCATCACCCCGCTGCTGCACGTCCAGACCGGCACCGACAGCCGCGGCAAACCCACCCTGAGCTGGCACCGCGACCAGAGGGCGATCACCACCGCAGCCCGCCTCGACGGCCTCTACGCCCTCGCCACCAACCTGCCCGGCCCGCTGACCGCCACCGACGTGCTCGACATCTACAAAGACCAGTGGATCGTCGAGCAACGCCACCGCGACCTCAAACGCCCTGCGCCGCTACGAGTCCGCCCAGTGTTCCTGCACAACGACGACCGCATCGACGCCCTCATCGGCGTCGTCGGCATCGCCCTGCTGATCTTCGGCCTCATCGAGGCCGACCTACGCCACCGACTCCCCACCGGCCAAGAACGCCTACCCGGCCTGCTCCCCGAAGGTCGCGCCGCCAAACCCACCGGCCGCAACATCCTCGCCGCCTTCAACAACCTCGGCTTCACCTACACCACCGCCGGCCCCGTCCTGGATCGGCTCACAACCACCCAACGCCAGATCCTGGCCCTGCTCGACATCCAATTACCCTGGATCGAGCAAACCGACTAGACGTCCCACGGTGCG
This sequence comes from Dermatophilaceae bacterium, assembly GCA_036385355.1. Classification (GTDB taxonomy): domain Bacteria; phylum Actinomycetota; class Actinomycetes; order Actinomycetales; family Dermatophilaceae; genus UBA4719. The sequence continues at coordinate 5,066 of DASVKO010000006.1, forward strand.
GAAAACGGGTCTAGTGCCCGCAGGCGATGAGATCGGCACTCTCTCACGAGAGCTTGCCCGCTCGCTCGGCCTGCCGGGCGCGGTGCCCGTGGTGTCTGGAATAGGCGACGGCCAGGCAGCCGGTCTGGGACTCGGCGCGACCGTTCCGGGCGTTGCGTACTTGAACCTTGGCACGTCCATGGTCCTGGGCGTCCAGTCGGAGGAGTATCTGTGGGATCCGGCGTTTCGGACCCTCGCCGGGATCCGAGCGGGGGAGTTCACTTTGGAAACCGTCCTCAATGCCGCTGCGTATGTTGCCACGTGGTGCAGGGAGCAGTTCGGTGAGCGTGGAGTCGACGGCGCGGCGGGAGCGGACATGGAGGCCGCCGCCGCCCGGCTTCCGATCGGAGCTGAGGGTCTGCTCACGCTGCCATATTGGAACGCGGCGCAGACCCCATACTGGGATGCGCTTGCGCGTGGCGCAGTGGTGGGGTGGCACGGGCGCCACACGCGGGCCCACCTGTACCGATCGATTCTCGAAGGCGTCGGATTCGAGCTGCGCCTCCACCTCGAGCGGCTCGAAG
>DASVKO010000007.1:0-27763 GCA_036385355.1 Dermatophilaceae bacterium
TGAAGCGGCCGCCGGTTCCCGCGGGACTGACGTCGCCAAACTCGAAGCCTTGTTGCAGCAGCTGGGAGGCGAGAGCCCGGATGGCTCCAGGGGATTCGACCACGTTGATGACAACATCCATGTCCGTGGTGGTGCGCGGCATCGTGACACCGTTCTCGGCCGCCAGGATGTACATCATCTGTCCGCCGATCAGGGTCCAGTCGGTGCGGCGGTTCTGGAAGAGGTCCAGCAGGACGAGCCAGCCCTGTTCCTGGGCGGGCGACATGCCTTCCAGCACGACGGTCATCAGACCTGTCCTCCCTGTTTCGACTCAGGCCCCAAGTGGACGCTCACGCGACGCTTGGTACTCAGAATTGGCATGCCCCCTGCATTCTGCTGGATGAAGGTGCGCGCCCAGTGACGCGCCCTCGAATCGGGCGCACTCAGCAGGTCCAAGGCAGTCAGGACCACGGGGACCGGTTTGCCGGGACGAAGCACGTACTCCGCACCTGAGCCAGGACGCCACAGGTGTATCTGCAGCTGACCGGCTGGGTCGGACTGCAATCCGTAGTCGCGGATGAGCCCTGGGAGAGCCTCGCTACTCAGGTACAGATCCGAGACGTCACCCCCAGCAATCTCAGCGCCGGCGGCTGCTGCGACGCCAGCGCCAGAAACGCTGACCCTCGGATCGTTGAGTACGGACTGAATTACACCCGGGTGCACCCAGTAGTGAGCCAGGTCGGCACGCCGTGAGAGCCACAAGCCCCAGTCCCGCTCGAGACCTCGGTGAGCCAACAGATGGCGAAGGCGGTAACGGTCACGTCGGTCCGGCTCCAGATCCACCTGCGATTCTGATCGTGAATCCGCCGCCAGTAGTTGCGCAACCACCAACCAGGCCATGTGTGATGACAGAGGCCGGCCGGCCGCTGGCGGCGCCTGCTCCCGCGCACGAACAGCATTTTCGGCGACGACCCAACCCCCTGGGCCCTTGCGACCGTCGAGCTCACCGGCATGGAGCAGCTGTCGCACACGCTGCACGGAGATGCTTAGTCGATCAGCAGCTTCGGCGACACTGAGCCAGCCGTCAATCACCAGACCAGTGTCCATGAAATATTGCTCAAAAACAAGTAATCCTTGACAAACGGCTTTCAGTTGAGCCTGAAACCCCCTGGTCGAAGAGGTTCAGCGAACAACTGCTGTACTTTGCTGCTGTACTTTGCCTGCAGACGCCGCAAAAGCCCTCGTCCCGGATCGGGAGAGGGCCTTTGACCTGCGGTTATCTCGGTGGAGCTGAGGGGACTCGAACCCCTGACCCCCTCGTTGCGAACGAGGTGCGCTACCAGCTGCGCCACAGCCCCATGGTGCGGACGAAACGATAACACCGTCGCCCGTCCAGTCCGAAACGAGCCAAGGCAGTATGCCGGGCGGCCCGGGGCGAACGGATGCCACACCAGCCCCCCAACCCGCTCGTGAAGTCGCAGAAACTGCTGTACCAGAGCGGCGTTGGGTCGATTAGTGTGACTTCGCGGGCTGGCGGGCGCGGCGACGAGAGTGTCAGGCGCCGGTAGCGCTGCGACGCTCCACCAGCTCGTCGAGGTCGCAGTCGTAGACCAGGCCGTCCAGACTCCAGCACTCTGCCTCTGAAAGCTCGGTGGCGACCGGCACGACCACAGGTTCGGGAGCCATGGCCTTGAGGGTGTAGGTGGGCGGCGGCACCGGAATGGGGGCCCAGCCATGGGGGTCGACCTCGGCGGGCGCCTCGGCCTGCTCTGCCACGGCCGCCACCGGAGCCTCAGGCTCCGCCTCGGACTCCGCCTCGCGGTGCACCTCGGACCGGGACTCGGGACCAGGCCGTGGCTGGGAGCGTGAGCTGTGCTCGGCGGCATCCGCGGCTGCCTCTGCACGGCCCGCTGCCGATCCGCGCAAACGCTCGGCTGCAAGGCTGTGGGCGCGCTGGGTCACAGCCGCGTGGCGCAACCAGGCGAGATCGGCAATCAGGACGGCGACCACGACCAGGACGCTCCACCAGGGCAGGACCGAGAGGGCAGCCAGCGGTGAGACCACGAGCGCGATCAGCAACGACCCCAGCAGCGACAGGCCGCGAAGGCGACGAGCCGACACGCCACCCAGGACATGGAAGACCCTCGTCGAGCGCACGGCGGTCGCCGGGGCGGCCGGGACTTCTGGCCTCTGGGACTGAGCACGCCTGACGACGGCCTCCGGGCGGGAGGGGCGTGCAGGGCTGAGGGCGTACGAACGTGGTCGTGGCGCCGACAGGTCGAAGTCGGACAGCGGAGTGCGCCGTTCCAGGACCCTCATGGCATCGGAGAAGCGGTCGACAGACCGGGCTGTTGCCAGGTGTTCACGGCGGCGAACCCAGTGCTGGAGCAGGTAGGCAGCCCAGATGCCGATGAGGATGAGGAAGATCAGGCTGCTGGGCTGCACAAACCTAAAGTTAGAGGCGTCTGCGGCCGTTGCAGCGGACGCGCCCCGGTGTGTCGCTCATGTCGCTGATCCGTGTCGCCATTGTCACGGCTCCTGAGAGTGGTTCCAGCGTTCCACGAGCGAGGACTGGCCCAGATCCTCGCGTGTCAGGGCGAAGGAACGATGGTCGCGCCACTTGCCATCGATGTGCAGGTAGCGGCGGCGAAGGCCTTCCTCGCGGAAGTCCAGTTTTTCGACGACCCGCAGGCTCGCGGTGTTCTCGGGCCGGATGTTGACCTCGACCCGGTGCAGCCCCAGCACCAGAAACGCGTGGTCGCAGGCAGCCGCGAGCGCGAAGGGCGCGATCCCCTGTCCTGCAACGGACTCGGAAACCCAGTAGCCCGCACAGGCCGATCGCAGGGAGCCCCAGGCGATCCCGAACAGATGCATCTGACCGACCAGCCCCCCCTCGGTCTCGATGACGAAGGGCTGCAGACGACCGTCAGTCGCCTCGCGGTCGAACTGCCTGACCACCTGGCGAAACGCCAGGCCGGTCGCCAGCGGTTCGGGCGAGGTAGCCTCCCACGGCCGGAGCCACCCGAGGTTCTCGCCCCTCAGTGCCTCCCACTGGCGCCGGTCCCTGACGTGCAGGGGCCGCAGGATCACCGGCGCACCACCGACCCGGCGGGCGGTGAGCGTCACTGGCCAGATCGCGCCCCTCAATGGTCACCCCCCTGTATCTGTGAAAGAGCATGGACGACAACGGGTTCGAGCACCTCGAGCCCGCTGCTCACGCCGCCCATCGACCCTGGCAGGTTCACGACCAGGGTTCGCCCTGCCACGCCGCTGATGCCGCGCGACAACATGGCCGACGAGATGCCTGCCTGCACACCGGCCGCCCGAACTGCCTCGGCGATCCCGGGGATGAGCCGGTCCACGACCTGTGAGGTTGCCTCGGGCGTGCCATCGGTGGGGGTCAGCCCGGTGCCGCCAGTGGTCACCACGAGCACCGCCCCTCCCGAGACGGCCGTGCGAAGGGCAGCCCCGACCTCCGGGCCGTCGGGGACCACCTCGGCGTCGCGCACCGAGAAGCCCCAGCCGCGCAGCGCGTCGACGATGATCGGCCCCGACCTGTCCGGGTAGTCCCCGGCGGCCGCGCGGGTTGAGCAGGTGATGACCACTGCCAGGCCTTCGTTCGTCATTTCTCCACCCAGTCCCCGGATCTGCCACCGGATTTCGCGGTGACCCGCACGTCGGTGATCCGGGCGTGCCTGTCCACCGCCTTGACCATGTCGATCAGCGCCAGGGCACCCACCGAGACCGCGGTGAGCGCCTCCATCTCAACGCCCGTCCTGTCGGCCGTGCGGACGGTCGCGCTCAGGTCCACCCCGTCGTCAGCCACCACCAGGTCGACCTCGACGGCGTGCACGCCGATCGGATGAGCCAGCGGGATCAGGTCCGGGGTGCGTTTGGCGGCCTGGATCCCGGCGATCCGGGCGACCGACAGCGCGTCGCCCTTGGGCACGGTCCCCCCGCGCAGGGCAGCCACGGCGGCGGCCGACAGCAGGACCCGCCCGGCCGCGGTCGCCGAGCGGACCGTCACGTCCTTGGCCGAGACGTCGACCATGTGAGCCGACCCGTCGGCCCGCAGATGGGTGAGTCCGGTGTGTCGCTGCTCGTTCACCAGGCCTCCAGAATCGGTCCCAGCAGGTGGCAGGCCAGCTGGTCACCAGCGCGCACCGCCGTGACATCAGCCGGTATGACGGCCAGCGCGTTCGCCCCCGCCAGCGAACCCAGCGCGTGCGAGCCCTGCAGGCCCGCGATGGCCGCCGTGTAGCCAGGCTCGTAGCCGGACAGATCGCCGGACCCGTCCCCGGAACCGTTGCGGGACAGCACGACCCGCGCATACTGCACCTTGCCCGCCGGCGCGGTCCAGTCATGGGCCGCCACCGCAGACACCGGAGCCGTCTCCTGCTGCGGGCGACCGGCCAGCAGCCGTAGCGCGGGCGCGACGAACACCTCGAACGAGACCATCGCGCTGACCGGGTTGCCCGGGAGGGTGAACACCGGGACCCGGCTTTCACCGAGGACTCCGAAACCCTGCGGCATGCCGGGTTGCATCGCGACCTTGTCGAAGCGCATCGTGCCGACGCTGGAGAGCACCTCCTTGACCGTGTCGTAGGCGCCCATGCTGACTCCCCCGGTGGTGATCACGGCATCGGCGCCCAGCAGCTGGGTCTCGATCGTGGACAGGAACGTCGCGGGGTCGTCCCGCACGCAGCCGACCCGGGTGGGGATGCAGCCGAGGGCCCGGACGGCGGCGGTGAGCATGAGCCCGTTGCTGTCGACGACCTGCCCGAACCCGGGGCGGGTGCCCGGCTCGATCAGCTCGTCGCCGGTGGAGATGACCACGACCCGTGGCCTGGGGGTCACCCTGACCTGCCCGGTGCCGACCGCCGCCAGCAGGGCGATCTGACGCGATTCCAGACGGGTGCCTTCACTCATGACCAGGTCACCGGTCGCCACGTCCTCGCCGGCTTCACGCACGTGCTGGCCGACGGACACCGCTGCCAGGACGATGACGCTGGTGAGACCACCGTCGGTGAGCTCGACCTGAACGACGGCGTCCGCTCCGTCCGGCATCGGCGCGCCGGTCATGATCCGCATGCTCTGACCGGGGGCCAGGAGGAGCGCCCGGGTGTCTCCGGCGGCAATGTCGCCGGCCACGGGCAAGGTGACCGGGGTCGTCTTCCCGGCCGCAGCGACATCGGCAGCGCGTACGGCATACCCGTCCATGGCGGAGTTCCGGAAACCTGGCAGGGGGACCTCGCTGGTCACGTCCTGGGCCAGGACGCAGCCCTGGGCATCGAGCAGGTCCTGACCGGTCGGCGGCAGCCGCTGCACGGTCTGGACGATACGGGCGAGGTGCTCCTGAACAGTGATCACGACGTCGGCGGGACCAGTGCGGACGCGTCCTTCTCGGCCGCGTTCTTCTCGGCCACGAAACCAGTCAGCCACGAGGAGAAGTCCGGGCCGAGCTCTCGATGGTCGACGGCCAGCCGGACCACGGCCTTGAGGTAGTCTAGGCGGTCACCGGTGTCGTAACGGCGACCCCGGAAGATCACGCCGTGCACGCCACCTCCGGGCGCGGACGACGAGGCGCACTCCTGCAGGGCGTCGGTGAGCTGGATCTCGTTCCCGCGACCGGGCGGGGTCTTGGCCAGGATCTCGAAGATGGACGGGTCGAGGATGTAGCGCCCGATGACCGCCAGGTTGCTCGGGGCGTCAGCAGGATCGGGCTTCTCGACCAGCCCGGTCACGCGGACCACGGACCCGTCGCCCTCGTCCTGCCAGCCGGGCTCGACCGCGGCGCACCCGTACATCTGAACGGACTCGTGCGGAACCTCCATCAGGGCGATCACACTGCCGCCCTTGGCCTCCCGCACCGCGATCATCGCCTCGAGCAGGTGGTCCCGGGCGTCGATCAGGTCGTCACCGAGCAGCACGGCGAAGGGGTTGTTGCCGACGTGGTCCGCAGCGCACAGCACGGCATGGCCCAGGCCCAGGGGCTCACCCTGGCGCACATAGTGGATGTTGCCGAGGTCGGTGGACGCACGCACGCGGGCGAGGCGCAGGGTGTCGCCCTTGGCCTCCAGCGCCCGCTCGAGCTCCCAGTGACGGTCGAAGTGGTCCTCGAGGGCAGCCTTGTTGCGTCCGGTCACCATCAGCACATCCCGCAGGCCGGCCCGGGTGGCCTCCTCGACGACGTACTGGATGGCCGGTTTGTCGACGACCGGCAGCATCTCCTTGGGGGTCGCCTTGGTCGCAGGCAGGAAGCGGGTTCCCAGCCCCGCCGCGGGAATCACGGCTTTGGTGACGGTCCCGCGGGTCGGCACCGATGAGGCCAGCTGCTCAGTCGAAGTCATGCCCCCGACAGTAGCCGGGAAGGACCGGTGCCCACTATTGCCCCGGAGGGATGGCAGCACCCAAATTTTACGGTTTCTTAGGAAAGGCTTGACTAACTCTTGACACAAATCAGGTAAAGGGCTTCCTATGTATTCAGTTCGTCAGGGGACACCGCGGCAAGGAGACGAAGACATGGAGATCACGCGACGAAGTCTGCTCGGGGTAGGCGCAGCAGCGGGAGCGGGGCTGCTGGTGCCGCTACGCCTGCCGGCAGCCAACGCCGCCATCCCGCTGGGCGTGACACCCTTCACGGAGGCTCTGCCCACGCTGTCCGACATCGGTGTCATCGACGCGACCAAGGGGGGCACGGCCACGATCCGGATGGTGAACGCCACCCATCGCTTCCACCGGGCAATGGCCAGGACGCCGACGTTCGCGTACCGCAGCCAGGGAGGGGTCCAGGACTACCTCGGCCCGGTCATCGTCGCGAAGCGAGACGTTCCCTTCAGGCTGACCGTGCTGAACGAGCTCGGCGCGCACCCGCTGGCAAAGGCCATCGACTACGGCATCGACGGGGTGGTGGCCAAGGATGCCACCGCCCCACGCGCCGCCGTCCATCTGCATGGCGGCAACACCGATCCGGCGTCCGACGGTGACCCGTTGGACTTCTTCGCCAGTGGCAGATCGAAGACCTACCGGTACGGGAACACGCAGGAGGCTGCCGGCCTCTGGTTCCACGACCACGCGCTCGGGATCACCCGGCTCAACGTGTTCGCGGGACTGGCCGGCGGGTACCTGATTCGCGACGCCAACGACCCCGGCGACGGCGCCCTCCTGCCGGCACCGCCGTACGAGGTGCCCCTGATCGTCCAGGACCGCAGGTTCAACGCGAACGGCACCTTCGACTACCCCGTGGGGGAGGCTCGGCCCTGGGCCCCCGAGTTCTTCGGCGATGTGGCAACCGTCAATGGCAAGGCGTGGCCGAACCTCTCCGTCGACCGGGGGAAGTACCGGTTCCGCGTGTTCAACGGGTCGCAGGCCCGCTTCTACAACTTCCGGTTCGAGTCCGGCCGTTCGGTCCTCGACTTCCTCCAGATCGGCACCGACGGCGGTCTGCTCGACAGGCCCGTCCCTCTGCACGAGCTGCTGCTGGCCCCCGGGGAGCGAGCCGACCTGGTGGTCGACTTCGAGCACCTTCCGAGAGGCGCCAGGGTCACTCTCACCAACAGTGCGAATGCGCCCTACCCGCTGGGGACCGATGACCCTCTGCCCCAGATCATGCAGTTCACCGGGACCGGGGCCTGGGGCTGGACCAGACCGCTCACCATTCTGAAAGATCTGCGGTCACGCACGGCCCCCATCACCCGGCTGGGCCGTCTCAGGGTCGACAGGACCCGCTCGATAAGCCTGGTCGAGGTCCACGACGTTCAAGGGGACCCGACCATGGTGCTCATGAACAACCGGGCGTTCATGGACCCGTCCGGCACGATGACCGTCACGAGCAACACGCTGGAGCAGTGGAGTTCATCAACACCACGGTGGACGCCCACCCGATGCACGTGCACTTCGCCCAGTTCCAGGTCCTGGACAGGCAGTCCTTCGACGTGGCCGGGTACTCCATCGCAGCCGGCTACGTCAAGGCCGACGGCGAGACCACCACCGGGCCCGGGGCCGGCATCTTCCCGCCACCATCAGTGGACAGTTTCCTCGTCCGCGGCAGCAGGCGGGCACCCGATGCCCACGAGCTGGGGTGGAAGGACACCATCGTCTGCCCGCCCGGGCAGGTCACCCGGATCAGGATCCCGTTCGGCCCCGATGCCGTCCCGGGCAGGCCGATGGCGATCGGCAAGGCGTACACCGGGAGGTACGTGTCTCACTGCCACATCCTCGAGCACGAGGAGAACGACATGATGATGCGTTACGTCATCAAGAGATAGGCGCCCGCCTGCCCGCGGTAATCTCACCGGATGACTCCAGAGGCCGAACCTGTGGTCCCGCCCGACAAGTGGCCGCTGAGGCGCCGGCTCCGGGCACAGCGCCGATCCCTTCTCCCGCAACGGGACCGGGGCGCCGACGCCGACGCCATCGCGAGCGCCGCCAGCGCCGTGCTCGACGCCCTCCCGCCTCCCTCCGGAGGAGGTGAGCACTCGGCATACGGCGATCAGATCTGCGTGGCGATCTATCGGTCGCTGCCCCACGAGCCGCCGACCGAGGCCCTGGCCGAGATGCTGCACCGCCGCGGCGTGAGGGTGATCGTGCCCGAGACACTGCCCGACCTGGACCTGGAGTGGCGAGAGCTGCTGGACGATGGCACCGAGGGACCGCAGATTGGCCTCGAGGGGATCGCCGCCGCCCATCTGATCCTGGCGCCGGCCCTGGCGATCGACCACAGCGGCAACCGGATGGGACAGGGCGGCGGATGCTACGACCGGGCGCTGGCCCGACGGCGCGCCGATGCCCTGGTCGTCGCGATCGTCAACGACCAGGAGTATGCCGGGTCGCCTCTGCCGCACGACGCTCACGACGTGCCGGTGGATGCCGTCATCACCCCTGGGGGCGGCTGCTCGCCGATCCCGGGCCCCGGGTCAGTTGCCTGACGCGTCCGGCGTCAACGTCAGCTCGTCACCGCCTGCGTCGCGGACCGCCTTCTGGGAGAACGGCCACGGAAAGGTCAGGTTGTTGACCCACGCATCGGCCTGATCGACATAGTGGGCGTCATAGGGGTGGCCGGAGCTGCCGGTCTGGTTCACCCAGCGCGACGCGTCCAGATCGCCCAGGTTGACGACCATCCGCATCGAGGGAGCCCAGTTGACCCCGTAGCCCTTGCTGGCGTCCCAGCCATTGGCGTTGACGATGGCCGAACCGCCGGGCATCTGCCACGGGCCCCGGTTGAAGATCGCCCGAATAGGCGCCGCGACGGAGTCACCGCCCAGAATCTGGTGCTTGAGGGTGAGCTGGTGGAGCCGGCCCCACTGCCAGGTGACGGGCTGCTTGCCCAGCTTCTTGGTCAGGTCCATCCGCGCCCGGACCATGGCCTGGCGCAGGATCTCGTCACGACCCTCGATGACCCCGGGCGTCAGCTTGTTGTCCCACCACACATCGCGGGGCTGGGCCAGCAGCCCGGACAGGGCCTGCATCCACTGCGAGCCACCGTCGGCCTTCATGTCGCCGAGCTCATCGTTGAAGGTCAGCTGCAGGATGTTGCTCCACACCGCGTTGTAGAACGCCGCACCCGCCGCGGACGCCGTCGGCGACTTGCCGCTGGGCTGGGTGAAGTCCCAGGAGCGCAGGAGATCCTGGGACTCCTCGGTGAACGAGTCCTTGTTGAGGTTGACGGCAAGCAGCGCCTTGACCAGCTCGGGTGCGAACCCGTTGTAGGTGTCGCCCTGGATCTGGGACATCCGCGCCGGGGTGACCTTGGGCGTCGCGTTGATGAGGGTGCGGATGCGTTCGCTACGGAAGCCGTAGTCCCACTCGCTGGTCAGGAACGGGGTCCTGCTCGCGGTCACGGCCTGGTTGGCAGCCACGATGTACCCCTCGGGCGGGTCGTAGGACGTCGGCATCTGCTCGAACGGGACGAACCCCTTCCAGTCGTACTTCGCGTCCCAGCCCGGCGCGGGCCAGTAGCCCGCCGGCGCCCCCGGCATCGACGAGGCACGGATCGGCACCTGCCCGGGAGCTTGGTAGCCGATATGGCCCTGCGTGTCGGCGTACAGGAGGTTCTGCGCCGGAACCGCGAAGTCCTTTGCCGCAGCACGGAACTGGGTGAAGTTCTTGGCGATGTTGAGCTTGAAGATCGCGTCCGCGGTGTGACCCGGCAACAGGCCGGTCCAGGCCAGCGACACGTCATACGAGGCGTTCTCGGGCTTGCCCCCGACCAGGGCTGCCCTGCCCGCCTGGGCCACCTTCGGGATCACGTCCGAGAGCAGGGGGCCGTGAACCGTCGTCCGCACGGTGGTGGACACGTCCCGGCCACCGGCAACCTTGATCGTCTCGGTGTGCTCGTCCAGCGGCAGATATCTCCTGCCCCGGCGGTAGGTCTCCCCGCGGATCTGCTCCAGGTAGAAGTCGCTGACGTCCGGGCCGAGGTTCGTGATGCCCCAGGCGATGTTCTGGTTGTGCCCGATCACGATGCCGGGCAGACCAGCGAACGAGTACCCGGCGACGTCAAAGGGACAGGCGGCCGAGACGCTGCGGCAGTGCAGGCCGGTCTGGTACCAGACGCCAGGGATGCCAACCCCGAGGTGAGGATCGTTGGCCAGCAGCGGTTTGCCCGTCGACGACCTCTGCGGACCCACCACCCAGGAGTTCGAGCCGATGCCGTCCCCCCGCCCGACCATCACCGGCAGCTGGTCGAGGGCCTTGGCCACCTCGGCATAGACCGCGCGGGTCGACGGCTTCGACAGGACGGCCGGCTGCCGCGGGGTGTTCAACGCCCTGGGAACCGCCGAGGCTGCGCTCTGGGTCGACGTACCCGTGGCCGGACTCCAGTCCGACCCCGAGAGGATCGGCTGATGGGAGGCCATCGGGTAGGGCGGGAAGATCTGCGCGAATCGTGCCGGGGTGATGCTCCCGGACAGCCGGGCGCGGGTGAGCTCGTTGTTGTAGTCGCCACGCAGGTCCCAGGCCATCGCCTTGAGCCAGGCAAGGGAGTCGGCCGGGGACCAGGGCTCCACGCGGTAGTCAGGGAACTTCTGCCCGAGGATCGTGTACTCCACAGCCATCTTGTCCGGGCTGCCCGCCTTGGTGATGTAGGCATTGACCCCGTCGGCATAGGCCTGGAGGTACTGCCGGGTCGAGGCTGCGAGGGTCGGCAGCTCGGCCTCGGCGACCTTGCGCCAGCCCATGGTCCGGATCACCCGGTCGGTCTCGATGCCGTCCTTGCCGATCAGCTCCGAGAGCCGGCCCGCCGTGATGTGCCGGCGCACGTCCATCTCGAAGAACCTGTCCTGGGCTGCCACGAATCCCTGTGCGCGGAAGAGATCCTGGGAGTTGTCGGCATAGATCTGCGGGACACCCCGGTCGTCACGAAGCACCGTGACCTTCGAGGTCAGGCCGGACACGGCCAGCTCGCCATCGGTCTGCGGGAAGGGTCGCCGGACGAGGCTGACGCCGACGACCGTGCCGACGACGAGGGCGACGACGATCAGGACGACGACGGAAAGGGAGACACGGCGGATCAGTCTGGCTCTGGACACCCTGCGAGAATATGGCACATCGAATCCATGCCTGCCCTCACCGTCTCCGACCTCGACCTATCGCTACTGGTCGGGACCCTCGTGCTGCTGGTCGCGGTCGCGGCGGTGCGCCTCTCGGTGCGCTCCGGGCTGCCCTCGCTTATGGTCTATCTCGCCATCGGCGTGGTCATCGGTGAGGCCGGCCTCGGCATCCGCTTCGACTCGGCTGAGATGACCCAGGTCCTGGGCTACTGCGCCCTGGTGCTGATCCTGGCCGAAGGCGGACTGACCACGTCCTGGGACGACATCCGGGAGTCGGTCGCACCCGCCGCGCTGCTGTCGACCCTGGGCGTGGTGGTCTCCGTGGCCGTCGTGGGCGTGGCCGCGCACCTCGTGCTCGACGTCTCGTGGACCGTGGCGCTGCTGATCGGCGCCGTCCTGGCCTCCACCGACGCGGCAGCGGTGTTCTCCGTCCTGCGCCGGGTCCCGCTCCCCCGCCGGCTGACCGGCCTGCTGGAGGCAGAGGCCGGCTTCAACGACGCCCCCGTGGTCATCCTCGTGTTGGCCCTCGCCGCCCAGGCCACCCCGGGAGTCAGCGGCAGCCACCCCGCCTGGTGGCAGCTGCTGCTGATCGCCGCCGCCGAGCTGGCCGGCGGCGCCGCCGTCGGACTGCTCATCGGGTATGCCGGCGGGTCCTTCATGCGCCGGATCGGGCTGTCCTCGTCCGGCCTGTTCTCGATCGGGATCGTGTCGCTGACGGTGCTGGCGTATGCGATCGGCGCGTCGATCCACGCCAGCGGCTTCCTGGCGGCCTACCTGTCCGCCCTCGTCCTGGGGAACATGCGGCTGCCGCACCGGGCAGCGGTCCGCGGCTTCGCCCAGGCGCTGGGCTGGCTAGCCCAGATCGGGCTGTTCGTCCTGCTGGGGCTGCTCGCCTCCCCCTCCCGGCTGGCGGCCCAGATCGTGCCGGCGATCGTGATCGGCCTGGCGCTGCTGCTGGTGGCCCGGCCCCTGTCGGTCATCCTGTCGCTGACACCGTTCCGGGTGCCCTGGCGAGACCAGGCGTTCCTGTCCTGGGCGGGGCTGCGCGGCGGCGTGCCGATTGTCCTGGCCACGGTGCCGGTGACCGTGGGGACCCCGGGCGCCCAGCGGCTGTTCGACCTGGTCTTCGTCCTGGTCGTGATCTTCACGCTGGTCCAGGGCCCCGCCCTGCCCTGGGTGGCCCGCCGGCTCGGGGTGACGGACACCGACCGGGCGGTGGACCTCGAGGTCGAGGCGACGCCCCTGGACGAGCTCCGGGCAGACATCCTGCAGATGAGCATCAACGCCACCTCCTTGCTTCACGGCGTCGAGGTGTTCGAGCTGAGACTGCCTCCCGGCGCCAACGTCACCCTGGTCGTCCGGGGTGGCCAGGGCTTCGTACCGTCCCCGCGGACGACCCTGCGCCATGGAGACCAGCTGCTGATCGTCGCGACTGCCGAGACCCGCAAGGCAGCCGAGGGCCGGGTGCGTGAGGTCAGCAAGCTGGGGCGCCTCGCCGGCTGGAACAACTCTTCCGAGGGGACCACCAGCTGATCCGGTCGCCGGGCCGCGCAGCGTTCCGGCGACCGAAAGGGACTATCCCCGGGTCACCTGCGGTTACACTTGGCAGTCAACCCCTTAGAGTGCCAACCGGAGGAACCGTGCCGACGTACGCCTACGCGTGTACCGCGTGCGAACACCGCTTTGAGATCGTCCAGTCGTTCGCCGACGACTCACTGACCGAATGTCCCGAGTGCCAGGGACGTCTGCGCAAGATCTTCAACGCCGTCGGCGTGGTGTTCAAGGGCTCGGGCTTCTATCGCAACGACTCCCGCAACGACTCCCGCGGTGGCTCACGGCGAAGCACTGGCAGGGATTCACACCAGGGCTCAGGCAAGGACTCAGGCAAGGACTCGAGCAAGGACTCAGGCACGTCGAGCGCTCCCGCGACGTCCGGCGATTCGGGCAGCTCGTCCTCCGGTTCGTCCTCGTCGACCTCAGCTGACTCATCCTCCAGTGCCGGCACCACCAAGACGGCCACCAGGTCAGCCCCGAAGTCCGAGGGCTCAGCAGCCTAAGGCTGCCCGCCCGTCAAGGCTTCTCCACAGCCGCCAGGACCATCACCGGACCGTCCACAGGCCTCGCCCGGGGCTCCTGACCACGGTCCGCCCCGCGACTATTGTCGCTGTATGACACCCAGCACAGAGACCTCTGCCGGTTCCCCGGCGGGCGCGGGCCTGGCTCGCGCCGAGATCGGCGTTATCGGCGGCTCAGGATTCTACGAGTTCCTCACCGACTCCGAGCGCCTCAGCATCAGCACGCCGTTCGGTGACCCGAGCGACGACGTGTTGATCGGGGACATCGAGGGTCGGCGGGTGGCCTTCCTGGCCCGGCACGGACAGGGCCACCGCTTCCCGCCGCACCACGTCAACTACCGAGCCAACCTGTGGGCGCTGCGCTCGGTCGGCGTCCGGCAGGTGCTGGCTCCCTGCGCCGTCGGCTCGTTGCGGCCTGAGCACGGCCCGGGCTCCCTGGTCGTGCCTGACCAGGTCGTCGACCGCACCTGGGGCCGTGACCACACGATCTACGACGGCGTCGGCCGGGTGGTGCACGTCGGGTTCTCAGACCCCTACTGCCCTCGCGGCCGGGCGACTGTCATCGAGGCCGGACGCGCGGCAGGCAAGACCCTGGTCGAGGCCGGCACCATGGTGGTCATCAACGGTCCGCGTTTCTCCTCGCGTGCCGAGTCTCGCTGGCACCAGCAGGCCGGATGGGCCGTGGTCGGCATGACAGGTATGCCTGAGGCCGCTATCGCGCGCGAGCTCGCCATGTGCTTCACCACGATCGCCCTGGTCACCGACCACGACGCGGGGGTGGACGTTGGCCAGGCAGTGACCCATGAAGAGGTGCTCAGGGTGTTCGCCCAAAGCCTCGACGGGGTGAAGGAGGTCCTCCGCTCGGCCATCGGCGCGATGCCGGCCGCCGAGGAGGACGACGTGGCCACCTGTTCGTGCCGGCGGTCCCTGGATGGCCTCAGGCTGCCGTTCGCCCTGCCGACGTGAGGCAGTCGGGACGCAGTGAGGACGTTCCGGACGGCGGTTTCGACGGCCTCACGCGCATCCTGCCGACCAGGCTGGTCGGTCCCGGACGGCGACCGGCCTGGCAGCGAACCCGGCTTCGCAGGGTCGCCTCCGCCTGCTTGGTCGCCACCGCGGCCTGGCTGGCGATGAGTGCCTTTCTTCCCCAGCCGGCTGCGCGGGGCGTCCCGATCGTGGCCGTGGCCCAGGACCTGATGGCCGGACACGTGCTGACGCCGGGCGACCTGGCGGTCGCGGACTGGCCAACGGACCTCCGCCCTGAGGGCGCCGTGGCCGATCCGGGGGCGCTGGTGGGCAAGTCACTGGGCGCCGGGATGTCGCGCGGCGAGCCGGTCACCGCGGCCCGGCTTCGGGGCCCCGGGTTGCTGGCGGGGGCGCAAGCCGGACTCGTGGCGGCCCACGTCCGGCTTGCCGACCCGGCGATGGCAGCCATGACGGCCCCCGGTGACCACGTGGACCTGATCAGCCCGACGGGGAAGGTCGTGGCCACCGACGTCGCGGTACTGGCAGTTGACGGCGAGCCGGCAGCCGGCAGCTGGGCGACCACGTCAGAACCCGGGCCGCGGGGCGGGGTGATCGTGGCCGTCTCCGGGGACGCCGCCGTGCGGCTGGCAACGGTCGACCCTTCCGGTCTGTCCGACGCCACCTTCAGCCTCGTCCTGAGGACCCCGAGCACCTGAGCGGGGCCAGGACCCGTCGCTTCGCCGGATGTCGGACACTCGCTACGTTGGTCCGCGTACCGCGTACCGCGTACCTCGCACCGCGTTGAGCTGATGCGGTCACCTACCTGAAAGGAACCAATGCTCAAGGGTTTCAAGGACTTCCTGATGCGAGGCAACGTCGTTGACCTCGCCGTCGCTGTCGTCATCGGCGCCGCTTTCGGCACCGTGGTCAAGTCCTTTGTCGATGTCATCATGTCCCTCATCGGGAAGATAGTCGGCCAACCCGACTTCACCGCCTGGAAGCCGCACAAGGTGCCACTCGGTGCGTTCGTCACGGCGCTGGTCGCGTTCCTCATCGTGGCCGCAGCCATCTACTTCGTGGTGGTCATGCCGCTCAACAAGCTGGCCGAGCGTCGGGCCCGAGGTGTCGAGTCCGTGACGGAGTCCCCGAGCGAAGAGGTCGCCCTGCTCACCGCGATCCGCGACTCCCTGCGGGCTCGCAGCTGAGCTCGGGCCAACCGATAACACCACGCGAAGGGCGCCTACCACCAGATGGAGTCGGCGCCCTTCGTCAGGTGCGAATCAGACTGGCTGCATCGTGCCGTCCTTCAGGAACCGCTCGTGCCACGACAGGGCCTCGCCGAGGATGTGCGGGGTGTGCTTGCCTTTGGCGGTAGCCGTCGCCCGGTCGAGGTAGTCCTGCAACGCATCCTTGTAGTCCGGGTGTGCACAGCGGTCAATGATCACCTGTGCGCGCCGACGAGGCGGCAGGCCACGCAGATCGGCCAGGCCCTGTTCGGTGACGATCACATGCGTGTCGTGCTCGGTGTGGTCGACATGGCTGGCCATCGGGACGATGCACGAGATCGCCCCGCCCTTGCAGGTGGACGGCGAGAGGAACATGGAGATGAAGGCATTGCGCGCGAAGTCACCGGAGCCGCCGATGCCATTCATCATGCTCGTGCCCATGAGGTGGGTGGAGTTGACGTTGCCATACATGTCGGCCTCGAGCATGCCGTTCATCGCCAGGCAGCCGAGTCTGCGAATGACCTCGGGGTGGTTGCTGATCTCCTGGGGGCGCAGGATGATCCGCTCGCGGAAGAAGTCGATGTTCTCGCTCAGATCAGCCAGGCCGGCCTCGCTCAGCGAGAAGGCCGTTGCCGAGGCCATGCTCACCGTGCCACTGTGGAGCATTTGCAGCATGCCGTCCTGGATCACCTCGGTGTAGGACGTCAGCGGGCGGAACGGGCCCTTGTCGAGCCCCATCAGCACAGCGTTGGCGATGTTCCCGACGCCCGACTGGATGGGCAGCAGTGTCGCAGGCAGCCGTCCCTTCTCGACTTCGTGGGTGAGGAACTCAAGGACGTGACCCGCGATCTTCTCCGAGTCGGCGTCCGGCGCCTTGAACGGGGTGTTGCGGTCCGGGCTGTTGGTCTCCACGACCGCGATGACCTTCTCCCGGGGGCAGTGCAGGTAGGGCACCCCCACCCGGTCAGAGACCTGGGTGATCATGAGCGGCTTGCGATTCGGGGGCAGCTCGGTCCCGTAGTAGATGTCGTGCATGCCCTCAAGGCCGATGGGCTGCGCGGAGTTCACCTCGAGGATCACCTTGTCGGCCTGGTCGATCCACGTCTTGTTGTTGCCGACCGAGGTGGAAGGGATCAGCTCGCCGTCTGCGGTGATGCCGGCGACCTCGATCACGGCGACGTCCATGTGCCCGAAGAAGCCCTCCCACACCATCTGCGCGACGTGGGACAGATGGATATCCGTGTACTCCATCAGCCCCGCGTTGATCTTCTGGCGGCTGATCGGGTCGGACTGGTAGGGCATCCGCAGGTGGACGCTGTCAACCTCGGCCATCGCACCGTCCAGCTCGGGTGCCGTCGAGGCGCCGGTCCAGACGCTGACGGCGTAGCGCTCCCCGGCGGCCTTCGCCTCCCTCGCGCGGGCCACCATCGCCCCGGGCACCACCTTGGGATAGCCAGAACCGGTGAACCCGCTCATCCCCACGTTCGAACCCGCGGGGATGAACTCGGCGGCCGCCTCAGCCGACATGATCTTGTCGGAGAAAGCCTTAACCCGAGTTTGTGACTGGTCTGTCATCCCTGAGATCCACCTTTTCGAGAGTCATGCGAAACGCTGGCTGGCTGCCGCGCCGGACCTCGGTGCGCAAAGATCCGCGCCCTATTTTCGCACGGTCAGCCTGCCGCCCTGGAGGCGGTCAACGGTGCCGTGCTCAGCCCCAGTGCGGCGGCCGCTGTTCGCGCAACCACTGATCCTGCGCGTCCTCATTGGACCGCTCGCCCCACCCGGCGTCGGTGTCATCACGGGTCTGCTCAGGCGCTGACCGTTTCGGCCCGACCCGAGGCCTGGTGCCTTCTGTCCCGGTGTCGGCAGCCTTGGTGCCCTCAGTCTCGGTGTCGGCAGTCTCGGTGTCGGCAGTCTCGGTGTCGGCAGCCTTGGTGTCGGCAGCCTTGGTGTCGGGAAGCTCGAGGTCGACCGGCTTGTCGGGTACGACCTGAGAGCCGGCAGGCCTTGCTGCCGAGGCCGCGCGCACCGCGGCGCTGACCCGCGCCACGTCGCGCGCCGGGTCACGGAACAGGTCGGTGCTCCAGACGCGGACATGATCCCAGCCGAGCCGGAGAAGCTGCTCGACCCGCAACCGGTCGCGATCGCGGGTGCTCGACATCGCCGCGTACCGCAGGCCGTCGGTCTCGACAGCCACCAGGACCCGGCCGCGCCGTTGCGGATCCTCCACGGCGAGGTCGAGACGCTGACCTGACGTCCCGTAGCCGGTGTGCACGACCAGGCCCTCGGCCCGGAGCCGGAAGGCCAGGTCGGCCACCAGCGGATCCAGCCGGGTCCTTGGTGTCACCTCCTGGACCGCGCCATCGGGTGCGCTCTGGGAGTCCGCCCCCGCTTGTTGCTGCGGTACGGGCTCGACTCCGCCCAGGGCGGCATACGAGAGGAAGTCCCGCAGCATGAGGGCGCCACGAGCCTTGAGCCGGGCCGGGTCCAGATCAGCGGCGGTGAAGGAGGAGACGACGGTCATCCGGCGGCGAGCGCGGGTGATCGCGACGTTGAGGCGGCGCTCGCCACCCTCGAGGTTGAGCGGCCCGAAGCGGTGCAGCACGCGGCCGTGCGGGGTCTTGCCGTAGCCGATCGAGAGAATGATCGCGTCGCGCTCGTCGCCCTGGACCCGCTCGAGGTTCTTGACGAAGAACCGCTCGTCGCGGTCCTCGTCGAAGAAGTCGCCGACGCCGACACCGACACCGTCGGCCAGGGCCATCCGCAGCGCCTCGTCGATCCGGTTCGCATGCTTGATTCCCAGCGCGATGACCCCCAGAGACTCGCGCGGTCGGGTGCGGGCGTGCGCCAGGACGAGCTGGACGACCCGGTCGACCTCGGCCCGGGTGGACTCGATCGCCTCGAGGCCCGGCTGGACGGGCGCCGAGCCGTCGACGACCTCGAGCCGGACCACGGCCTCGTCGCCGGTGCCGGGGAAGGTGACCAGCGAGCCGTCATACATCTGGGCATTGGCGAAGGAGATCAGCCGCTCGTCCAGCGAGCGGTAGTGCCAGGTGAGCCGCCGGATCGGCAGGGCGGCCGACAGCACGTCGAGGATCGACTCGAACCCGTCGGTCAGCGACTCGTCGGCAGGGTCTGCAGGGTCGGCGTTGCCATCCCCGTCGAGCGCGGCCGTGAAGAAGCTGGTCGGGGGCAGCTGGCGCTCGTCACCTGCGACGATCACCTGGGTGGCACGCGAGATGGCCGAGACCGCCTGCGCGGGCGGGATCTGCGACGCCTCGTCGAAGATCACCACGTCGAACCAGCGCCCGGCCGGCAGGATCGAGGCAACAACCAGGGGGCTCATCGCCCAGCAGGGCTTGATCGCCGTCAGCGTCTCGCCGGCTCGGGGCAACAGCTCGCGCAAGGGGCGGTGCCGTCTCGACTTGACCGCCTCGGCGCGGACCAGCGCCTCCTGGTCGGGGTGGTCGTCCAGGACCTCGCGCAGCCGGCGGCCGACCGCCGCCCGTACCCGGTCAACGGTCCCGGCCAGGTGGGCATGGTCGGCCTCGATGTACTCACGGCCGACCCGACGCAGGAAGTCACCGTCGTGGGCGCCGTAGTCGCTGTCCCGGACACTGATGTCGTCGAGCAGGGAGGTCCACCAGACGAAGTCCATCTCCGGGCCCACGTCGATGGGCGCAACCCCCCGTGCGGCCAGGTCGTCGACCAGCGGCCCCATCCCGGACTCACGCAGCTCATCGAGGACGGAGACCACGCGGGGCAGCACGGCCAGACGGTCGCGGCGCCGGGCCAGCGCGGCACAGCGATCGTGAAGAGCGGCCAGCAGCATCCCCGACAGGTCACCACCGTCAACCGTCGTCTGCAGCCGGGCGCCCAGCCAGGCCAGGTCATCGGCGAAGCCGTCATAGGTGCGCTGAGCCTCGTCGATCTCAGTGGGCACCCCTGGGCGTCCTCCGGTCCCGGCCAGCTCGGCCCACAAGGTGCGTTGCTCCTGGGCGACGGTGAGCGCCGAGTGCAGATCGGCCGGCGGGGTGCCGGGGCGCAGCAGGCTGCGTACCTGACGCCGCAACCGCATCCGTGACCACAGCCCGAGCCGGAGCCCGTGGGCCTCGCGGTACTCCTTCCCGGCGGTGGCGCCCATCATCTCGGCCAGCGACAGGTCAAACACCTCGACCCGGAAGATCTCGAGCGTCTGGCGGACCTGCTGGACGATGCCCAACGCATGGCCCCAGTCCGACGGCGTCCGTGCTTCAGGCAGGCCGACCTCGCGCATCGCCGAGGCGAGTCGCTCCTGGACGGCGTCCATGCCCGCGCCGCCGAGGCGGTCGGCGATCTCGAGCGCCTGCGCCGCCTCGTCCGGGGAGGTGACGCGCGCGCCGTACCAGGGGTCGTCATCGGCCTCCCCGGTCGTCCAGGCTCCGAGTGAGGCCGCCTCGGTCAGCGACTGGCTCAGCTCGGTGACCCGGTCGTGGCTGAGGCCCTGGAGGGCATCCCCGTGCAGTCGAACCCGCGAGATCGGCGGTGTGCGGCGCGCCCACAGCTGGGCCAGCGCGAGCTGCGCGTCGAAGGCGCTGACGCCCCAGGGGGCCCGCTTGTCGTGCAGCGCCGCCCGGTGCCTCACCAGGCGGGCACGCCGGTCGACCACGGTCCGTTCGATCCCCGCCGTGTCCGGGTCGGTGGCGTCCCTGGCCCGGTCCAGAGCCCCGCCCAGCTCCTGGGCCAGCCGTCGTTTGTTGGTGGCACCGTCGTAGACGTCCAGGACCAGGTCGCCCAGGCCGAGCCGCTCGAGCCGCCCGAGCACGGCGTCGATGGCGGCACGCTTCTCGGCCACGAACAGCGTGCGCTTGCCCTCGCCGGCCAGGCAGGCAATCAGGTTGGCGATGGTCTGGCTCTTGCCGGTGCCGGGCGGGCCCTTGATGACGAGGTTCGCCCCGCAGCGCACGGCATCGATGACGGCCTGCTGGGAGGAGTCGGCGTCCAGGACCAGGTGCTCACGGGCCGGATCGGCGTCGGGATGGAAGTCCGGGACGGTGGTGCGGACGGCCCGCAGCGCTCCGGGGTCGCCGGCCAGCGCGGCGACGACGTCATGGTTGGCCAGGGTCCCGAGCTGGGCGGCCAGGTCGGCGACCATCGGAAGCTTGGCGTAGGAGAAGGTGCCCAGCACCAGCCGTGGCGCGATCTGGAACGCCGGGACCCGCTGACACATCCGGCTGAGCGCGGCGTAGACCGGCTGCGGGTCGAACCCCTTCGTGAAGGTGGCCATCTCCTCGAGCATCTCGGGGTCCAGCTCGATGCCCTGCTCGGAGCGCAGATAGTGCGCCAGGACCGGGTTGAGCTCGACCTCCTCGCCGAGATCGATGTCGAAGTCCAGCTGGGCGGCGCCGGTGGGCTTGAGCACGCACGAACGCAGCAGCACCGGCGCGCACGGGGGACGGCTCGCGCCCGGGACCCGCCAGGTCGCCATACCGACGGCGATGTATCCGGCGTTGATGCCACGTTCTTCGCGCAGCTCGAGGGTCTTGGCGCGAATCGTCCGCACCCGCCGACGGGCCTCCTCCAGCGCCGTCGGCTCGCGCACCAGGTCGGAGAGCCTGGTCGGCCGGCCGGCCAGCAGCATCGCCATACCGCCGGGGTGCGCAGTGGTCAGGTCGAGGGTTCCGGACGGCAGATCCCGGTACCAGAGCAGCGTATTGCGCCCGCCCAGGTCCACCAGGTGCCGCTGCCAGGTGCGCACAGCCGCGGCAACACGGTCCGCGCGCGGGTCGCCGCCGGCGCCCGCAGCATCCGACCCGGCCGCGGACGGCGTCAGGCCGGACGATGCGGCGGTCGGCTGCTGGGCGGGATCCCGCTGGGTCTGACTCACCCCAGAAGGCTAACCAACCTGCCTGCCAGATGTGTCCTGCGCCGGCCGGGAATAACAGGTGGTGCCGACACCGTCCAACACCTGGCGAGGTTCCCAGCTCCGGGTCATACGTGTTCCAGAGCCACCTGTCAGGGACCTCCCAGCCAGTAGGAGGATTCTGCAGTTGGCGAGGGAACCTCAACTCGCTCGACGAAGGGAACGATCGTGCGTCTGCGGCTCCACGCCACCACGAGGCGGCACACGATTATCGGGGTGGTCCTCGCGCTGGTCGTGGTGGGTGGGGGCGGGGCCTGGGCCGCAACACGTTCGTCCACTGCCAAGGCCGCCACCCCGACCCTGGTCACTGCGACGACCAGCACCATCCGTCAGAGCGTGTCGGCCTCCGGCACCATCGAGCCGGCCCACCGGGCGGACCTGACCTTCACGGTGAGCGGGAAAGTGACCTCGCTGCCGGTGGCCGCCGGAGACCGGGTCAGGGCCGGCGCGGTTCTTGCCACGGTCGACACGTCGACCCTGAAGACGGCGGTCACCTCGGCCCAGGCCAGTGTCAGCGCCACGCAGGACCAGCTGACCGCACAACAGGACGCCGGGTCCACGACGGTGCAGATCGCCTCCGCCCAGGCACAGCTCGCAGACGCCCAGGCCAAGCTCGCAGACTCCGAGACGGCCCTGGCTGCGGCGTCGATGACCTCACCGATCACCGGGACCGTGGCGCAGGTCAACATCGCGGTGGGCGACACGGTGGGAAGCACTGCCTCGGCGGGCTCCTCGTCCTCGTCCGCGTCCGGTGGCGCCGGTTCCTCGTCCTCTTCCGCCAGCGCTGCCTCCTCCTCGTCGACCGCCCAGATCGTGGTGATCTCCACGACCTCATGGGTGGTCTCTGCCAGCGTCGGCAGCGCGGACCTCCCCCAGCTGAAGAAGGGCCTGCAAGCCGAGATCACCCCCTCCGGCAGCGCGACCAAGATCTTCGGCACGGTCAGGTCCGTGGGCATCATCGCCTCGTCGTCGTCCAGCGGCAGCGCCACCTTCCCCGTGACCATCACCGTCACCGGCAGCCCCAAGGGCCTGTACTCCGGTGGCGCGGCTGACGTGGCCATCATCGTCAAGCAGGTCGAGAACCTGCTCACCGTGCCGACCAACGCCGTGCACACCGAGAGCGGCAGGACCGTGGTGCACCAGCTGAAGAACGGAGCCCAGGTGAGCACGCAGGTGAAGGTCGGCACCACCTACGGGGCAGTGACCCAGATCCTGAGCGGGCTGAAGACGGGCGACAAGGTGGTCGGCACCACCTTCCGTGGCGGCAACCGCACGGGAGGCACCGGGACCCGTCAGGGCAGCGGAACGAGCGGAAGCGGCACGAGCGGAAGCGGCTTCGACGGTCCTCCGCCCGGTCTGGGCGGGGCCGGCGGATGAGCACTGTGCCCGTTCCCTTTGAGGGCAGCTGGCCGATCCTGAGGCTGGTGGAGGTCGGCAAGGTCTACTCCACCGGATCGGTGAAGGTCGAGGCGCTGCACGGCATCTCCATGGAGGTCGCCCGCGGCGAGTACGTGGCCATCATGGGGCCGTCGGGCTCCGGCAAGTCCACCCTGATGCACATCCTGGGCTGTCTGGACGTGCCGACCACCGGAAGCTACGACCTGGCCGGCGAGGACGTCAGCACGATGAGCGAAGACGCCCTCGCCCATGTTCGGAACCGCCAGATCGGGTTCGTGTTCCAGCAGTTCAACCTGTTGCCGGCGATGTCGGCCTGGCGCAACGTCGAGCTGCCGTTGTGCTATTCGGGCGTTGGCCGGTCCGAGCGCAGGGAGCGCGCCATGCAGGCACTGGAGCGGGTGGGCCTGGGAGACAGGGTCGACCACCGTCCCGGCGAGCTCTCCGGCGGTCAGCAGCAGCGGGTGGCCGTCGCACGGGCGCTGGTCACCGACCCCGCCCTCATCCTGGCCGACGAGCCGACCGGCAACCTCGACTCGCACTCCAGCGCGGATGTCCTGCAGCTCTTCGCCGAGCTGCACGACCAGGGCCGCACGATCGTGCTCATCACCCACGAGCGCGAGGTGGCCGAGTCGGCCCAGCGTGTCGTGAGAATCCTTGACGGACAGATAGATTCGGCCGTCCCCTCGTCCCTGGCGGGCATCCGATGACCTGGGGCGAGACGATCCGGACCGCCCTGGAGGCCATCCGCTCTCGCCGCATGCGCTCCTCGCTGACCATGCTCGGCATCCTGATCGGGATCGCGGCAGTGATGTTGACGGTCGGGCTGGGCCAGGGCGCACAGGCCCAGGTTCGCGACCAGATCAACCAGCTCGGCAGCAACCTGCTCATCGTCTCTCCCGGCAGCACCACCACTACCAGCGGTATCCGCGGCGGGCGCGGTTCCGCGTCGACCCTCACGACCCGGGACGCGACAGCCCTCGCAAGTGCGGTCGTGGCACCCGACATCGCCAGGGTGGCACCTGTGGTCACGGGTTCACAGTCGCTCACCGCCGGCACGACGAACTGGACGACGAATGTCGTTGGCACGACACCGGACTGGCTCCCGGTACGAGCTCGAAGCCTGGCCCAGGGTCGCTTCTTTACCGCCGCCGAGCTCAACGACGCTGCCTCCGTGGCCGACCTCGGCTCGACGACCGCCACCGAGCTCTTCGGTGGTCGCGACGCCCTCGGCCAGACGGTCAGCATCAACGGGACCACGATGACCGTCATCGGCATCCTCAACACCGCGGGCTCCTCCACGACAACCGACGACGACGACCAGGCGCTGGTCCCGCAGACGACCTACGGCAGCCGGGTCGCCAGCAGCGGCAACGCCACCGGCATCTCCACCCTCTACATCCAGGCACGGTCCACAGACGCGCTGTCAGCGGCATACCAGGAGGCCAACAAGGCACTGCTGGGCACGCACGGCGTGACCGCGACGGCCGCCGACTTCACGATCAGCAGCCAGCAGTCCCTGCTGACCACGGCCACCGCCACCGACCGGACGCTGACCGTCCTGCTCGCCGGCATCGCCGGTATCTCCCTGCTGGTGGGCGGCATCGGCGTCATGAACATCATGCTGGTCTCCGTCACCGAGCGGATCCGTGAGATCGGGCTGCGCAAGGCGCTCGGTGCGACACCCCGGGTCGTTCGACGCCAGTTCCTGGTCGAGGCCAGCACGCTCGGCCTGGTCGGCGGGGTGCTCGGCATCGCCCTCGGCCTGGTCGGCGCCCAGGTCCTCCCGCACTTCCTCAGCCAGCCGGTGACGATCCCCCCGATCGCCGGGATCGGCGCCCTCGGCGTCGCCCTCGTCATCGGCATCGCGGCCGGGGTCTATCCCGCCAGCCGCGCCGCCCGCCTAGCCCCCATCGACGCTTTGAGAAGTGAGTGAACGAGATGACCGTGAACCGGATCGCAGCAGGCTCGGCGCTGTGCTGCGCCGTGCTGGTGGTGGCAGCGTGCGGCGGCGGCTCAGAGTCCACCGGGAGTGCCACCGGCACTTCGACAACGGCGAGCTCAGCTGGCGGCGCGGCAGGTGGAGCACGCGGGTTCCCCGGGACCACCGGACTCCTGGCCCAGATCGACGGCACGACGCTGCAGGTTCAGGGCACCGACACCCAGACTGCCGTCACCTACTCGGCCAAGACCACGTTCACCAGGACCGTGGCGGCCAGGCGCTCCGACATCGTGGTGGGGGTCTGCGTCCAGGCACGCAGTGCACCGGTGGCCTCAGGCTCTGGCAGCTCCACCGCGACAGCGGCTCCCACCGCTGCCGACCCGATCGTGGCCACCTCGGTGGAGATATCACCCGCGGTCAACGGCAGCTGTTCGGCGATGGGCGGGCTGCGAATGGGAGGGACTCGGCCCAGCGGGGCAACCGGAGGGGCGACCGCACTCGCTGGAACGCCAAACCCCGGCCGGACGCGCGGGACCGGGGCCGGTGGCAACGGGTTTGGCGGCGGTGCCTCCGGCAAGGTCACCGCGGTCAACAGCGCCGGCTTCACCGTCCAGAGCTCGCGATCGCCGGCTGGCACGGCCACCACAGCCGCTCCCACCACACAGACCAGCCAAACCATCCAAGCCACCACCGGGACGACGTACACCCGGACCGGGGCCACCAAGTCCACAGCCCTGGTCGTCGGACTGTGCGTCACGGCACTGGGCAAGGCCGACAGCACCGGATCTATCGCGGCCACGTCCATCGCGCTGCGGCCGGCCGTGAACGGCTCGTGCTCCTCGGGATTCGGCGGGCGGGCGCCCGGGGCGATGCCGACTCCGACGGGCGGTGGCACCGGTGCCTGAGATCTCGCACCGCCTCCCGCGCCGAACCTGGGTACGCCGGGTGCTCCCGGCAGGTGTCGTGGCTGTCATCGTCGTCTCCGGCACCGTCGTGACCCGCGTCAACGCCAACGCCAGCCCGACCGACACCTATCGGACCACCACGGTGACCACCGGATCCGTGGAACAGCGCCTCAACCTCACCGGGTCGGCCCAGCGGGTCAACCAGGTCAGCCAGAGCTTCGCCGCCGCCGGCACCGTCTCGGGCGTGTCGGTCTCCGTCGGAGACACCGTCACGGCCGGCCAGGTACTGGCCACCCTTGAACCTGCGCCGCTGCGGAGCGCGCTCACCTCGGCCAAGGCGTCCCTGGCCAAGGCCAAAGCCACCCTGGAGTCCGACCAGAGCACCACGACAACCGCCACCGGCAGCACGGGCACCACGAGCGACACGAGCGGCACGAGCGGCTCGGCTGCGACAGCCGTTTCGACACCGGTTGCGACGGCAGCGACAACAGCCGCTGCGCGGGGGGCGAGCCCCTCCAGGGGATCTGGTTCGGGCACAAGCCTCACCCAGGCCCAGCAGCGCGTGACGAGCGCCCAGAGGGCCATCACCGCCGACCTTCAGCGGGCGTCTGCCGCGCTGGCACGGTGCGTGCCATTCTTCCCGTCCTCGTCCTCACCCTCGGCTCCCTCGCCAACCACCTCCTCCACGCCCGTGGCGACCACCACGACCACGGGCGGCCCCACCCCCACCAGCACCTCCACGCCAACGGCCACCACGACCGCAACGACGCCGTCGGACGCCGAGATCAGGGCCTGCGTCGGCGCACTGCGGACCGCCCCGACCCAACAGCAGATCCAGCGGCACCAGCAGGCCCTCACCGACAGCCAGGCAGCCCTCATGACAACGGTGACGCTCGCGATCACCACGGCCACCAACACGGCGAGCACACCCGCTACGACGACCTCCTCCACGACCACAGGCCAGTCCGCGACCAGCCAGTCGTCAACTGGCCAGTCCTCCGGCAGTCAGTCCTCGTCAAGCCAGTCCGCGTCAAGCCAGTCCTCGGGCGGGCTGTCGAGCGGAGCGGGTCAGTCCAGTGCCTCCCGTGCAGTCACCGACCAGGCCGCCGTCACGACAGCCGAGGCAGCGCTGAGCAGAGCGCAGACGGACCTGGCCTCGGCAACCCTGAAGTCCTCGATCAGTGGAACGGTGGGCTCGGTCGGCCTGGTGAAGGGGGCCACCAGCCAGGGCAGGAGCGTGGTCATTGTCGGTGCCGGCGCCGTCGAGGTGACCGTCGAGGTGCCACTCGCCTCGATCGGCACCGTCCGCGTGGGCCAGAAGGCGAACGTGACACCACAGGGGGCCACCAGCGCCGCACCAGGCTCGGTGACCTCCATCAGCCTCCTCCCGTCCACGTCCACGTCCCCGTCCACGTCCACGACGAACACGGGAAGTGGGACCGGACAAGGGGCCACGACGACCAGCAGTCCGACATACCCGGTGGTTGTCCTCGTTCCTGATGCGCTCCCCGCTCTGGCGTCCGGCTCCCGTGCCGACGTCAGCCTGCTGATCGGCACGGTGAGCAAGGTGCTCACCGTGCCCAACTCGGCGCTCACACCTCTTGCCAAGGGCCAGGCCATGGCCTTGACGCTCAAGAACGGCGTGGCCACCCGAGCACTGGTCAGGACCGGGTATGCCGGAACGCTCACCACCCAGGTCACCTCGGGTCTTACCGCGGGCCAGCCGGTGGTGCTGGCGGACCTCAGCACGGCCCTGCCGACGAACACCACCAGCTCCCGGCGCCTCGGCGTGGGCGGAGCAGCCAGCGGGCTCGGCGGCACGGG
>DASVKO010000008.1:0-2595 GCA_036385355.1 Dermatophilaceae bacterium
GGCCGTGCCCCGGAGATTCGTCACCGTGTAGGTCGCGCGCTGCGGATGGCCAATGGCCGCGACGAATATCCGGTGGACGGTCGTGATGCCCTTGGTCTCGATCTGAATGGGGCCGGTCGAATCTGCGGGCAGGACCACCAACGGCACCACCAGGCTGAAGGCGGTGGAGCCAATGTCGATGGTCCGGACGATCGTCACGCTGACGATGCTGCCGACGTCGGGCACGTCCACCACCCTCACGTCGTCCCGGAACGCCAGCGCCCGGACGGCATCTTGGTAGGTGAACCGGATCGGGCCCTGCTGGGTGGGCGGCCCCGTCCCGTTCGGGTAGTAGGAGACGCTGATGCCGCCGCCGTGCAGGTGGTACTGATTGGGACGTGTTTCCTGCTGGGGTTGACTCATGACGAACCCCCGAATGAGTCGTAAGGATAATGGGAAGCTGCGGCCGATGCTTACATCGGAGAGTGGATCTACCGCCGAATGGATCCGGCCATCGCCGGACGCTGCGCCCCTCGGTCGTTCGTCATGCTGGCATGTCCGCCGGGTGGCGTCTAGGCGTCTAGAGGTCTAGAGGTCTGCTGCAACTGGTGCGTCCGGCCATCGCGCTCGATCGTGACCAAGGCGGAGAAGCCCTGCTCGGCAGTCAGCGGGTCCAGCGCCCGCTCGCCGAGCAGGAGCCGGCACGGCTGGGTGCGCCGGACACGTGCTGGACGATGCGCCGTCCCGTGATCCGGCAGGAGACCGTCGACCACGTTGTCAACGAGGTAGGTGATGGTGATGATGGTGATGATGGTGAGCGAGCTGACCGGCTCAAGGGGGACTGGCTCGACGCGGCTGGTCTCCCAGGCTCTCCGCCAGTCGCCGCCGATGGTGCCCGCTCCGCGGCTTGCCTCATGATGATCGTCGCACACGGCAGCGAATCCCTTCTGTGCTACATGTGCTACACCACTACACCCCAACACCACAGCCGCTGCTGGCCCCCAGCGGCGTCAGAATGACGTCCTCTCTGGCGTTTCTTGACACTCGTCCGCCCGGATCTGTCAAGGGACACGGATCTAAGTGCTCAACCTGACACATTGGGGGTGGGGAGGGGGCGGCACGACAGAGCCTCCGGCAAGGACACCACCCGGCCCAGACTCGACGAGCTGCTGGCGTTCGTGCGCGACGGCGACACGGTGATCGTGCACTCGATGGACCGGCTTGCCCGCAACCTTGACGACATGCGCCGGCTTGTGCGGACCCTGACCGGCAAGGGGGTGCGGGTGGAGTTCGTCACGGAGAACCTCACCTTCACCGGCGAAGACTCCCCGATGGCCACCCCGCTGCTGTCGGTCATGGGCGCCTTCGCCGAGTTCGAGCGCACCCTGATCCTCGAACGCCAGCGCGAGGGCATCGCCGCGGCCAAGCAGCGCGGCGTCTACACCGGGCGCAGGCCAGCCCTGACCGCAGACCAGGCTCGCCGGCTGCGCGAGCGCGCCGCGGCCGGCGAGCGGAAGTCGGTGTTGGCCAGCGAGTTCGGCATCAGCCGCGAAACCGTGTACAGCTATCTGCGGGCCGAGGCCGTTACGAGCCTCCGCCGTCGGCCTGCTCGGGATTGCTTACGCGCCGCCCGGCGTCCCCCGCCCGACCCAGGCTCTCGCTCAGGCCGGCGGGGCTGAGCAGTTCTACGTCAACTACTTCCAGCAACCTGGGGCCGCTGAAGCGGAGATCGAGGAGAACCCAGGCCGCTGGCTGGCGGGCTTCTACACAGCTCTGTCCGGAGACAGCCAGCACAGCGACGTCTTCACGATCCCCGCCGGCGGCCGGATGTCCGACCCCTTCCCCACCGGTGACCTGCCGAGCTGGCTCGATCAGATTGAACTCGACCGGCAGGCCGACGACCTCGTCCGCGCCGGCGCCGCGGGCGCCCTGAACCGCTACCGCAACATGGACCGCGACTGGGAGGACCTCGCCACCTGGGACGGCGTAGCGCTGCACCAGCCGTCGCTGTTCCTGGCCGGGGCTCACGACGCGTCCGTGAGTTGGACGGCCGCGGCGATCGCCGCCTTTCCCACTACTCTGCCCGAGCTGCGCACCTCACGCCTGCTTGAGAGTGCCGGCCACTGGGTCCACCAGGAGCGCCCCGACGAGGTCAACGAGCTGCTCGTAGCGTTCATGCGCGAGAACCTCGGCGCTCCCAGAGCTGCCACGTGATCGTGACAGCGATGGGCGCGCAGCAAGGATCTGCTGGACATCGCAGTCGCCGACCCTGCCGGCGATCCTCGCGAGTCCGCAGGCCTCCTAGCTCTGCGCCAGTCCCCGGCGCAGAGCACCACCCGTTTGCGCTGAAGGATCGGGTTGCGGGACATTTGGGTGCCCGTAGGGGACTGACGCTCACGTGGGAAAGTCCTCGCCTTCAAAGCGAGCTTGTGTCGAGTGCCTGCCAACCTCAGGTTCGGTCCAAGTGAACGTCGTCGTCGGTAGTCGGCGCGGTGGAAGGTCTTTTCGTCGACCGTCGCACTGTGCCTTGTACTCCGCGGCGAGGACGTCTGCCTTGCGCGAGTGCCCTGTGCAGTCGTACTCGTACGCCGCGATCTCGGCTGAGACGAAGACCTG
>DASVKO010000009.1:0-16706 GCA_036385355.1 Dermatophilaceae bacterium
CGGGTGGATCTCTCGCGGGTCACGGTCGTAGACCAGGGTCCCCTCCTTGTAGTTTCCGCGGGCGTCGCCGAGGTCCTGACCGCAGATCCGGCACAGCCACCTCTCGGAGTCGAGGTCGATGAACAGGTACTCCGTCATGGGAACGCGCATGGTGCCTTACCTTTCGCTGAGATGGTCTGGGACGTTCATTGCGGAGTCGCTACTGTGCGTCGGTGAGCAGCAGGTCTCCCGCTGCCGAGATATCCAGGGTCCAGCCGGCCGGGACTCTTGCCGTGAAGAACGGGCCCTCGACGATGGCCGGTCCCGATGCCGTTGCGCCGGGCTGCTGATCCTCGAGCTGGTAGACCGAGATGGTGTCGATCTGCGCAGCGGACGAACGAACTGCACGGGTGCCGCAGGCGAGGGCGTCGCTCTTCTGCGTGGGAGTCCCTCCCTCGATCACCGGGTGCGGCAGCTCGAAGGTCGCCTTGAGGGAGAGGACGACGTTCTCCCCCGGGGCGGGCGAGGGGACCAGACCACCGGAGTACACCGTCGCCGGGGAGGACGAGCCGTCCGCGTTCTCGGTGACCAGCCTCCAGTCGAGCGTGCAGTCGCTGAGCTCGTGCCCCTCCTGGAACATGTCCCGCGAGGCCTTGGACTCCATCGCCTCCTTCGCCTCGTCGACAGCGGACGCGTCCAGACCCGTGATGTTGGTCTCGTAGGTCTGGGCGATGTCCGAGAAGCTGATCCCGAAGGCCGAGAACACCGCGGCGAGCCTGGGCACCAGCACGTGACGAACACCGGCGATCCGTGCGGCGCTGCAGGCGCTCATGGGCCCGCCACCACCGAAGGCAGCCACCGTGGTCGTCTCGGGGTCCCCGACGAAAGGGGCGAAGGCTCCGGCCATCTTCTCCGAGTAGGTGTCTTCCATCCGGACCAGCGCCTCTTCCAGGCTGATACCCAGGGGTTCGGCGATGGTCTTGGTGATGACGGCTCTCGACCGCTCGGCGTCAAGGAACATCTCACCGTTGAGGTAGGTCTGCGGATCGAGAACGCCGAGAAGCAGATTCACGTCCGTGATGGTTGCCTGCGTCCCGCCGAAGCCGAAGCAGGCGGGCCCGGGGGCTGCGCCGACACTGCCGGGGCCGACGGTGATTGCGCCTGCCTCGACGGCGATGACGGAGCTGCCGCCGACACCGGTGGAGTGAACGTTGCTCATCTCATAGGAGATGGACACTCCCTTGACCGAACCATGCCGGTCAGTGGCGATCGTCGAGTGGTTCACGGCGCCGACATCTGTGGTGGTGCCACCCACATCGATCATCAGGACGTTCTCGAGGCCGTAGGCCTCGGCCAGCGCACGGGTGCCCTCCAGGCCGCCGCGAGGTCCGGAGGAGTAGGTCTTGAGAGCCACCGACTTGGCCACCCGCGACGACGCGCCGTCGTTGCGGTAGATCAGGAGCGGGTTCTTGATCTTGTGCGCGCGCAGGCGGTCCTCGGCGTTGTAGAGGAATCGCTCAACCGTCGGGTGCAGGTACGAGTTGAGGATCCCGGACCAGATCTGACGGGACCGCAAGGTATCCGTGGCGAACTCCCAGGAGAAGAGCACCGGAACGGATCCCAGGAGATGCCGCGGGAAGTTCTTGAGCATCGCCCGCTTGTAGAGGTGCTCACGCTCAAGGGTCGCGGCCGCCACGATGAGCCGCTCGGCTCCGGTCGTGGTCAGGCGGTTGATCTCGGCCACCAGGGCCGTTCGCAGCTCATCGCCGGAGCCTTCCGCGGGGAGCAGGCCGACCCGGTCACCGATCAGATCGTCGAAGAGCACTGCGGACTCGGCGGAGGCGCGCAGCTCGGCGACCATCTCAGGATCGTCGGTAATCAACCCGACGAGCGGGCCCTTGCGCTCGATCAGGGCGTTGGTGCCCTGGGTGGAGGAGTAGCGGATGTGCCGGGTCGAGTGCAGCAGCTTCGCGAGGTCCGGCTCCCCGTACAGCTGGGTCGAGGCCTTGGTCATGCCGTCGAACAGGCACTGCGAGAGATCGACGGGGGTCGTCAGGGTCTTGGTGAACGTGAAGTCAGACCCACTTCCGACGACGATGTCCGTGAGGGTCCCACCGTTGTCGATATTGATCAGGCGCTCCATAATGGTCCCTTTTCGTTTGGCTGAGGCGAGCTGCGGGCGGCTGGGCCGGTCTGGGCCGGAGCTGGGTATCGGTCCGGGTCCTGACGCTGTTGCCGCGAATCTGAAGCGTGACCGACGTGCAACCATGTGACCTGTCCCACATTGGGACACCCCCTAATCGTTCGATTCGCCAGAATCGTTCGCCGGGGGGTCAGCCGCGATGCATCCTTGAGTGACCACGGGAGAGAGAAGGACTCGCAAGGTGAATGTCATAGACCGACGCCGACGGATCACCGCCGCCCGCGAAGGATTCCTGGCCACGGGATCAGCGCTGGAGGGTGCGGTGCCCCACGTCGTGGCAGCATCCTGGCTGCGCTCGCTCAGCGCCGGCGTGGATGCAGAGACGTCCCAGGCCCTCTTTCACTCGGATCTGGACACCTCGTCGCGGCTGGTCCGCTGCTCGCGGCCGATCATCGACCGGTTGAGCGACGAGACCGCGAACATCCCGCTGAGCATCGCGGTGACCGACGGCAAGGCGCGGGTGCTCACCCGCGTCGACAACTCCCCGACGATCGGGCGGATGCTGGACGAGGTCTCGTTCGCCCCGGGGTTCGGCTACGCCGAAGGCGGCATGGGAACCAACGGGGTGGGGACCGTCTTCGAGTCGGGACAACCGATCCAGATCGTGGGACCGGAGCACTTTCACGAGCGCCTGCAACCCTTTGCCTGCTCCGGAACCCCCATCCGCGACCCCCTGACCGGCCGGATCGAGGGAGTCCTCGACATCAGCTGCCTCACCGAGCACTCAAGCCCGCTCATGCACGCGCTGGTCCGCTCTGCCGCCCACGACATCGAACGCAACCTGCTGATCGACGGCAGCCAGTGCCAGCAGGCGCTGTTCGAGACCTTCGTCCGCGCCGACGCGCGCACTCGTGGCGCCGTCATGGCCGTTGGCGGCACGGTGGTGATGGCCAACACCGTGGCCCAGGGCCTGCTCACGCCGATGGAACGGGCAACGCTTCAGGATCACGCCCGCCACCTGATGACCCGGCGCGACCGCACGGTGGGCCAGCTGGAGCTGAGCACGGGCAAGGTCGTGAGCATCAGGGGGACGCGCATCACGGTCGGGACCGACGTCGCCGGCATGGTCCTGGAGATCGCGCTGGTGGCCGAGGCCGCCACGCCGACCAGCCAGATCGTGGCGGTTGAGCCGGTCGCACCGCCGTCCACGTTCAGCGGCCCGGCCCTCAACCTGCCACTGTTGCTGACTCCCTCCACACTCAGCGGCAGCGGTCAGTCACCGTTGTGGATCCGCGCCTGCAGCGACATCGCCTCAGCCTCGGCCAACCACGAGGCAATCCTGGTGATGGGAGAGACCGGGACGGGCAAGTTCTCACTCCTGGCCGAGATCTACCACCGGGTCAACCCGGGCGGTCGAAGCATGCTCATCGACGCTGTCGACATCTCCCCCCACTTCTACGACGACGCCGAAGCCGCCCTCGCGGCGAACACCCAGCCGACGCTGTACATCTTCAGGAACATCGACGCCCTGTCCACCGACGGGGTCGAGGAGCTCAACAAGTTCCTGCTGGCGCTGGCCGACAGCGACCGGTCCGTCTATCTCGCCGCCACGTTGTCGGACGCCAACCTCGACTCGGACCTGCCGTTCCGGGACCTGCTCGTCCATTTCCAGCAGGCGGTGACTCTGCCGCCGCTTCGCCACCGGACAGAGGACTTCGCCACGGTCGTGTCCCAGGTGCTCAGCGAGATCTCGGACGGGCGACCGACCCGCGTCGGACCCGCAGCGATGCGCGTCATCTCCCGGTACTCGTGGCCACGAAATATCACCCAGCTCGAGGAGGCTCTGACCTCGGCGCTTCTCCGGCGCCCTGTCGGGGACATCCAGCCCGAGGACCTGCCCGGCTACTGTCACGACTCTGCCCGACGCCAGCTCACCGGTATGGAGGCCCTCGAGCGGGATGCGATCGTCAACGCCCTGCGCGACGCCGGCGGAAACCGGGTTCAAGCCGCCGCGGCATTGGGGATCGCGCGTTCCTCCCTGTATCGCAAGCTCAAGAGCTTCGGTATCTCCACGATCTAGCCGAACTGAGCGCGCCCGACGTCATCGGTCTTGTCCAGCCGGCCTGAGGCTGGTCAGGCCGAACGGGCGACAGCGGTCAGTCGTCAGTCGTCCCACTCGATCAGGACCTGGCGACCCTGGACAGCGTCGCCGACGGCCACGTCGACCGACTTGATCTTGCCATCCCTCGGCGCGGTCACCTCGGTCTCCATCTTCATGGCCTCCAGCACCAGCAGGGTGTCGCCGGACTTCACGTCGGCGCCCACCTCGACGAGCACCTTGACGACGGTGCCGGCCATCGGGGTGGTCAACGCGTCGGCGGAGGTCGCCGGGGTCTTGGCCTGGCTCGGGGTGATGGCGTAGGGAGCCCCCGTTCCCATGAGGATGGACCCCAGCGTGGGCAGGGGCTCCTCCTCCACCTCAACGTCGACGTCATAGACCGACCCGTTCACAGTCAACTGCAGTTTCATGTCGTCCCTCGTCGTGGTATCTGTGTCAATGGGCCCTGCCGGTCACCAAATCCGTGCAGCTGGGCGTGCTGCTGCTGAACGGTCGCGAGTCCCTGGGTGGCCCACGCGCCGCCACGACGCAGGTGGACCTGCTTGATGGTTGCACGCTTGCCGAGGTAGGCCGCACAGGCGGCGGAGATGGCCAGCAGGACGTCCTCGCTGACCTCGGGGTGCCGCTGCGCAGCCTCTTCCTCCAGCGTCTGGACGCGGGCTGCCAGCTCGACCACGAGGGCCTTCAGGTCGGCAATGGTCTCGGTGGGCTTAGTCGGTTCACTAAGCCCGGCAGGTTCAGCAGATTCAACGGGTTCGCTCATGGTGCTTCCTTCTTGTCTGGGCGACAGTCTGTCGGGGCGACAACTTGCCTGGGTGACAACTTGTCTGGGCGACAACGATCAGAGCGGGATCAGTCCGTACTTCTTCGGCGGACGCAGGTCACGCTTGGCGGTGAGGTTCTCCAACGCACGGGCCACCTTGCGGCGGGTGTCGGACGGCTCGACGATGTCGTCGACCAGGCCACGTGCGGCCGAGACATACGGCGTCGCGAAGGTGTCGCGATACAGCTGCACGAGCTCTTCGCGCTTGGCGTCCGGATCGTCGGCGTCGGCGATCTCCCTCTTGAAGACCACGTTGGCCGCACCCTGAGCGCCCATCACGGCGATCTCGGCAGTTGGCCACGCGAACACGCGGTCAGCGCCGAGGTCCTTGCCGCACATGGCCAGGTACGCGCCGCCGTAGGCCTTGCGCAGCACCACCGTGATCTTCGGGACGGTTGCCGCAGAGTAGGCGAACAACATCTTCGCTCCGTGCCTGATGATCCCGCCATACTCCTGGGTGACGCCGGGCAGGAAGCCGGGAACGTCCACCAGGGTGACCAGCGGGATGTTGAACGCGTTGCAGAACCGCACGAACCGTGCGCCCTTGTCGGAGGAGTCGATGTCGAGCACCCCGGACATCGCGATCGGCTGGTTGGCCACGAATCCGACCGTGCGGCCGGTGATGCGGGCGAAGCCCACGACGATGTTGGGGGCGAACCCTGCCTGGACCTCCAGGAAGTCACCCAGATCGGCGAGCCTGATGATGACCTCGCGGACGTCGTAGCCCTTCTTGGGATCAGCGGGGATGATGTCGTTGAGGCTCTCGTCGCGCTCGACATCGTCATGGCCGGGGATGAACGGCGGCTCTTCGGTGTTGTTGCTCGGCAGGAAGCTGAGCAGCTTCTTGGCGATCAGGATGGCCTGGTGGTCGTCAGCCGCCACGAAATGCGTCACCCCGGAGTGCGCCATATGGGCAGCGGGACCACCCAGCTCCTCGGCGGTCACCACTTCTCCGGTGATCTGCTTGATCACGTCGGGGCCGGTGATGAACATCCGCGACGCCTCGGTCTGAATGATGAAGTCCGTCAACGCCGGGGAGTAGGCCGCACCACCGGCACACGGGCCGGCGATGATCGAGATCTGTGGCACCGCGCCGGACAGCGCGACATTCTGGAAGAACACCTTGCCGTAGCCGGACAGGGAGTCGATCCCCTCCTGCACGCGGGCGCCACCGGAGTCGTTGAAGAAGAGGAACGGGGTGCCGTTCTCCAGGGCCGCGAGCATCGCGGTCGCCACCTTGACCGAGTGCATCTCACCGGCAGAGCCACCGGCGACGCTGAAGTCCTGGCTGGCGACGTGGATCGGCCGGCCGAGAACGGCTGCCGCGCCGGTGACCACGCCGTCGGCCGGCATGACCGCCTTGTCCATCCCGAACAGCGTGGTGCGGTGCTGGGCGAGCATCCCGCTCTCTTCAAAGCTCATCGGGTCGACCAGCTCGGCGATCCGCTCGCGAGCGGTCATCTTGCCGGCGGCGTGCTGTTTGGCGTGGCGCTTCTCGCCACCCCCGGCGATGACCTCCTCGCGGCGGGTGCGAAGCTCGGTGATCCGCTCCTGCATGGTGGGCGGCGTGGTTCGAATGGGCTGCTTGGACATGTCCGGAGTCAACTTTCCTAGACGGGCTTCACGGCGACGGAGTTCTTCTTGCCGTTGATGGTGATCTCGTACTTGACCGCGCTGCGGATGGGGCCCGTCTTGGGGTCGGTGATCACGGCGCAACGCTCTGCCTCGAGCTCGGCCGGGTCCCGGCCGAGGTTCTTGGGGCCATCCGCGCGGGTGGTGAAGAAGCCGGGCGCAACCTTCGGGAACATGGCCAGGGTCAGCACGTCCTCGTCGGAGCCGTCGAAACCCTCGATGCCGTCGGCCTGGGTGCGCAGCTCATCCCACTCGTCGGCGATGAGGTCGGCCGGACGCTGGGTGATCGTCTCCTTGCCGGTCTGGGTCTTGGCCTGGGCGACGATCTCGGGGTCCTTCTCGCCGATGGTCAGGCCGTAGTACCCGAGCATCAGGTCGGCGAACTCGCCGGTCATCACCTTGTACCGGCCCATCATCACGTTGAACACGGCCTGGGTGCCGACAATCTGGCTGGAGGGCGTGACCAGCGGCGGGTAGCCGGCGGCCTTGCGGACCCGCGGCACCTCCTCGAGCACTTCCTTCAGCTTGTCACCGGCGCCCTGCGCCTTGAGCTGGGACTCCATGTTGGAGATCATGCCGCCCGGGATCTGGCTGTCGAAGATGTCGGTCTCGACGTTGAACGAGGACATGAACTGCGTGTAGCGGGGCTTGATCTCGGCGAAGTGATCCTTGATCTTGCCCAGGCGCACCTTGTCGAGGTCGGCGATGTAGCCGGTGCCCTCCAGCATCTCCTGCAGGGACTCGGTCGGGTTGTGGCCCGGCCCGAGCGACAGCGAGCTGATGGCGGTGTCGACGACGTCCGCGCCGGCCTCGATGGCCTTCATCAGCGAGACCAGGGTGACCCCGGTGGTCGCGTGGCAGTGCACGTTGACCTGCATGCCGGGAATCTCGGCCTTGATGGCTGACACGATGTCGTAGGCCGGCTGCGGCTTGAGCAGGGCCGCCATGTCCTTGATGGCCAGGGAGTCGACGCCGACATCGGCCAGCTCGCGGGCCTGGCGCACGTAACCGTCAATCGTGTGCAGAGGGCTGGTGGTGTAGCAGATGGTGCCCTGGGCATGCTTGCCGACCTTCTTCACTGCGGCAATGGCGCGCTCGACGTTGCGGGTGTCGTTCAGGGCGTCGAACACCCGGAAGACATCCATGCCGTTCTCGGCGGCCTTCTCGACGAAGTGGTCGACCACGTCGTCGCCGTAGTGGCGGTAGCCGAGCAGGTTCTGGCCACGCAGCAGCATCTGCAGGCGGCTGTTGGGAAGGAGCGTGCGGAACGTCCGCAGGCGTTCCCAGGGATCTTCGTTGAGGAACCGGATGCACGCGTCGAAGGTGGCACCACCCCAACACTCGACACTCCAGTATCCGGCGGCGTCGATGTCCGCACAGGCACCGACCATGTCTTCCATCGCCATACGGGTTGCCATCAGGCTCTGGTGCGCGTCCCTGAGGGCGAGCTCTGTGACACCGATCTTTCGCTGCGTATCCACGTGGTCAAGTATGTCCCCACCCGGGTCGGCCGTGACGGCCCCCCTCCGACAATCGAGGAGCAGTTCTGCAGGCGGTACGGACGGGGGTATCGGCGGTGAAACCGGCCGGTACGAACGGGGGTATCCGAGGTGAAAGTCGCCCTAGGCGGTACGGGCGAATCCCCCGGCGGCAGCATCCTGCAGTGACCTGCTCACCGGGGTGACGTCCGAAACCGGGCCATCGGCTGCCACCTGCACAGCTTCCCGGCTTGCCGCAGGCCGGGCGAGGAAGTCGTTGGGCAATGACAGCCGGATGACCTTCTTCCAGGCCGAGGCGACCTGCCGGGGCAGCGAGCCGCTGGTGTACGTCAGGGCATACCGCTCGAACACCTCACGCACCGCCGGGGCGATCTCCTGGTAGCGGTTGCTCGGCAGGTCCGGGAAGAGGTGGTGCTCGATCTGGAACGAGAGGTTGCCGCTCATCAGGTGCATCAGCGGGCTGCCACTGATGTTGGCCGAGCCCAGCATCTGCCGCAGGTACCAGTCACCGCGGGTCTCACCCTCGATCGAGGCCTTCTGGAAGGTCTCGACGCCCTCGGGGAAGTGCCCGCACATGATCACCGAGTGGGTCCACAGGTTGCGGACCACGTTGGCCGTGACGTTCGCCCCGAGGGTCGTGACCGCCGAGGGCCCGGACAGCAGCGGGTGGACGACGTAGTCCTTGGTCATCTGCCTGCGGACCTTGCCGAGCGTCTGCCTCACCCGGCGCCGGAAGTCGGGGTCCTTGGTGCTGCCGTTCTGGACGTGCTTGCCGATCTCGAGGTCATACGCGGCGATGCCGTACTGGAAGAGGACCGCGTTGACCAGGTTCCACAACGGCTGGCCCAGGTTGGACCGGTGCCAGCGCTGGTCCTCGTCGACGCGCATGATGCCATAGCCGAGGTCGTTGTCCTTGCCGATCACGTTCGTGTACGTGTGGTGCAGCTCATTGTGCGAGTGCTTCCACTGGTCGGCAGGCGAGGCGTGGTCCCATTCCCAGGTCGTCGAGTGGATCTTAGGATCGCGCATCCAGTCCCACTGGCCGTGCATGACGTTGTGCCCGATCTCCATGTTCTCCAGGATCTTGGCGACCGACAGACCCGCGGTGCCGGCGAGCCACGCCGGCGGGAACATCGAGACGAGCAGGATCGCGCGGCTGCCCATCTCAAGGCCGCGCTGCGCCTTGATCACGCGGCGGATGTATGCCGCGTCGCGCTCGCCGCGGCTGCTGACCACCTGCTCACGGATGGCGTCGAGCTCCCTGCCGAGATTCTCGACGTCCCCGGGCGTCAGATGTGCCACGGGGTTGTGCGGCTTGTTCTGGAGTGCAGTCATGTCATTGACCTCTCGCTCGGGGGGAAGCAGGTATCGGGTCAGAGCCCGATATGGCAGGTGCCGGCGACCGCCGACACGCAGGTCTGGATCAGCACGCCGTCGCCGGGCGCCGCGACGGTCACGTCGCCGCTGCGCAGGTCGCGGACCGCACCTTCGCGCAGGGGGACGACGCAGCCGAAGCAGATGCCCATCCGGCAGCCCGACGGCATCAGCACCCCCGCCGCCTCGCCGGCATCCAGCAGGCTGGTGGCACCGTCGGCGTCGACCACGGTCCCGGAGCCTGCGAAGGTCGCCGTGCCCCCGTCGCCCGTCACCAGGACCGAGGTCCGGAAGCGCTCCGTGTGCAGCTGGCCGGCGATCCCCCGCGCCGCGAAGTCCTCCTCCAGCTCGTCGAGCAGCCCGGACGGTCCGCAGGCCCACGTCTCGCGCCGGGCCAGGTCGGGAACGAGCCGGGCCAGATCCTGCGCCGAGAGCCTCCCGTCGACGGTGGTGTGCTGCTCGACGAGGCGGACCGTGCCGGTCGCCGCCAGCCGGCGCAGCTCGTCGCCGAAGATCACGTCGTGCCCGGTCGGCGCAGAGTGGACGACGACGACGTCGTCAAGGATGTTGGCGGCACTGCGCAGCATCCCCATCACCGGGGTGATGCCGCTGCCGGCGGTGACGAACAGGACCTTGGGGGGCGCGCTGGCGGGCAGGACGAAGTCACCGGCGGCCTGGTCCATCTCCACGAACAGGCCCGGGCGGGCGCGCCGGACGAGGTGGTTGCTGACGATGCCGTCGGGGACGGCCTTGACCGTGATGCTGATACACGCGTCGGCGCGGCCGGTCGCGGACGTCAGCGAGTAGGACCGCCAGTGGCGCACGCCGTCGACGTCGACCGCGATGCGCACGTACTGGCCCGGAGCGTGCTGCCTCCAGGCGCGTCCGGGACGGATCACCAGGGTGACCGCGTCATCGGTCTCCGGGTGCACCGAGACGATCCGGCCGCGGAGTCCCCCGCCCGCCCGCAGCGGGATGACCAGGTCGAGGTAGTCCCCCGGAACCAGGGGTGTCGTGGCCAGCTCGACGAGGCGCAGGGCCCGGTCACGAAGGGGAGCAGTAAAACTCATGCTCCAAGGATCACTGGTTGCAGGGTGTAAAATCCTGACCATTGGACGTGAATCCAGACGGTATAACTATCACTTTCGAACAAACTCTGGAGTGAGATGGGGTCAACGAGCGAACCCGGTCTGCAGCTGCCGGCCCGGGTCACCGCACGGATGCGGGACGCGCTGCCGGCGGTCGCCGCGCGCATTCTTGCCGCCATCATTCGTGAGGTGCCCGGCTATGCCGTCCCCTTCAGCGGCACCATGGGGCGCACGATCGAGGCCGCCGTGCAGGTCGCCCTCGACGGTTTCCTGGACCTGGCCTCGCAGGCAGCCGGTGCCGACGTGAGCGGCCCCGGGGACCCGCCACGGGAGGGGGCCTACGATCTCGGCCGGGGTGAGGCGCGACACGGCCGATCCATGGAGTCACTGCTCGCCGCGTACCGCATCGGGGCACGCGCCGCCTGGCGGGAGCTGAGCGGCATGGCCGTCGGCGAGGGCCTCCCGGCGCACACGCTGGCAGAGTTCGCCGAGCTCCTCTTCGCCTACATCGATGAGCTGTCCGCGTCGAGCGCAGCGGGCCATGCGGGCGAGCTGGCCAGCGCGGGGCTGCAACGGCAGCGCCACCTGGAACGTCTCGGCCGCAGCCTGCTGGCCGGCGGCTCGCTGCCGGCGCTGGAGGCGGCCGCGATGCGGGCGGAATGGCCACCGCCGCGAACCCTCACGGCCGTCATACTTCCGGAGTCCCGGGCCCGGGCAGCGCTGGCAGTGCTCGATCCGCGCACCCTGGGCCCGGTCGACGAGGCGCCCGGCCTTGAGGCGGGCGACCACACCGTTCTGCTGGTTCCGGAGGTCGAGGGGGTGGCGCGGGCCGCACTGCTGCAGTCGCTGCGCGGACGCAAAGCGGTCGTCGGGCCGCCGCGCCCATGGCTGCAGGGGCAGAGCTCCTACCTGCGTGCGCTGCGCGCCTTGCTGCTTGACCCGCGCCGGCTCGGATCTGACCCCGAGGCGGGTATGCCGGTCGACACCGAGCGCCTGCTCGTCGAGCTCGTGCTCGGGGCGGATGCGGAGGCGGTTGCTGATCTGCGCGCGCAGGTGCTCGCCCCGCTTGCCGCCCTGCGCCCGGCCGTCGCTGACAAGCTGAGCCAGACGCTGCGGTCGTGGCTCCTGCATCACGGTCGCCGCGCGGACATCGCGGCAGAGCTGTTCGTGCACCCGCAGACGGTCCGCTACCGGATGGGGCAGCTGAGGGAGCTGTACGGCGAGCGCCTCGAGGATCCGCAGGTCGTGCTCGAGATGACCGTCGCCCTCGGAGCCGGCGCACCCGGGGCGGGGCGGAACGCGTGAGGTCCGTTCCTGTTGGCACGCCTCGTCAAGGGCCCCGAGCTAGGTTCTTGTCGTGGCAATGATCTCGGCGGTGGTGTTCGACCTCGACGGAACGCTGTTCGACCACTCGAGATCGGCCCGGCGAGGTTTGCGGCATTGGCTCGCCGGACTGGACGTGGTGCTGACCGAGGACCTGGCCAGCGTGTGGTTCGACGCCGAGGAGCGACACGTCACTTCCTGGTGTGATGGCGCGGTCAGCTGGGCCGAACAACGACGCAGGCGCCTGCGGGACTTCCTGCCTCTCATCGGTCTCCCCGTCGGCACCGATGACGCCCTGGATGAGGTGTTCGTCGCCGGCTACCTGCCGGCCTACGAGCGAGCATGGGTCGGCTATGACGATGTCAGCGCAACCCTGGACGCCGTGCATGGCTGCGGGGTCATCACCGCGATGCTGACCAACGGGGCGCAGGAGCAGCAAGAGGCGAAGCTGGCTCACCTCGGCCTGCTGGAGCGCATGAGCCCGGTCTTCACCGCCGAAGGCCTGGGGGTGGCCAAGCCGAGTCCACGAGCCTTTCACCGATGCTGCGCGCACCTGGCCCTGCCTCCGGGTCAGGTGTTGTACGTAGGCGACGACTACGAGGTCGACGTCCTGGCAGCCCGAGCTGCGGGCTTGCAGGCCGTGTATCTGGACCGGGTGGGCACCGGACCGATGACCGAGCACAACCGGATCACCACGCTGACCGAACTGCTTCCGTACGTCACAAGCTCGACGGGAAATCCGGACCGATAGTCGACCCTGTTGCGGATCTGGCCGCCGAAAGGGGATCGGTTTGCGGGCGCATCACATCGCCTGGAACGATCCCGTCGAGGTGTACTCCTGGTACATCGCGAGGACCCGTCTGGTCGGGAGGTGGATCGGCTCCGGAAGGGCACCGGGCGACACCCATCGGAACTCGGAGACCTCACCGTCACCGCGCCTGGGCTCGACGTCGCTGGTGAGCTGGAGGTGAAAGCACAGGGCAAAGGCGGCGGCATCGAACGAACTGCTCGAGGAGACGGGAATCGACGCCAGCCCGGGGTCCCTCGTCGCCTTCGCGTCATTCTCCGATCCGGCTGAGCATCTGCTGACATATCCCAATGGGGATCAGGTCCACGCCGCCGCCCTCTGCGATGAACTGTCCACCGGGTCCACTCCAGCATTTCCATAGTTCGTTCCTACCTACCTGAGGGATCCGTGACGGGGCAGGAAGGCACACCCAGGGCGGTATAGGGTGCGTTCGCAGCGCAACGCCCGCGCAGCCATGCTGACTCCACGATGCAGGAATGAGAAGTCATGATCGTTGGCTACGACCACGTCCAGGTTGCGATTCCGAGCGG
This sequence comes from Dermatophilaceae bacterium, assembly GCA_036385355.1. Lineage (GTDB taxonomy): Bacteria > Actinomycetota > Actinomycetes > Actinomycetales > Dermatophilaceae > UBA4719. The sequence goes on from DASVKO010000009.1 coordinate 13,319, forward strand.
GTCTGAGGCGGTCGCCCGCGACTACTACGGCGGGTTGCTCGGGATGGTCGAGCTGCCCAAGCCCGCGACCCTCGCGGCCCGTGGCGGATGCTGGTTCACCGCCGGTGCTGCCGTTCTGCACTGTGGCGTCGAGGCGGACTTCCGCCCCGCCCGCAAGGCACACCCGGCGTTCGTCGTGCAGGACCTCGACGTCGTCGAACGAACCGTACGACTGGCGGGGTACGACACGACGCGCGCGGACAACGAGATACCGGGCGTGCTCAGGTTCCACTCGTTCGACCCGTTTGGCAATCGCCTCGAGTTCCAGCAGGCAGACTCCGACCAGTGACCCTGGAAACGATCACCGCGGCGGCCGCGGGAGCATGAGGGGTTGGGGTGCGGGTCACGGCCCGTCTCTGGTCGGGCTGCAACGCTTTGGGCCGGAACGACATAGGAGAGTTGTGACAGGCGCAGAGCTTTCGGACACAGACCTGCTGGTGCAGTCGCGTACCCGGCCGGAGATGTTAGGCGTGGTCTACGAGCGGCATGCCCCGGCTGTGTACCGCTACCTTGGCCGCCGGGTGGGGGCGGGCGCTGCGGAGGATCTCCTCGGGGAGGTCTTCGTCGCGGCCGTCGCCGCCCGCCTTCGGGTGCGGCCGCACAACAGCGGGTCCGCGCTGCCGTGGTTGTACGGGATAGCCGGGAACGTCGTCCGTTCCCACCAGCGACGGTCGCAGCGTCATCTTCCGGTCGACAGGGTCTCCGCCGTCGACTGGGATGCCGTGGACGAGCGGCTCGATGCGGTCTCGCGCCGTCAGGAGCTGCGAGTGCGGCCCGACCATGCGACGCGAGATCTGGATGGGCCACACGGCCACCGGCGCCCTGAAGGACTCCCGCTTCGGCAGCGACATCACCTCGCTCGACGTCGGATTCTTCGACGGCTTCGCCTGGGACCAGCTCTACGCGCTGCCCACCGACTCCCGGGCGCTGGAAAGCAAGCTGCGCGCCACCAGGCTCAACGGGGGCCGGGACGACAACAGCGAGCTGTTCACCCTCGTGGGAAGCCTGATCTCGGAGAGCCCGGCTCCGCCTGCACTACGCAAGGCCCTCTGGGAGATCGCCGCACGGATACCCGGCGTGACCCTGGTTGGTGCTGTCAAAGACAGCATCGGACGGCCGGGCATGGAGATCAGGCGTGGCTTCGAGGGCTACGTCCTGGACCCGAAGGACGGCCAGCTGCTCGAGCGGTACGAAGGCACATCGGCGCCGGCGCCGGAGGCACCCGGTGGCACCAACTGGCGCGCCACCTACCTGGAACGGGGTCCTGTCGACAGCGCCCCCGCAGCCACCCCGCGCTCCCGACCGACGCCGTAACGTCGTGGCGCAACCTGACCGGTAACGACTGGACGGATTCGACCACTGACCATGGCGTCTGCTTTGCGGCCGGCTAGTCGAGCAACCCGACTTCGAACTCCTGATCGTGCGCGATGTCCGGATTGCCGTTGACTCGCAGATCCGCCCTCCCCCGGGTCGCGTCGTCCGTGAAGAACTGGCTTGTGTTCATCGACTCCAGCCAGAGGTCGCGATGAGTGTCACCGTCCCGCTCCAGACCACGCCTGAGCCGGACCTCGTCGGGCGCTTCGACCCAGATGCGGTAAGCAAGGCGATCCGCGATCGCGGATCGCGTGCAGGTGAGTCCCTCCAAGACAACAACGGGGACCATCCAACAGTCTGCCAACCCCGGAGCGAGGTTCCGAACTCGTCGTTCTCCCAGTCGCGAACCCGAAAGTGCGCATCGGTGCCTGATGGCAGTGGGTTGAGGACCTGGGCCTCAGAACGAGCCGATCCCTCACCGGACGAGAACGCAGGCCTGTCGCGGCAGACATCCGGCCGTTCGCCGACTGCGCGGTTCGGCTTTTGGGGTTGATCTGACTTGCGATTCGGGGAGGTGAGGGGTGGGACCTTCGTCCCTTCGCCGGGTGCTCGTGCTGGTGAGACGATGCAGATGGCCGCCCTCGAGGCGTGACGAGATGGCGGGTACCGGAAGGAACGAAGGGGTTTCCCAGCGGAGGAAGGGCCGAGATGAACCCTCAGGAGTATGCCGCCCGTAGCGCCCAACCAGAGGAGCAGATCCCCGTAACGACGACAACAACCAGGCAGTACCAAGACACCCCAGTCGATGTGAAACTCGTGCTGTGCGCACTGTGGATCGCCATGCTGTTCGTGTTCGCCTATGTCGACATCTTCGCGTCCCTCCGCGCTGATGTTCTCAAAGCTGCTCTCGACGGCAAGGTGGCGACCACGGGATTCACGGTCAACCAAACATTCCTGACCCTCACCCTGATCTACATCCTGCTACCAAGTCTGATGGTGGTCCTGTCACTCCTTCTCAAACCACGCGGCAACCGGATCATCAACATCGTCGTCAGCCTCGTCTACATAGTCACCATCATCGGGGCGGCCATCGGCGAAACGTGGACCTACTACTTCCTCGGAAGCTTCGTCGAAGTGATACTCCTGCTCGCCATCGCCCGAACTGCCTGGAAGTGGCCGCCACCTCAGATCGCAACTTCGCGGCCATAGGCAACCCACGCGCAGAGGATGCGTCATTTGCTGGCGGACCCGCTTTGCTGGGCACCTCCACCCCCATCTATGGGTTGAAGGACACCTGCAGCTTCGTTGCCTGTATCCCGCTCGGGACGTCGACGACGATCTCGGTGCCCCTTGCCGTAGCCACTGTGCGGTAGCTGGGACTGACGCCGTTGAGCTGAACCATCCCGGCCTTGGTCCCAGCGGGCAGTACCACGCCAACCGAGAGCGCCGCGGCAAGGCTGTGCGATTGAGTTGTGGTGGTCAGCATCGAGGCGTCGCGCACGGCAGTCACATCGATCGAGCCCTCGCCCAACTTGATGCCGGAGCCCGAGATGGTGCTCTGACCGTCCGGGATCTGCGGTATCACGGCTACTGCGCGGCGACCGAGATCGGGCGACACTCCCAGCTCGAAGTGCACCACCGGCCACAGGACGCCATACGTTCCCCAGGCCTGCAGGCCCATGGAGCGTTCGGTGAACTTCTTGTCGATGTTGGCGCCGAAGCCCGCCGACGGGGAGATCTCGGGCATGGCGCCCGGCACCTCCCACACCGCGGGGTCGAGCTGCACCCGCGCCAGATCGCTGGTGTACTGGCCGAGCTGGGTCTGCCCGGTGCGGCCGACCGCGGCTTCGGCCACGGCGGCGATCGAGGTGCCCAGGGTGAAGATGGTCTGGTCACCGGTGGGCGGTGGCACGTTGGCGTCGCAGGTCCCGGAGGACGCGCCCGTGCCGTTGTGGAACAACCCGTTCGTCCCCGTGAAGACAGACGACTCGTGCGCCACCACCGTCGATGAGGCGTGGTCTGGCGAGGCCACGGG
>DASVKO010000010.1:0-8279 GCA_036385355.1 Dermatophilaceae bacterium
CGGTGATGTCTTGGGCCGAGCCCAGGTACCGCTGAGAGACGATCCGGGGTTTGCCCCCGACCCGGGCCGACTCGACCAGGTAGTAGTACGTCTTCCCGTTGATCACCTTCGGCTGTACCGATGCCATGTTTAGGTAATACACGAAGACGCCACAATTGCCAAACGCGACACGCCGTATCAGCCCAGGTCAGGCCCGCTATTTCGCTGCCACAACCTCAAAAGCGAACAACCAAGATCACGTTAGGGCGGAAGATCCCGCTAGGTTTGCCGGTCGCTGGGCGCACAGTCCCTAGGTTTGCGGGTCGCTGGGCGCACAGTCCCTAGGTTTGCCGGGTGATGGGAGGGCACAAGGACCGGGGACGTGAAAGGCCCCCCAGGCAGAGCTGGGGGGCCTTTCACGTTGGCGGAGGCGGCGAGATTTGAACTCGCGATGGGGATTAACCCAAACCCGCTTAGCAGGCGGGCGCCATAAACCGGGCTAGGCGACGCCTCCATGCACCTCGCCGACCACCGCAAGCGGCGACCAGTTCGGGAGCCTGCACAGGCTACCGGCGAGAGGTGCTGTTACACAAAACAGCCGCCAAATGGCCGTCGATCAGGGGCAGCTCTCACGGCTTGCAGATGTTGCTGTCAGCGCTGCGTGCCTTGATCGTCACGGTCGAGGACGGCGTGGGGGCAGCGGTAGCCGTACGGGTGGGCAGTGGGGTGGTGCCGACCCGGTTGGGCACCGGGACGACATACGGGCTGCCCGAACCCAGGGTGACCTGGATGACGTTTCCGGCGCTCTCGTCCTTCACCAGAGTCGCTCCGGGGAAGGCAGCCGCCACCGTGCGCGCCTCCTCCAGGTAAGGGCTCGAGTAGCCGACGGTGACGCCGTCTTTGGGGTCGTTACCGGTGGAGAAACCGATGATGTTGAACCCCTGGATGCGCAGGTCCTCGGCGGCCTGGCGGGCGCGGCCAGTGACGCCCGAGGCGTTGCTGATGTGCACGGCGATCTTGTCCGGCCGGATCGTCAGGACCGGCACAGCCGTCGTTGCCGTCCCCGTGGGCTTGGGACGTGGCACCGGCTTGCTGCCCGGCAGGGGGGCATCATCTTTGATCGCCTTCCAGAGGGCGCTGGCCGACGCGGACCACTGCACCCGGTTCTTGTCCGGGGGGTAGTCCTCGATCGGCACCGTGACGAACTTGACCTGGGAGGTCTTCAGCCCGACCACGCTCTGGGCCACCTCACGCATCGCGTTCAGGTTGGCCATCGCCGGATCCGTGGTCAGGGACTTCGTCGCCGCGTCCAGGAAGCGGAAGAGCTTGTCCGGTCGCAGGAGCAGCTTGCTGCTGGTGGCCTCCTGGACCATCGCAGACAGGAAGGCCTGCTGCCGGTTGATCCGCCCGAGGTCGGAGGCGTCGTTGCCGATGTTGTGGCGAACACGGACAAAGGCCAACGCCTGTGCGCCAGTGACCTGGCTGCGACCGGCCGGCAGGTGCAGCTTGCTCTTGGAGTCGTTGACAGCCGTGGGCACGCAGACCTCGACCGAACCCAGGGCGTCGACCATCGACTGGAAGCCCACGAAGTTCAGCACCATGAAGTGGTCGACGAAGATACCGGTGTTGCCCTCGACCGTGCGGATCAGGCACGCCGGGCCGCCCAGAGAGTAGTTGGCGTTCCACTGCCGGATCGGACCGTCTGCGACCTTGCTGCTCGGGTCCTTGCAGTCGCGTGGCGCCTTGGTCATCGAGTCTCGGGGAATGCTGACCACCACTGCGGACTTGCGGTCGCCGGACAGGTGCACGAGCAGGGTCGTATCCGAGCGGGCTCCCTGTGTGGTCCCGAACGACCTGGTGCCCAGGTCACGGGTGTCCGAGCCCATCACGAGGATGTTCATCGGCTTGAGGTTGGTGACCCTGTCAGCGCTGGCGCTGTTGCTCGGGCGCTTGCCCAGCGCTTTGGTGAGATCGAGCTTGGTGATGTTGCCGTTGAGCTTGATGTAGCCCAGGACCCCCACGACCAGCAGCAGCACCAGAGCGGCGGCGATCCCGATCGAGCCGCGTAGCAGCCAGGGATGGCGGTGAGCCTTCCGGTGTCCCTCCTGAACCTCGCGCCTCGAGGGGTCGGAACGGGCAGCGGACCCGTCGTCAGGGCCAGCCCCGTCACCACCCGATCCCGGCTCTGCCACGTGTTCCGCCTTCCGGTTCATATCCATCTCACGCCACGGCTCAGCCGGGGAAGCTCGCGCGCTTTAATAGGTAGCCCGCAGGTCTGTTATCAGTCAATAGTATGTCGGGGATTCCCATGAGTTTGACAGGAAGAGCCCGGCGCCTCTTCTTTCACGGGTCGGCGCGCCCAGGCGTCAGGCGAAGATTCCCGCCCCCGGCGGGCCCTCGACATACCCTCTTCGTAGCATTCACCCGTCCAACTCCCCACGCTGATCCTGGGTTCCTCGTCGATGAACGCGGCTGCCCGGGTGCCTGGCCTGAGGCGGGTCTCAGGAGCAGATGTTGCTGTCAGCGCTGCGGGCCTTGATCGTCACGGCCGGGGACTGCGTGGAGGCACCGGTGTCCGTGCGGGTCGGCAGCGGGGTGTTGCCGACCCGGTTGGGCACCAGGACGACACGCGGGCTGCCAGTGCCCAGGGTGACCCGGATGTCACTGCCCGCGCTCTCGTCCTTCACCAGCGTTGCCCCGGGGAAGGCCGCCGCGACAGTGCGCGCCTCCTCCAGGCGCGGGCTCGCGTAGCCGACGGTGACGCCCTGCTTGTGGAGGCCGGTGTCCGTAGAGGTGGCGATGATGCCGAACCCCTGGATGCGCAGATCCTCGGCAGCCTGCCGGGCGAGGCCGTTGACGCCCGAGGCGTTGCTGATCCGCACGGTGACCCGGTCCGGCGTGACCGTCAGCGCCGGACCGGCTGGCGCACCGGGCGTCGACCCGGCTGTCGGCTTCGGCCCGGGCGCCGGCTTGCCACCGGGCAGGGGAGCGTCGTCATGGATGGACTTCCACAAGACATCCGCCGCCGGCAGCCACTGCCTGCGGTTGTGGTCGGGAGCGTAGAACGTGACCGGCACCGTCACGAACCGGATCTGGGAGGGCTTCAGTCCGACCACGCTCTGGGCCATCTCGCGCATCCCGTTGGCGCCCAGCTGCTTGTCGACGGTCAGGGAGTCCGTCGCCGCGAGCAAGAACCGGAACAGCATGTCCGGCCGCAGCAGCATCTTGCTGCTGGTGGCCTTCTGAACCATCGCGGACATGAACGCCTGTTGCCGGTCGATCCGGGAGATGTCCGTACCGTCGCCGAGGCTGTAGCGCGTCCGGACGAAAGCCAGCGCCTGGTCGCCGCTGACCCGGCTGCGACCCTTGGGCAGGTTCAGCTTGCTCTTCCGGTCGTTGACAGCCTTGGGCAGGCACACCTCGACCGAGCCGAGAGCAGCAACCATCGACTGGAAACCCATGACGTCCACCACGATGAAATGGTCGATGAAGATGCCGTCCCCGCCGGTCAGCTTGCCGGTGTTGCCCTCGAGGGTGCGAATGACACACGCCGGACCGCCCTGGTTGAAGTTGGCGTTGAACATCCTGAGCTGGCCGTCCGCGACCGAGCTGTTCGGGTCCTTGCAGTCACGAGGCGCCCTCACCATGGAGTCACGAGGGATGCTGACCACCACCGCGGACCTCCGGTCGCCGGACAGGTGCACGAGCAAGGTGGTGTCCGAGCCACCTCCGGGGGTCGTCCCGAACTTGGTCGTGCCCAGGTCGACCCGGGTGTCCGAGCCCATCACCAGGATGTTGAGGGGCTTGAGATTGGTGACCTTGTCAGCGCCGGCGCTATTGGCCGGGCGCTTGCCCAGCAGCTTCGAGACATCGAGCCTGGTGATGTTGCCGTTCAGCTTGAAGTAGACCCCGACGCCCACCACGAGCAACAGCACCAGCCCGGCGGCGATCACGGTCGATCCGGAGGCGCAGCCAGGAATGGCGATGAGCCTTCCGGTGGGCCTGCCGCCGCTCACGCCTCGACGGGTCGGACCGGCTGCCGACTGCTGAGTCACGCGAAGCACGCGAGCCACGCGAAGCACGCGAGTCGCTCGAGTGATGCGAAGCACGGGAGTCACGCGAGGCCCGTGAAGCACGGGAGTCACTCGAGTCACGGGAAGCACCGGCCGGCCACTGATCGTCGGGTCCCGGCCCTGTCACGTGTTCACCTTTCGGTCATATCGATCTCGCGCCACGGCTCGGCCGGTGAAGCCCGCGGCTCAACAAGAGGTGGCGCGCAGATGCACTATCAGTCAGAGGCATGTGGGGAATTCCCATGGCCCTGAAAGGAAAGAGGCCATGACCTCTTCCTTTCAGGGCCCCCTCCTATGACAGACGGGCGGTCCTTGACGTCAGGAAATGACTTCCACCTGCAGGTCGCCCTCGGCATACCGCTTGCGCAGCACCTTCTTGTCGAACTTGCCGACACTGGTCTTGGGGACCTCGTCGATGAACGCCCAGCGCTCGGGCACCTGCCACCCGACGATCTTGCTGGCAAGGAACTCCTTGAGTGCCGCCGCGTCGATGGTGGAGTCGGCCGCCCGGACCACCGTGGCCAGTGGCCGCTCGCCCCACTTCTCATCCGGTACGCCGACCACCGAGGCCTCGATCACGTCGGGGTGTGCCATCAGGGCGTTCTCGAGATCGACCGACGAGATCCACTCACCTCCGGACTTGATGACGTCCTTGGCCCGGTCGGTTAGCTGCAGGAAGCCGTTGGCGGTCAGCGATCCCACGTCTCCCGTGCGCAGCCAGCCGTCGTCGAACTTCGAGGCGGCGTCAGCCCTCTCGGCCTCGGTGTTGCTCCCGTTGTCGTAGTAGCTGCCGGTGATCCAGGGGCCCCGGACCTCGAGCTCTCCCACGCTCTCACCGTCGTTGGGCACCTCGGCGCCATCGGGTCCGACCAGCCGCGCCTCCAGGGCAGCGGCGATGCGGCCCTGGGTCTGCCGGTAGAACCAGCGCTCCTCACCGGTGGTGTCCGCCGGTGGCACGGCGGTCGATCCCAACGGTGACATCTCGGTCATCCCCCACGCGTGGATCACCTCGATGTCGTGCCGATCCTGATAGGCCCTCATCAGCGACGGCGGGCAGGCCGACCCTCCCACGACGACCCGGCGCAGGCTGGAGGTGTCTGTCGGGTGCTCGTCCAGGTAGCGCAGCAGATCGGTCCAGATGGTGGGAACGGCGGCACCGCCGGTGACCTTCTCAGCCTCGATCATCTTCGCCAGCGGCTCCGCCTGCAGGAACCTGTCGGGCATGATCAGCGAAGCGCCCACCAGGAGCGCCGCGTACGGCAGCCCCCAGGCGTTGGCATGGAACATCGGGACCACCGCCAGCAGCCGCTCGCCCTGGGTGAAGCCCATGCCCATCGTCACCTGCATCGTGTGCAGGTAGTTGGAACGGTGGGAGTAGACGACGCCCTTGGGGTTGCCGGTCGTGCCCGAGGTGTAGCACATCGAGGAGGCGCTGTGCTCGTCCAGCTCCGGCCAGTCGAACGTCGTCGGCTGGGCACCGAGCAAGGTGTCCCAGTCATGCACAGCCTGGATCTGCGGAGCCGCCTCGAGCGCCGTCCGGACCTCATCGGGGATGGGGCCTCTGACGATGACGTGACGCAGGGTAACCAGGTGCGGGAGCAGCTTGCTGAACGGCGCGGCCAGGCTGTTGTCCAGGATGACGACCGTGTTCTGGGCGTGGTTGGTGACGTAGATGATCTGTTCGGGGAAGAGCCGGATGTTCAGTGCATGCAGCACCGCACCCATCGACGGCACGGCCAGATAGGCCACGAGGTGCTCGGCGTTGTTCCACATGAAGGTCGCGACGCGCTGGTCGCCGTCGATGCCCAGTCCGCGCAGGGCGTTGGCGAGCTGAGCGGCCTGGGTGCCCACCTCGGCGAATGACATTCGCCGGGCACCCTCCGCGGTCCAGGTGACCACTTCCTGATCCGCATGGAGATGGGTTCCGGACTCAAGGATTCGCGAGATGAGGAGGGGCGATTCCTGCATGGTGCTTTTCATGAGCGTGACTCTGCCACGCAATGCCCGTGAGCGGGAGTCCTGGGCCACATGCGTCGCCTTATCGGCAGTGAGATTGGATAGGGGCATGAGCAGACGCATCATCATCACCTCGATCGTCGCCGGGGTCGTGGCGGTAGCCGCGGCCGCGGGGGGATTCGTGTACGTCCAGCACCGGGAGCAGGCCCGCCTCGACCTGGCCGCCCACACCTCTGCTGACCGGTTCGCCAGCGCATGGTCGAGCCGGGATGTTCATGCCCGCACGTATGTCGGCCGGTCCGCCGAACAGGTCGCGGCCAGTTTCAAGAGCACCACGGCAGGGCTCGGCAAGGCGCCTGTCAAGGTCACGGTCACCTCGGTGGTCCGTGACGGCGACAAGGCCACCGGCAAGCTGTCGGTCGCCTGGACGGTGACCGACGGTCAGACGTGGGCCTACGCGATGCCGATCACCCTGCAGCGCAACAGCAAGGATGCCTGGGCAGTCGTTGCCAAGGATGGAGCCGGCATGTGGGCTCCGGGCGTGAGCGCCAAGGCCAAGCTGGTCGCGGCGCGGACGTGGGGCAAGCGCGGGGACGTCCTGGACGCCAAGGGCGCCCCGATCCTGTCGGTCAGCAAAGTGCGCGACGTCACGATCGACCCGGCGCGAGCCTCCGCAGCGACAGCCGCCGAGCTGGAGAGGCTCTTCAACGAGCCTGCCGGCTCCCTGGTGGCCAAGCTCAAGGCCGCCAAGGCGTCGGGCTCGAACGGGGGGATCCCCGTCATCTCGCTGCGCGACGCCGACTTCCAGGCCAAGAGCGCGCAGCTCGATGCCCTCGTCGGTGTCGTCTACCCGTCGAGGCAACAGCCGCTGGCCGTCTCAACCACTTTCGCCCGGCCGCTGCTGGGATCCTTCGGGCCGGTGACCGCAGAAGTGGTCAAGAGCAGCAAGGGCCGGTTGGTCGCCGGTGACTTCGCAGGGCTGAGCGGTCTGCAGGGACAGTACGACAAAGCTCTCGGCGGCACCCCCGGGATCAAGGTCACCGCCAGCGACAAGCCAGATGCCCCGCTGTTCGAGAAACCCGCCATCGCTGGCAGCCCCATGAAGCTGACGCTGGATACCAAGACCCAGAAGGCCGCAGAGGCAGCACTTGCCGCCACTGGCGCAGTCCCCTCGGCCCTGGTGGCCGTCGACGTCACCACAGGTAACCTCCTCGCGGTCGCCAACTCGCCCGCGTTCGGCATGAACCGCGCGCTGCTCAGCGCGTACGCGCCCGGGTCGACCCTGAAGGTCGCCACGACCTACTCGCTGCTGACCAAGGGGCTGTCTCCCTCGACGCCGGTCAACTGTCCCAAGACCCTGGTGGTCGACGGCCGGACGATGAAGAACTATGAGGGCGAGGTCCTGGGGATGGTCCCGTTCTCGGTGGACTTTGCGCACTCGTGCAACACCGCCTTCGTAGCCCTCGCCTCCAGAATGGGTAACTCCGACGTTCACGACGCAGCGGCCGCCCTGGGCGTCGGCGCCGGCTGGGGAAACCACCTGGGTGTTGCGGGAGCCTTCGGCGGGTCGGTGCCTGTTGCCACCTCCAAGGTGGAGAAGGCCAACACCGCCTTCGGCCAGGCCAAGACCTCGGTCTCGCCGGCAGCTCTGGCGGTCATGGCCGCCTCGGTGGCTCGTGGCAGCTACATCGAGCCCGCGCTGATCAGCACTCCGGCAGTCCCCGGGGCGAGCCGGGCGCCAAAACCGTTGAACGCCAAGGCAGCCACTGAGCTTCGCGGCCTCATGCGTCTGGTCGTCACCAATGGCACCGCGACCACGGCACTGGGGACGGTCGTCCCGGGCGTCTACGGCAAGACGGGGACCGCCGAGTTCGGCACCGCCAACCCTCCCGCGACTCACGCCTGGTTCGTCGGCTGGCAGGGCAACGTGGCGTTCGCCGTGCTGGTGGAGGAGGGCAAGAGTGGTGCCGGTGTGGCAGCCCCCGTCGCCAAGTCATTCCTGACCACCCTCAGCCGCTGAGCCAAACCTCGGGACCGTGCAAGTCACACCCCGCCAAACCTAGGGACCACACCGTCCCTAGGTTTGCGGGTGTTTGGACTGCACGGTCCCTAGGCCGAAGTTACGTGTCGCAGGGCTATCCATCTGAGCCGACTTCGCTTCGTCAGGGCGTGTCGCGCCAGGGTCGTCTGGCGCGGGGGCGGTCCAAGCTAGGCGGGTGGCCTCGGTTTCCGGGAGGGGCCGGCCGGACCGTCTTCGGCTTGGAGCGCGCG
>DASVKO010000011.1:0-8367 GCA_036385355.1 Dermatophilaceae bacterium
GCCGCCGACGCCGATGATGGCCAGTCCGATGACGGTACCAAGAGTCGGCCACCGGGGGGATGCACCATGGTGGCGGTGAAGTCAGTGCTTTCGGTCTTGCTGCTGGGCGGTTGTCCGTGGGCGAAGCTGAGGCTGGGCTCAGGTTGTCAGCCAAAGTCTCACTAGGTGCCAGGTGTCAAACGCGTTGTTGACGGCGACATGGGTGAGGTCACCACAATATGTTGGCATTTCAGCGCACTCCCAGTGCTACATGTTGTGCCTCGAAACCATGGAAAACGAAAGACACCAGCCACCTAGGTTTGCGGCCGTGGTCCTCGCACCGTCCCGAGGTTTGCGGGCTTGGTGGTTGCACGGTCCCTAGGTTTGCGGTGGCTCGGGTTCTTCGGTTTGACCTCGAAGGTACTGCTCGAACTCGGCGCCGATCTCGTCAGCGCTCGGCAGGTCATGGACGTCGGTGGCCAGGAGGCCGGGCTTCTCGCGACCTTTGAGGTAGGCGTCGTACTGGCGCTCGAGCGCCTCGACGACCTGGCTGACCTCCTCGGAGGCTGCGATCTCCTGCAGGATCTCAGCCCTGTTGAGACCTGCGGCGGCGACCAGCTCCTGAGCGGGAATGTTGAGCCCCGTGGCGCCGGTGAAGGCTTCGAGCCCCACGACGGACGCGTCGGCGAACTGGGCCTGCGCCAGGTAGTGCGGAACGTGGACCGCGAACCCGAGCGCGTCCTGGCCGGCCTCGCCGAGGCGAAGCTCCAGCAGCGCGGCGATGCTGCCCGGCACCTGCACGGCACCGAAGAGGGACTCGTGCTCACCGATCAGCTTGGGATCGGTCGCGTGCGGGGTACGGCCGATCGGCCGGGTGTGCGGCACCGCCATCGGTATGCCGTGGATGCTCACGGTGAGCGTCACGCCCAGCAACCGGTTGAGCTCCTGAATCGCCTCGACGACCCGCTCCCACCTGTAGTCCGGCTCGGCGCCGTACAGCACCAGGAAGGGCACCCCGTCGGCATCGATGACGCGATGAAGCTCAAGGGTCGGCCTGGCGTAGTTGGACCAGCGGTCACGGTCGAACAGCATCGTGGGGCGCCGTCCGCGGTAGTCCATCAGCTGGTCGACGTCGAAGGAGGCCACGACCGTGTGCGGGAGGGTGGCCAGAACGTGCTCGGTCATCAGCTGCTGGGTCTGACCGGCGTCGACGAACCCGCCGAGCGAGACGAGCAACACCGACGCCTGCAGGTCTGCCAGCGGGGCGTCTGTCTCGAACGAGAAGAGCTCGGAAGGGTCTGGCACCGCTATTCGCCTCTTTCTGTCAGGTGATCTCTGGGGACAGGCATCTGAGCTCTGGGGTCAAGCATCCTCGTGCCGTCCACTACCGATCTCAACGCCCACGTCACCCCAAGGATTCCACGACACGCCGTTCCAGGCACCCAAGTCACGCCGGCTGGGTCACAACGGGGGCTGCGCGCCCACCTGCGAGACGCAGCGCGCCGCAGCCTCCATGGCCAGCTGGGGGCCGCCCAGGAGGTAGCCGGCCGCCAGTGCGTCACCGGCCCCTGTGACGTCCGCCACCGGGCCGGGAAGGATCGCCAGAGAGGTCGCCACGCCACCCGCGACGAACGTGGAACCGCGGGGACCCCGCTTGACGACGGCATCGCACCGGAGCGGGTCGGGCGGTCCCCCGAGGACGTCCCACTCGCCTTCGTTGCCGAACACGACCGCCGGATCGAGCGCCTCGACCAGGGTCCGGAAGGCGCCCGCTCCATAGGTTGCGATCATCCCTGCCGAAGCCAGGTCGACGGCCACCCGGACGCCCGCCTGCCGCGCAGCCCGGGCAGCACGGATCACGACCGCCGGATCGGGGGCGCGCAGCAGGAGATAGCCCGACAGGTGCAGCCAGTCGGCTCCGGCCAGCCACGAGGGGTCCGCCAGCCGGTCGTCCATCCACCCGGGGTCGCCCGGATCGGAGGCCAGGGTGCGCGTCCCGGTCGTGACCCAGGAGACGACCACGCCGCAGTGCGCATCGCGAGGGTCGGCATACAGGTGGATGCCGCGCGCGGTCAGCTGGGCGTCGATCACCTGCCCGGACGCGTCCGTGGTGCGCGGCCCGTAGAGCCCGGCGCGCCCGCCCAGGGCACACACCCAGGCGGCGACGTTGGCGGCCTGCCCGCCCGCGTTGAGGGTGATGGCTGCCGGCGTGTCGTCGTCGGCCTTCAGCGGCTCCCGGGTCGAGACGAGCACGTCGAGCATCACGTCACCGGCCACGCACACCATGACCGACATCGGGCCACCTCCTGTTGCTGGGTCTGACTGTCCACATCCCGCCTGCTGACGGCCTGACGGCATGACGGGCCTGACTGTATGACGGACGTGACTGTATGACGGGTCTGACTGTTCATGGGCCCGTCCGGTGATGGCCCGGGCATCCGTAGAGTGCTTGTCGTGATCATTGCCGAAGAGGTCAGTACCGCGCTGCACGAGGGCCACGGGGTCGTCGCCCTCGAGTCCACCATCATCAGCCACGGGCTGCCCAGCGACTCCAGCGCCAGGGTGGCCCGGGAGATCGAGGCTGCCGTGCGCGACTCCGGCGCCGTACCGGCAACCATCGCCCTGGTCGCGGGCCAGGTGCGGATCGGCCTGGACGACGACGCCCTGGACCAGATCGCGACCGACGGAAACGTGGTCAAGTCGAGCATTCGCGACCTCGGCAGCGTGCTGGCCGGCGGGGTGCTGGGAGCCACGACCGTCGCGTCCACGGCCTACCTCGCGCATCGGGCCGGCATCCGGGTGTTCGCCACCGGCGGCCTCGGCGGGGTCCATCGCGGAGCCGGCCAGAGCTTCGACGAGTCAGCCGACCTGCCGGCGCTCGCCCACATCCCGGTGGCCCTGGTCTGCGCCGGCGTGAAGTCCATCCTGGACGTCCAGGCCACCCTCGAGCGGCTCGAGACCCTGTCGGTCGCCCTGGTGGGGTACCGCAGCGCGAAGTTCCCCGGCTTCTACATCCAGGACAGCGGGTATGCCGTCCCGTGGGTCGCCCGGTCCGCCGCCGAGATCGCGGACACCCTCACCGCCCGGGACGCGCTGGGGCTCGAGCAGGCCCTGGTGGTGGCCAACCCGATCCCGGACGGCAAGGAGATGGCGCGCGAGCTGCACGACGCGACCCTCGACGCGGCACTGAAGGCACTGCAGGACAACAAGATCTCGGGCAAGGACGTCACGCCGTTCCTGCTCGGCTACTTCCACGAGCACACCCACGGCGCGAGCCTGCAGGCAAACATCGACCTGGTGCTGAACAACGCCACCCTCGCCGCCGAGATCGCGGTGGCGCTGGCCGCAGGCAGGCTGCCTACTTGACCTTCTCCCAGCCGCGTCGCGGGGCGCGGCTGCCGAGCTGGTCGTCACGACTGCGGTAGACGATGTACGGGCGGGTGATGTACCCCAGCGGCGCGCTGAAGACGTGCACCAGCCGGGTGAACGGCCACAGGGCCAGCAGTGAGAACGCGACCAGGGCGTGCAGTTTGAAGCCGATCGGCGCGGCCGCCATCAGCTCGGGCTTCAGCGAGAACCGGAAGATGCCGCGGAACCACACCGACACGCTCTCGCGGTAGTCGTACTCGCCGAAGACGTTGGCCACCAGGGTGTTGACCAGGCCCAGCACGATCACCGACCCGAGGAAGACGTACATGGTCTTGTCCATCCGGGTGGTCACCGAGAACACGGCATCGACCGTGCGACGCCGGTAGATCAGGATCGCCATACCGATGACGGTGCAGACGCCGGCCACCATGCCGATGCTCACGGCCATGAGGTGATACATGCCCTCGGAGATTCCCACGAAGTCGGTCCACGACTTGGGGACGCCCAGGCCCATCACGTGACCACCCAGAACGAAGAGGATGCCGAAGTGGAACAGCGGGCTGCCCAGGCGCAGCAGCCGGCTCTCGTAGAGCTGGGAGGACCGCGTCGTCCAGCCGAACTTGTCATAGCGGTAGCGCCAGAGGTGGCCGACGGCGAACACGGTCAGGCAGATGTAGGGGAAGACGACCCACAGGAAGGTGTCCACCCCGCCCGCGGGTGCCAGCGCGGTCATGCTCGTGACCGTCACGACCGGGCGCCCCTGCCGGCTGGCTGATAGGTCGGTGAGGGCATTGAGACCCTGGTGCCGCTGCCGCCCCTGCCGGCGGATGGGTCAGGCATGTATTCGGGCGGGGCGAACGGCGCGAGGCCGACCTCCTCGGCCGGCGGGCCTTGGGCTGCGAGCTTCATCACGGCCTCCCGGTCGTCACCGGCCAGCGGCAGCAGGGTGGCGCTGACCGCCTGAAGCACGTGGGCCCAGGGCGAGTGCGCGTCCTCGAGCGCCAGGCGCAGGAGCTCCAGACCGGCACGGTGTTCCAGCAGCAGGACCCGGGCGCCGGCAACATCAGCGGTGGCACCGAACTCGAGCACCACCCCGAGATGGTCCGGAAGCTCGTCGTCGGACAGGATCATGCCCGCCTCGCGGTAGGCCGTCTTGAAGCGAAGCAGCGCCATCCCCCTGTTGCGGGTGTCGCCGTACTGGAAGTACGTGAGGTAGAGGCAGCAACGCTTCTGGTGGTCGAACGTGGCCACGAAGTCCGCGGCCAGCTCCGGCAGCGCAGTGCTCTCCAGGTGTGTCAGGAAGGCGGTCAGCGGATCCGAGACCGCCGCGGGCAACCTCGCGGCCGCCTCGCGCAACATCGGGGCGCGAGCCAGCAGCTCCTGGTCGGGGTAGCCCAGCAGCAGGGAGGTGCTCTGCCACGCCAGCACCAGCTGCTGGTCGGTGAGGCCCTTCTGCACTCGCAACTTCGTACGCATCCTGGCGCTCACTGGCGTCCCTCCGGTGAATCGTCCCGGGGCTCATCGGGACTGTCGTGGTCGTTCTTGGGAAACAGCCCCTCGGGTTTGCCCCGGCCGTCCCAGTTCAGCAGGTTGGTGCGGCCACGGCGATGGTCGCTCTCAACCACCGTGTCGCTGGTCTGCCGGTCCTTGAGCATCTGGAAGTTCTCCACCGCGATCGGGGTCGGCACCCCCGACCCCTCACCGAACGGCCCGGATCCGCCCATGCCGGGACCGCCATCCAGGTCGAGGCTGCACTCGGTGGCGAGCTCCTCCAGGGCGTGCGCCTGCTCGGCGTGCGCCGGCGGGATGACGTAGCGCTCGTCATACTTGGCGATCGCCAGCAGCCGGAACATGTCCTCGATCTCGACCCCGGCCATCCCGACCGCCGCGGCCAGCGACTCGTCGGCCGGCCGGCCCATGTTGATCTCGCGCATGTAGGAGCGCATCGCCGCCAGGCGCCGCAGCACCGCATCCACGGGAGCGACATCGCCTGCCGTGAAGAGCTCGGCCAGGTACTCGATCGGGATCCGCAGGGCCTCGATCGCGGCGAACAGGTTCTCGCCGTCCTCGGCGTCGTGGCCGGTGTCGCGCACGATGTCGACCACCGGCGACAGCGGCGGGATGTACCAGACCATCGGCATGGTGCGGTACTCCGGATGCAGCGGCAGGGCGACCTTGAACGTGTTGATCAGCGCCCAGATCGGTGATCGCTGCGCGGCCAGGACCCAGTCCCGCGGTATGCCGGCAGCCTCCGCCTCGCGCATCACCACCGGGTCGTTCGGGTCAAGGAAGACGCTGCGCTGCGCCTCGTACAGACCGTGGTCGTCGGTGGTGGAGGCGGCCTCGAGGACCTTGTCCGCGTCATACAGCATGAGGCCGATGTAGCGCAGGCGGCCGACGCACGTCTCGGCGCACACGGTCGGCAGACCCACCTCGATGCGCGGGAAGCAGAACGTGCACTTCTCGGCCTTGCCGGTCTTGTGGTTGAAGTAGATCTTCTTGTAGGGGCAGCCCGAGACGCACATCCGCCAGCCGCGGCACCGGTCCTGGTCGACCAGGACGATGCCGTCCTCCTCGCGCTTGTAGATCGCGCCGGAGGGACAGGAGGCGGCGCACGAGGGGTTGAGGCAGTGCTCGCAGATCCGCGGCAGGTAAAACATGAACGTCTGCTCGAACTCGAACTTCACCTTGTCGGCGATGTTCTTGAGCATCACGTCCTTGTGCCCGTGCTCGATCGAGCCGCCGAGGTCGTCGTCCCAGTTGGCGCTCCAGGCGATGTTGATGTTCTTGCCGGTGATCAGCGACTTGGGGCGGGCCACCGGGGTGTGCTGCTGCGCCGGGGCGTCGGTCAGGGTGCTGTAGTCGTAGGTCCACGGCTCGTAGTAGTCCGAGATCGACGGCAGCTTGGGGTTGGAGAAGATGGTCGCGAGCTTGTGGAACCGGCCGCCGCCCTTGAGGGCGAGCCGGCCACGCTTGTTCAGCTGCCAGCCGCCCTTCCACTTCTCCTGGTCCTCGTAGCCGCGCGGATAGCCCTGTCCCGGGCGGGTCTCGACGTTGTTGAACCAGACGTACTCGGTGCCGGACCGGTTGGTCCACGCCTGCTTGCAGGTCACCGAGCAGGTGTGGCAGCCGATGCACTTGTCGAGGTTCATCACCATCGCCATCTGAGCCATGACCTTCATCAGTACGTCACCTCCTGTGAACGACGGCGAATCATGGTGACCTCGTCGCGTTGGTTGCCGGTCGGGCCGAGATAGTTGAAGGCGAAGCAGAGCTGCGCGTAGCCGCCGATGAGGTGGCTCGGCTTGATCAGCAGGCGGGTGAGCGAGTTGTGGATGCCGCCTCGCTGGCCGGAGGTCTCCGCGATGGGCACGTCGATCAGCCGGTCCTGGGCGTGGTGCATGAAGACGGTGCCCTCGGGCATCCGGTGGCTGACGATCGCCCGCGCCACCACGACGCCGTTGCGGTTCACCGCCTCCATCCAGTCGTTGTCGTGGATGCCGACCTTGGCCGCATCCTCCGCGCTGATCCAGATGGTCTGCCCGCCACGGGACAGCGAGAGCATGAACAGGTTGTCCTGGTACTCCGAGTGGATGGACCACTTGCTGTGCGGTGTCAGGTAGCGCACCATCACGCCGAGCTCACCACCCGGGCCCATCTGCCCGGTCTGGCCGATCTCGGGTTCGCCGAAGAGAGCCGACATGTTCAGGGGCGGGCGGAAGACCGGCAGCCCCTCACCCAGCTCGGACATCCAGTCGTGGTCGAGGTAGAAGTGCATCCGCCCGGTCAGGGTGTGCCAGGGCTTGAGCCGTTCCACGTTGATCGTGAACGGCGAGTAGCGCCGCCCGCCGCTCTCCGAACCTGACCACTCCGGTGAGGTGATGACCGGCACCGGCGCGCCCTGGGTGTCGGCGAAGGTGATCCGCTTGCCCTCGTGCTCGGCGGAGAGGTCCGCGAGCTTCACCCCCGTCCGTTTCTCGAGCGTCTGGAAGCCCTGGGTGGCCAGGTGTCCGTTGGTCGTGCCGGACATGGCCAGGATCGCCTCGCAGGCATCGACGTCCCGGGCCAGGGACGGGCGGCCATCGGCGGGGCCCCCGCGGACGGCGCCGTTCTTGTGCCGCAGGAAGTCGATCTCCTTGCCCAGCTCGAAGGTCACACCCTTGGTGGTGGCACCGAGAGTGTCCATCAGCGGCCCCACGGCGCTCATCTTCGCGTGGACCGCGGCGTAGTCGCGTTCCACGACCACGAGCTTGGGCATCGTCACCCCGGGGACGGGCTCGCACTCCCCCGCCTTCCAGTCCTTCACCACGCCGTGGGGGTTCGCCATCGCGTCGACCGTGTCGTGGGTCAGCGGGACCGCCACCACGTCCTTGCGCATGCCGAGGTGCTCGGCGGCCAGCTCGCTGAACCGCTTGCTGATCGTCATGAACGAGTCCCAGTCGGTGCGCGTCTGCCAGGGCGGGCTGATGGCCGGGTTGAACGAGTGCACGAAGGGGTGCATGTCGGTGGTGTTGAGGTCGTGCTTCTCGTACCAGGTGGCTGCCGGCAGCACGACGTCGGAGAAGATCGTCGAGCTGGTCATCCGGAAGTCCAGCGTCAGCAACAGGTCGAGCTTGCCGGTAGGCGCCTCGTCGTGCCAGACGATGTCCTTGGGCCGGTCGCGCTCGCGCGTCTCGGTCGCCCGGACCGAGTGGTCGGTGCCGAGCAGATGTTTGAGGAAGTACTCGTTGCCCTTGGCGGAGGAGCCCAGGAGGTTGGCACGCCAGATCGAGAGCACGCGGGGGTAGTTCTCCTCCGCGTCCGGGTCCTCGCAGGCGAAGCTCAGCCGGCCTGACTTCAGCTCATCGACCACGTGGTCGGCAACGGGTCGTCCCGCGGCTTCGGCCTCGTCGGTCAGGTCGAGCGGGTTGCGGTCGAAGGTTGGGTAGGAGGGCATCCATCCCATGCGGGCCGACTGGGCGATGATGTCGGCGGTCGTCTTGCCCTCCAGCTGTCCACCGGGTGGGGCCGAGACGAGCG
>DASVKO010000012.1:0-1584 GCA_036385355.1 Dermatophilaceae bacterium
TTCGCGGGTTGGTTACCGCAGGACGGGCTGTTCGGCTGGAACGCTTCTGCTGGTCTAAAGGTCGAGCGTGGCGCCGGGGGTTGTGAATCCCTTTTGCTGCTCATAGGTGAAACGCAGATCGTTCCTCGCGCGGCCGCCTCCTCGTCGTCCTGGTCCGGCTGCTTGTGGGGGGTGGGTGGTCGAAGATTTCGGGTGGTTTCACGCCGCGGGTCGAGGAGGGTCATTCCTCGATCCAGGCGATCCCTGCCGGTGCGTGGGAGGAGTCAACGTGGCCCGCGCGCAGCGCAGCGAGCATGAACGACGTTGACGCCGAGGAGCACCGGCAGACCATGGCCGGGCGAGGAACGGCCCTGGCAGGGTCGAAACGGTGCTTGGGCTCGTTCCTGGTCATCTGTCCGACCACGCCCCTGTCCGGTTCAGCCGTCCATGACGGCCAGGGACCAGCACCAGCCGGCCAGCTCACGGGCGATTGCGACGTTGGCGATGACCGGTTTCTTCTTGCGGTCGGTGAAGGTCAGCCACCGCTGGTGCAGCCGCTGGCTGCCGGCGTGTCCACGGGCCCGGGCGGCCGCGGGTGCCAGCTCCCACCTGGCCTTCATCGCGACACCGGGGCTGCGGTAGGGCTTGCGGTGGTGCCAGGCCGCTTCGACCAGCAGCCGGCGGGCGTGGGTGTTGCCGGTTTTGGTGATCGAGCCCTGGGAGCGAGACTGTCCCGAGGAGGACTCGGTGGGCACCAATCCCAGGTATGCCCCGATGGTGGCACCGGTGAGCCGGTCCCAGTCCCCGACCTCGACGGCCAACCCGAACGCGGTCAGCGTCGAGACACCCCGCAGGCACCCCAGACGGTGCACGACCGGGGTGAACTCACTGTCTGCGGCCATCGCGGTGGTCGCCTTGTCGAGGCGGCCGCGGCGGGCCTCGGCCTGCAACACGGCCTCATGGGCTGCGTCGTAGGCGAACTGCAGCCACACCAGGTGAGCCCCGGTCCATGCCCTGCCGCCGTAGTACACGATTCCCTGGCGCAGCAACAGCTTTGACACCCGGTGCCGGGCCCTCATCAGATCACCGCGGACATCATCCCGGGCCCGTACCAGATCCCGGGCCGCCTCCCGCTCGACCGTCGGTACGGTCACCGACACGATCTCATCCAGGCGCAGGAGCCTAGCTAGGTGCATCGCATCTCGGGCATCCGTTTTGACCCGGTCACCAGCCGGGCGCTGAATCTTCGACGGAGCCACAATCTCACAGCGGATCCCCGCCGTCGTCAAAGTCCGGGACAGGCCGAACCCGGTCGGACCCGCCTCGTAAACCACCGCCGACGGCCCAGGCAACGCCCGAACCCATCCGAGGACATCGTCATTGCCGGGCGTCAACCTCGCCCGGAACACCTCACCAGTGACGCCATCGATCGCCGCCGCGACGACCGATCGTGCGTGCACATCCAAACCAACACTCGTACGCTCGGTAAACACCGGGGCCTCCCAACACATGTAGGCACTGCCGAACAGGGCTTTGCTCGGTAACCCACGAGACTGTGTGAGCGAGGCCCCGGCCCGCAAGACGCGGGCACCTACATACCGTCTA
>DASVKO010000013.1:0-3817 GCA_036385355.1 Dermatophilaceae bacterium
CCAGACGAGTGCAAGTCAGCCCCGCACCAAGCCCAGACGAGCGCGGGTCAGAGGCGCAGCAGGCCCAGGCGTTCGAGCAGGACGGCCTCGGCCAGGCACACTCGCCCGAACTCACCCAGATGCAGACTCTCGTTGGCGCCGTGAGCGCGGGTGTCAGGTTCCTCGACACCTGTCACCAGGATGCCGGCGTCGGGGAACTTCTCCGCGAAAGCGGCCACGAACGGAATCGAGCCACCGATGCCGACATCCACAGGTGCCACGCCCCAGGCATCGGTGAAGGCCGCCCGGGCCTGGTCGTAGATGGGTCCGTTGGCGTCAGCACGGAAGCCCGAGCCCTCGTCGTCGCTGTCGATATCAACCCTGGCGCCCCACGGAGCGTTGGCCCGAAGATGGTCCGCGAGGAGCTGATAGGCCTCGTGCGGGTCCTCGTCGGGGGCGATACGCATCGAGATCTTCGCCGAAGCCTGCGGAACCAGGGTGTTGGAGGAGGTGGCGACCGACGGCGCGTCGATTCCAATGGTGGTGATCGAGGGCTTGGTCCACATCCGCGAGAGGATCGAGCCGGTACCGATCAGGTCGACACCATCGAGCAGCCCGGACTCCTCGCGCAGCCTCTGTTCGGAATAGTCGAGGTCGGCGGCCGCACCGGACTTCAGCCCGCTGACGGCGACATTGCCGTCGGCGTCGTGCAGAGTCGCGATCGTCCTGATCAGCGCGGTGATGGCATCCGGGGCCACTCCACCGAACATGCCACTGTGGATCCCGTGGTCGAGGGTGCGCACCGTGAGGACGACCCGGACCATGCCGCGCAGGGTCGTGGTCAGCGCAGGCTCCCCCACAGCCCAGTTCGCTGAGTCGGCAAGGACGATCACGTCAGCACGAAGCTTCTCGCCGTGCTTCTCGAGGATGGTCCCCAGGCTGTCGGACCCGATCTCCTCCTCGCCCTCGACGAAGACGGTGACGCTGACCGGGAGGCTGCCGGAGTGGGCACGCAGGGCCGCAACGTGAGCCAGCACGCCGGCTTTGTCGTCGGCGATGCCCCGGGCGTAGACCCGACCGTCACGCTCGGTTGGCTCGAACGGCGGACTGTCCCACTCGGCCTCGGCCCCGGGCGGCTGGACGTCGTGATGGGCGTACAACATGACGGTCGGCGCGCCCTCGGGGCCGTCGAGGTGCCCGATGACGGCGGGCTGGCCACCCTCCCGGACGATCTCGACCTCAAGACCCTCGGCTTGCAGGAGCTCGGCGACGGCCTGCGCGCTGGCTTCGACGTGTGCCTGGTCGAAGGCCGCGAGCGACACGCTGGGAATCCGGGTGAGCACCTCGAGGTCCTGGCGCAGCGTGGGCAGAAGATCGGACATCCGATCCCGCAGGGCAGTCAGCCGGGCGGGGTCAGGGTTGTCAGGGTTGGGGGTGAGAACGTCGTTGGTCACGACTGTGAGAGTAGCGACCCGTGTGCGCGCGGCAGCCAAGGGATGGCGATAGGGGGGAAGCCGGCGGCACGACATACAGTGGGGACTGTGTTTGGACGCAAGAAGACCCCTAAGGACAGCTCACCGTCGGCGATCACGTACGCCGAGCGGCCCGGTGCGAAGAACCGCCGCACACCGTCCCGGCGGGAGCAGGAGAGTGCCAACAAGCGCCCCCTGGTGCCCAAGGACCGCAAGGCGGCAGCGGGCCAGTCCCGTGATGCTTCTCGGGTGGCCCGTGCCAAGCAGCGCGCCGCGTTGCTGTCCGGTGACGAGTCTGCGCTCCCCGCTCGCGACAAGGGCCCGGTCAAGCGCTTCATCCGCGACACGGTGGATGCCCGGTGGAACCTCGGCGAGTTCATGCTGCCGGTCATGTTCATCGTGCTTGCGCTGACCTTTCTTCCCACTCTCTTCCCGTCGACCCGCTCGTGGGCCACGCTGTTGGTCTTCTACCTGGTCTATGGCCTGGTCATCGCCGGCGCGCTCGACGCCTTCCTGATGTGGCGACGCACCAAGGCGAAGATCTTCGCCCGGTTCGGCGAAACCCCCCCGCGTGGATCCGCCATGTATGCCGTGATGCGCGCCTTCCAGCTGCGTCGCTCGCGGCTGCCTCGCCCTCAGGTTGAACGCGCACCTCTTCGGATCCCGGGCCGGTCCAAGCCCGAGTAGCCGCGACCGCACCGCTCGTCCGGAACCACACCGGCGCCGCTCTTCCGGAGCCGTACCGCACCGCTCGTCCGGAACCACCCAGCGCGTCCTGCTCAGTCGAGCAAGTTGGCGAACGCGGTCGGGGTGCGGGTGAGCGCGTACGTCGCGAAGTGCATCCGCCGGACCTCACCGCCCGGACCGCGGGTGGCCTCGAGCAGCTCACCGCGCTCGCGACCGACATCGGCCCTGAAACGGTCAGCGTCCACCCTGACGAACCGGGTGTCGGCGATCGCCAGCCCCCCGGGGATCCTCGACCACAGCACGTTGTCGCGCACCTCGAAAACGATCTCCTCACCCTCGGTCCACCAGCTGCCGAGAACGCCGTCGAAGTCCGGCTGGGACTGCGACGGGGTCCACACGGGCACCATCGAGGGCTCGGCGTCGAGCATGGCAGTGACCAGCTGACCAGCCAGGGCCACCGGCTCCGCACCGGCAGTGCAGTTGGCGAAGACCACCGCCCCGACCCTGTCCTGGCGCCGGACCCGCAGACCGGCCAGGAACCCGGGCATCGCTCCGCCGTGGCCTGCCAGGACCCGCTCGCCGATCCGCTGCAGGTCGTAACCCAGCCCGTAGGCCCGGGCCCATCCCTCGACGTCGGTCATGATCAGCGGCCGGCACATCTCGTCCAGGGTGTCGTGCGAGAGGATCTCGTCGATCGGGTCTGCCACGAACGACGCGTAGCGACCCAGGTCGGCAACGGTGCTCCAGAGGCCGCCCAGAGGCGTCGTGGCCCTGAGCTCGAACAGCGGCTCGACGGTCGCGACACCGGTGTGCGGATGAACCTGGTAGCCCAGGGCCCGACCCGCCTCGGCGGGGACCAGACCAGTGTTCCTCATCTCCAGCGGCTCCAGAATGCGCCCGGTGACGACGTCACCCCAAGGCCTGGCCTCAAGCTGTTCGACGACCTGTCCGAGAAGGGCGAACGCGAGGTTGGAGTAGTGAAAGGCGAAGTGGACGGGCAGAACCTGCTCGGCGCTCTCGAGCTCGCGCAGCAGACGCTCCTGGTCGGGCGCGTCGAGGTTCTCCCAGATTCGGCCCACCGGCTCACGCTGCAGGCCGGAGGCATGCGCCAGCATCTGCCGGATCGTGATGGCACCGTGCCTGGTCTGCGGCAGGTACTTCTCGAGCCGGTCGTCCAGCGACAGCCTGCCGGCGTCGCGCAGCGCCATGATCAGGACCGCGGTGAACGTCTTGGTGATCGAACCGATCATGTACTGGGTGTCGTCGGTGGGCACGGCCCGCGGGTCCAGCCGGGCTGAGCCGACGTGAGTGGACCACACGAGCGCACCGTCCCGCACGAGGCCGGCGCTGACCGCGGGCGAGTGCCACTGGCTCTGCGCCTCACGCACCCGGCGCTCGAGATCCCGGACCAGCCCCTGGCCCAGCGGAAGGGCGCCCCCGGCGATGCTCATTGCGCCGCGCGAAGGCTCATCGGGCCGTAGATGGTCTCCCCCTCGTGCAGGAGCGTGACCGCCTCGACACCAGCATCGGCCAGCTCACGCCACTGCTCGCCGAGCCAGCTCTCCGCGTCGCTCTGCGAAGGGAAGCCGGTGGCAACGAGTGCTTCACCGGTCATCACCGTGCCATCGGCGTCGAGAAAGGTCCACGTCCACTGATCAGTCATGCAGGTCACCTTAGCC
>DASVKO010000014.1:0-1814 GCA_036385355.1 Dermatophilaceae bacterium
CCTCATCGTCCGGGAACCACGCCAGCAACTGCTGAAACGTCTTCGGATAGTCGACGCCGCCAACGGGATGCGGCTGCACCGTCTCTGCCATATTCCGATGCTACTTTACTTAAGCGGATACCCAGTTCACAGGTTCGATCCGACTCAAGATCGGACCCTGTGGACATGTTCTGGACATACACGGCCTTCTCTACGCCCTCGGTGACGGCGTCCAGGGCATGGCTGGCCTGGTATCGCTCGCTGCGAAGAGCTGGGCCTAGATCTCGGCAGTCACCGTGATCACGGTGCCGCGTAGCGACACAGGGCGCCGATCCCACCCACCGGTTCAGCGGGCGTGATTTGCGTGATGACGCGCACATCGGCGCCGGACAGCAGGGCGGAGCGCACCGCGACGTCGATCAGCCGACCGGAACGGACCGGCGCGCCCGACAGGGCCGCGGCGTCGTGGTCGGGGTAGACATCCATAGGTCCGGTTCCGAACCAGGCCACGCGGGAGTCGGCGGAGAAGGGCCGGACGAGCAAGGTCGCTACCCGCCCGTTTGCGAGCGCGTCAAGGGTGTCCATGACATCCTCCACGGCCAGCCCGCCCGGCCCCATGTTGTCGTGCAGTGCGGTGAGCAGCCGGGCGGTCTGTGCCTCGGCGGCCTCCCGTAAGGCCTGTTCGACGCGACGTGGGCGGGTTGCCTGCGATCCGTCGGCGGCGCGGCTGCCGGTGATGTGGTGCACGAGCAGGCCGTGATCGTTGGGCAGTCGCTCCGACAAGAGCTGCACTGCGCGTACGTCGCCGGACAGGACCAGCACCTGTGCGCCGACGGCCGCGGCGCGCGTGGCGACTTCGTCAGCCACGCGGGCGGCATTGTGGCGCCAACTGTCCTCGACCCGGTGCTGGTAGGCCGGCTGCGACCATCCACCTGGCCCCTGCTTTCGCTCGATCTCGTCGTCCGGGCCGACGACGGTCCAGGTTTGCTCCGGCTGGCCGGCCCCGGCTGCGGCGGTGATGTCCGCGCCGGTGCGGTCGGTCACGACGAGCAGAAAGGGGGGATGGTCCTGCTCCCATGCGAGCAGGCGAGTCACCGGCGGCGGCGACTGGCATCCAGACTCGTCGGGGAGCTCGGCGTCGACCAGGATCTGCTCGTAAAGCATCGTCCCGTCCGTGGCTGCGAAGGCTGCCAGGGTCGCAGGCGTCGGCGACGCGGCCGCGATGCACGCCGCGATCGCGGTCGCTGCCTGTTCAGAGGCCCCTTGCTGGAGCAGGTTCTTGACCGAGCCCCGCGAACGCAGATCGCGTTCGTCCGCCTCCGCCGTGATGCCCAGGCTGGCGTAGACGTAGGCCACCGGGTCTATTGGAGAGACAATCGACCGCGCCGCGGCCGGGATCGGCCCGGCGGCCGGGGTCTGCCTGATCGCCGTCCCGCGTGTCCGGGGGCCATTCGCGAGCCCTGATCCTGCCTGCTCCTCGGAACTCTGAGCCATGTGCGTGCCCCTCCCTGACTAATGGGTGACCGTCGGTGATAAGCAGTCAACCAGGCCGTGCAACCCTGCTCGCCAGGACGACGTGGGCCGGTCATGGTCCCAGCACTCACGTCCTGGCCCGCCCCCCGCACTGAAAGCACAGGTATCTACAACTGACTGAACACCCGCGCAGAGGCTCCGTCAACAGAGGCGAAGGTCCTACTGCTATCGACGACGGACCTGGTGTCCAGTCTCGCCCCAGGCGATCGCGCAGCGGCCACAGGAATGTCCTGGCCCCACCCGGGACCAGTTCGACTGAAGCGCCGGTCAGGCACGGGGGCGCCATCCCCGCCCCTTGATCC
>DASVKO010000015.1:0-2606 GCA_036385355.1 Dermatophilaceae bacterium
GCCGCCCGAATGCGGATCATGCACACCCTCTACGTCGGCGCCCACAGCGTGGGCGTCGCGGCACAACAGCACGTAGCCGACGTGGAACGGGCCACCACCCGAGGGAAGACCGACCGGGAGAGCCGCGCCGTGCCCCGAGGACGGGACGCCATCAGCAGGTTGGCCGCGTTCGAGCAGCTCGCGGGCGCCTAGGTCGGTAACCAGTTCGCGCGTGCCGCCCAGGGCGAACACGTGCACGGACCCCACGGCACCGAACGGCTCCAGCAGGCCCTCATCGGCTGGGACATCCAAGCCCACCGCACGCTGGCCGCCACCCCCACCCCGGCCAATCTGCTTCTGGCCAGCCGAACCCAGGCCGGCATCGCCACCGCTGCAGCCGCGATCCTGCACGCCGGCGCCAGCACCGGTCACGTCGACACGCACGCCTACGAGCACCGCCTCGCCCCCACCCTCGACGCCACCCAGCAGGCCTGGACCCACGTCGCCACCCGGTGGGCCGAGATGACCACCCCCGCCAGCCGCACCGACTTAGACCTGGTCCAGGCAGCAGGCGAGCTGCGCGCCGCCGTCCGCGAGGTCGCCCACGACAAGACCACCTGGGCTCGCCCAGACGTCATGGCCGGTCGCGTCGACCTGGGCGAAGCCGCCCAGCACCTCCAACAGGCCCTGTCCACCGCCGTCGACCTCGCTTCAGTGACCCGCGACATCGCAGCCCAGGACCTCACCCTTACCGGCCCGGCCCGCGCCATGTCCCACCGGGCCAACGCCGACATCGACCAAGGCGCCGACCCCGGTCACCGCGGCGCGGACGTCGTCTGGGTTACCCCCGGAGACGTCTCTGCCAACCGCACTGTGCCCATCCCCGAACCCGTCCGCGCCGGACTCGTCGACGCCACCGACACCCTCGTCCAGCGCGCCAGCAGCGCCATGTCAGCCGCCGCCTGCCTCGACCAAGTCACCCAAGACAGACCCCCGGCATCAGGTCAGGAGCCGGCCGCACCGCTCAGCCGCCGGCGCGAAGCGCCCACGCCCATGTCTCAGGAGGTGCCCCGTGCTCCCCGGCCGTAGCGCCACCACACGCCGCAATGACCGCCGACAAGCCCTCCCGCACCTCAGGGGCGGCAACCACCCACAACCAGAGCGCCTAACCATCGACATGACAGCAGGGGAGAAAGGCATGGAACGACTACTCAGTGTCGACGACGCGGCCGAAGTCTTGGGGACCTCGGTGCAGTTCCCGCGGAGACTCATCGCAAAGCGCCGCATCCGGTTCGTCCGGGTAGGCCGTCTGGTGCGCATCCCCGAGAGTGCCGTCCGCGAGTACATCGAGACTCGTACCGTCGAGCCGGTCGACCGCCAACGTGGTTCGCGAGTTGCCTGATGGCTGCGCGCAAGCCTGTCCGTCGACGCTTCGGCATGATCCGCAGGCTTCCGTCGGGTCGGTTCCAGGCCAGCTTCCAGGACCCGAACGGTCTGCGACGAAATGGTTCGGAGACATTCGCGAGTCGGGCCGAGGCGAACGACTGGCTGATAGTCCAGGAGTCTCTGATGGTTCGCGGCGAGTGGACGGACCCCGATCGTGGCAAGGTCCCCTTCGCTGAGTATGCCGACCGGTGGATTCAGGAACGCGCCGGATTGCGACCGCGCACCCGTGAGCTCTACCGGTGGCTGTTGTCTCGTTATCTCGAACCGTCGTTCGGGAGGGTCCACCTTGCGGTCATCGATCCGCCCATGGTGCGGACCTGGCGCGCCCGGCTTCTGGAATCGGGGGTTTCGCAGTCCATGGTCGCCAAGGCTTACCGCCTTCTGCGGGGGATCCTCATGACGGCGGTCGAGCAGGACGAGCTGATCCGTCGCAACCCCTGCCGGATCGTCGGGGCTGGCACCGAGTCCCCGGACGAACGTCCGGTGCTGTCGATCGAACAGGTCTGCGTCCTGGCCGACTTGATGCCAGCGCGTCAGCGGATGCTCATCATGGTCGCCACCTTCGCGAGCCTGCGATACGGCGAGGTCACTGCCCTGCGCCGGATGGACATCGAACTGGCCCGCGGCGCCGTCAGCGTTCGCCAGGCGTTCACTGAGGTGCGCGGTCAGGGCATGATGCTGGGGCCGCCGAAGTCCCGAGCGGGCCTACGCACTGTTGGGCTGCCAAACGGCATCCTCACGGAACTGCGTGATCACCTGGCTCAGTTCGTTTCACCGGAGCCGACCGCGTTGGTTTTCACGGGGCCCAAAGGGGCTCCGATCAGGCGGAGCAACTTCAACCCTCTGGTGGGCTGGCTCGAGGCCGTTGAGGCCATCGGTGAGCCCGGACTTCATTTTCACGATCTGCGGCACACGGGGAACACCCTCGCGGCTGCAACCGGTGTGAGCACACGTGATCTGATGGCGCGGATGGGCCACGACAGCATGAACGCCGCGATCATCTATCAGCATGCGACCCGCGAGGCGGATCGTGTCATCGCGGATGGATTGGATGCTCGATTGGGGGTGCTGCGGGGGCCCGCGAAGAGGGTCGTGCCGGACCCCGCAAAAGGCGAAAGCCGAGATCTGGTGGTCACCGAAGTTGCACGTGAACTGCACGAACGGCGTTTCTGATGCCGACG
>DASVKO010000016.1:0-9607 GCA_036385355.1 Dermatophilaceae bacterium
CGTCGGCGTGACCACGCCCTTCTACTTCGGCGCCCCGGTCTTCGTCGGCTCCGCGATCATCTCGATGATCGTCGTCATGCTCATCACGGCGGTCGAGACCACCGGTGACGTCTTCGCCACCGGTGCGATCGTCGACAAGCGGATCACCCGCACGGACATCGCGCGGGCACTTCGCGCCGATGGCCTGGCGACCGCAATCGGCGGAGTCCTCAACTCGTTCCCGTACACGTGCTTCGCAGAGAACGTCGGGCTGGTGCGGCTCACCAGGATCAAGAGCCGCTGGGTGGTCGCCTCGGCCGGAGCCATCATGATCATCCTCGGGCTGCTGCCCAAGGCCGCCGCCGTGGTTGCAGGCGTCCCGCGTCCGGTGCTCGGTGGCGCCGCGCTGGCCATGTTCGCCACCGTCGCCGTCGTCGGCATCCAGACGCTGAGCAAGGTCGACCTCAACGACCACCGCAACATCGTCATCCTCGCCTCCTCGCTGGGGGTGGCCATGCTCGTCACCGCGCAGCCGAATGTCGCCACCGCAGTGCCGGACTGGGCGCAGATCATCTTCGGCAGCGGCATCACCCTCGGCAGCATCGTCGCCATCGGGCTCAACCTGGTCTTCCACCACCTCGGAGGCCGGGGAGCGGCCGTCGCCGGGTCACCGGGCGAGGGGACGGTCCGTCTCGCCGAGGTCAACGAGATGAGCGAGGACGAGTTCGCCTCGACCTTCGGCCGACTGTTCCAGGGGCCCGACTGGGTGGTCCGGCGCGCCTACGCGCAGCGGCCCTTCAGCGACACCCAGGACCTGAGGGTCGCCTTCCAGAAAGCCATCTTCGGAGCCACCGAGGACCAGAAGCAGGCGCTGATGGACAGCTATCCCGAGCTCGCCAGGGTCGTCGGTGAGGACGGTGACGAGGACACAGACGGTGCCCACGGAGTCTCGACCGAGCACTCCCTGGCAGACCAGAGCGCAGCCGGCCTGAACCATCTCGGCGAGGAGGACCAGAGCGAGTTCGGCGCGCTGACAGCGGCGTACCACGACCGGTTCGGCTTCCCGCTCATCGTGTGCGTGCGCGACAACCCGGACCGCCAGCACATCCTCGACTCCGGCTGGGCCCGCATGCACAACTCCCCCGCCCAGGAGCGGGCCACGGCCCTCATCGAGATCGCCAACATCGCCAACCATCGTTTCGACGACTTCGTGGCAGACGCCAACCCCATCCACCCGGCCCGAGTCAAGCAGTTCGAGCTGTCATGAGACGTCTGGAGACGACATTCGCCAGGGCGGCGGGTCCCGCGAAGGCATTCTTCGGCCCTGCCGGCCCCATCGGTCGCACGGTACGCCCGGAACGCACGGTGAGCACCGTGCGCACCGACGCGGACTGGCTTGCCGAGGCTGTGGACCTGGCGACCCGGAACGTCGCCGAGGGGGGCGGCCCGTTCGGCGCCCTCATCGTCCAGGACGGTGCTGAGATCGGCCGGGGCGTCAACCGGGTGACCCGCGACAACGACCCCACCGCCCATGCCGAGGTCTGCGCGATCCGGTCGGCGTGCGCGGCCAAGGGTGACTTCCGGCTGCCCGGGGCCACTCTGTACACCTCGTGTGAGCCCTGTCCGCTCTGCCTCGCCGCGGTGCTGTGGGTGCGAGTCGACCGGGTGCTCTACGCGGCGGACCGTCACGATGCGGCCCGGGGCGGTTTCGACGACCTCGAGTTCTACGAGCTCTTCGCGCGGGAGCGGTCGCAGTGGGCGACGGAGGTCACCTCCCTCTCCCTGCCCGCGGCGGTGGCTCCCTTCGACGCCTGGCTGGCCGACCCGGACCGGGCACGGTACTGACGGCGGACCGCCCGGTCAGCTCGGTCAGCCCGGTCAGCTCGAGCCGGCTCGACCGTGCGCGGACCGGCGCCCGTTCAGAGCGAGTGCAGGGCAAGCAGCAGGTCCACCCGGTCCTCCAGCCGGGACAGGTCCCGGCTGGTCAGCTCCTCGACCCGGGTGATGCGGTAGCGCACCGTGTTGACGTGCAGGAACAGCTGGTCCGCGGTCCGGGTCCAGGACCCTGACTGGGCGAGGAAGGTCCGCAACGTCTCGAACAACCCGGCATGGTGGGCCTCGTCGTACTCCAGCAGCCGTCCGAGCACGCGGGAGGCGAACATCCGCCTGACCTCATCGGGCACCGCGGCGAGCAGCTGGGCGTAGGAGATCACCTCGTCGCTACTGACGATGCTGAGGTGCGCGGACTTGTCAAGCCCGGCCATCACGACGGCGTTCCGGGCGCTCTCCAACGCCCCGGCCAGGACGCCCGGGGTCTCGGCTCTCGCAGTGCCAATGACCAGTCTGGAAGGCTGCAGGCCGGGCAGAAGCCGGTTCACGACCCGGCGGATCTCGTCCGTCGCCCCGTCCGTCCCGGGCAGAAGGACCGTCGCCCAGGGAGGTCGGGCGGCGACCACCGCTGGTGAGCCCAGATGGGTCGCGAGATCGGCAAGCAGGTGGCACGCCGCCTCGACCAGCTCGGGGCGCCCGGCGAAACCGGCATCGACCACGAGCAGGGGGAGCTCCGGCTCCAGGCCTGCCTGGAGCAGTCGCGTCGCAGCCTCGGGGTGGCCGCCGGCGCCGGCCTCGATGAGCGCGAACAGCTCGTCCGCGCGCTGCCGGTCGAACCTCAGGGCATCGCTCTGACGGGCCCGCTCCAGCGCCGCGATCGCCGCCAGCTCCCCCAGGGCATCGGTGACGTCGGGGTCCCAGTCCGCCCAGGTGCCCTCGGCGACGATGAACCACGACGTCAGCCGCTGGCCGAGCGCCGAGCCGACGGGAAAGACGGTGTACGCCGTGACGTCCCGGCCCGCCGCGACCGCCGGGAACCGGTCAGCCGACAGAAACGCGCCCGTGACCCGGTCGAGGTCCGGACCGGGCAGCGGGTGAGGGCCCTGGACGACATGGGTGCCGATCGGTGTCAGCACCCGGCACGTCACGCCGGTGGCCTCCGAGACGTTCTGAGCGAGCTCGGCGAGCTGACGTCCCTCCGCGACGGCCAGCAGGAGCTGCCGGTGGCGGCCCAGACTGGCGGCGAGCTGGGCACTGCGGACCGTGCTGAGCGAGGTCAGCACGTGTTCGCTGAGCGCGCCGAACGACACCTCCATCGGGACCTCGAACAGCGCCAGACGATAACGCTCGCACGCGAGGACCACGTCCTGCGGCACCCCGCCAAGCTGGGCGGTGCCGGCGGCGAGCGCCACCGCGCCGGCCTCGGCCAGCGCCGCGACGAACGCCTCGCTGTCGGCCGGCTTCGTGCGCCAGATGAGCCCGCTGATGACCAGCTCGCCGCCGGTCAGGAATCGACGTGGCTGGGCGAGCTCTGTCGCGAAGACCCACCGCACCGGCCGGTCCAGCTGGTCGTCCTCGCCGCAGAGCAGCCGCAGGTGGAGGTCCGGCTCGGCCAGCAGCTCGCGCAGGATCACCGGTCTCCCTCCACCGCACATCGCGTCCTTAGAGGAAACTACAACCAGACGAGCGGGACCGTGGCTCAGTTCGTGCGGAGCGAGTCTGTCTCGGGACGCCCGTGTGGAGTCTACTGATGCCATAGCGCCCCCGGGGTGCTGCCATCCAGTGGACCAGGAGCCGACATGGACTTCCTCCGACCCGCCTCGTGGGCCGATGCGCTCGCGGCCAGGGCCGAGCAGCCCGACGCCGTGCCGATCGCCGGGGGCACCGACGTCATGGTGGAGCTGAACTCCGACCGGCGCCGCCCGGGCGCGCTCCTCGACCTGACCCGCGTCAGCGACCTGAGCCAGTGGTATGAGCAGGACGGTCTGGTCCGCCTGGGTGCCGGCGTGACTTACGCGCGGGTCATCCGCGAGCTCGGCAGCCAGCTGCCCGGACTCGCCATGGCGTCCCGGACGGTCGGCTCCCCCCAGATCCGCAACCGCGGCACCGTGGGCGGCAACCTGGGGACCGCTTCTCCGGCCGGTGACGCCCACCCGGCGCTGCTGGCCGCAGGCGCCGAGGTCGAGGTCGAGTCGCTGCGGGGAACACGGCGCATCCCGGTGGCCGACTTCTACCTCGGGGTGAAACGCAACGCCCTGGAGCCCGACGAGCTCATCCGGGCGATCTGGATCGCCTCCGCAACCGGGCCTCAGCAGTACTCGAAGATCGGCGCGCGCAACGCCATGGTCATCGCGGTGTGCGCCTTCGGGCTCGCGCTGCACCCGGGTCGCAAGGCCGTCGGCACGGGCATCGGCTCGACCGCGCCCACCCCGCGGGTCGCCGCCGGGGCGGAGGCCTTTGCCGGGAGCGCCCTGGAGGAGGCGGGACTCTGGGAGTCCCGCGCTGAGCTGCCGATGTATCTCGCGAAGGAGTTCGCGGTGCAGGTATGCGCGGCGGCCGACCCCATAGACGACGTCCGGGGCAGCGCGGCATACCGCCTGCACTCCCTGTCCGTGATGGCCCGGCGCTGCCTCGTCTGGGCCTGGAACGACTACCGGAAGGCGGCCTGAGCCATGCGCATCAACACGATGGTCAACGGTGAGCTGCGTCAGGTCGACGACGTCTGGGAGGGCGAGAGCCTGCTCTACGTCCTGCGCGAACGGATGGCCCTTCCGGGGTCGAAGAACGCGTGCGAGCAGGGTGAGTGCGGCTCCTGCACGGTCTACCTCGACGACGTGCCGGTCTGCGCGTGCCTGGTGGCCGCGGGCCAGGCCGAGGGTCGCGAGATCGTGACCGTCGAGGGGCTGGCGGAGGGCGAGGAGCTGCACCCCGTGCAGCAGGCCTTCGTCGAGACCGGCGCGGTCCAGTGCGGCTTCTGCACCTCCGGGCTGCTCGTCGCCGCCCACGACCTGCTCGGACGCAGCGCGGACCCGGGCGATCCGGAGATCCGCGAGGCGCTCGCCGGGAACCTCTGCCGTTGCACGGGGTACGAGAAGATCCTCGACGCGGTGCACCTCGCCGCGGACCGGCTCTCGGGTGCGGAGCCGCGCTAGCCATGGCCACCACGTACCCGGCTTCGTACGCGACCTCAGCTCCGGACCCCGCCCGTACGGTCATCCAGGGGTGTGCCATCGCCACGATGGACCCGGCCCGCACGGAGCTGTCCGGCGGCCACGTCGTCATCTCGGGCAACCGGATCGAGAGCGTCGGCGAAGGACCGGCGCCCGAGGTCGCAGGCGCCAGGGTCGTCGACGGCTCGGGCTGCCTGCTCACCCCCGGCCTGGTCAACACCCACCACCACCTCTACCAGTGGGTGACCCGCGGGATCGCCGCCGACGCCACCCTCTTCGAGTGGCTGAGCACGCTCTACCCCGTGTGGGCAGGGATCGACGAGTATGCCGTGAACGTCGCCGCCCGGGGCGGCCTCGCCTGGCTCGCGCGCACCGGCTGCACCCTGACCAGCGACCACCACTACGTGTTCCCCCGCGAGGGCGGCGACCTGCTCGCGGCCGAGATCGAGGCGGCCCGTTCGGTCGGGCTGCGCTTCCACCCCGCGCGCGGGTCCATGGACCTCGGCCGCAGTCAGGGTGGCCTGCCCCCCGACAATGTCGTCGAGGACCGGGACGCGGCGCTGGAGGCTACCGAGGCCGCCGTCGCCCGGTGGCACGATCCCTCTGGCGCCTCGATGCTGCAGGTCGCGGTCGCACCATGCTCCCCGTTCTCGGTCTCCACCGAGCTGATGAGCGAGGCGGCTGCCCTCGCCCGCCGGCTCGGGGTGCGCCTGCACACCCACCTCGCGGAGACCCTCGACGAGGAGGACTTCTGCCGTGAGCGCTTCGGCTGCTCCTCCCTGGAGTACGCCGAACGGCTGGGGTGGCTCGGCGACGACGTGTGGTTCGCCCACGGCATCCACCTCGACGACCTGTCCGTCAAGCGCATCGGGGAGACCTCGACCGGGATCGCGCACTGCCCGACCTCCAACGCCCGGCTCGGGGCCGGCATCGCACGGACCCGCGACCTGATGGACGCCGGCGCCCGGGTGGGGCTCGGCGTCGACGGCGCCGCCAGCAACGAGTCGGCCAGCATGCTCGAGGAGGCGCGCCACGCGGTCCTGTTCGCGCGGGCACGCGGTGGCCCGAAGGCCCTCGGCGTGCGGGACGCCCTGGCGCTAGCCACGATCGGTGGCGCCCGGGTCCTGGGCCGCGAGGACGATCTGGGTTCGATCGAGCCCGGCAAGCTCGCCGACCTGGCCCTCTGGCGGCTCGACACGATCGCGCATGCCGACATCACCGATCCGGTCGCCGCTCTCGTCCTCGGCAGCCCGCCGCCGCTGGAGCTGCTGCTGGTCGACGGCCGGGTCGTCGTCGAGCAGGACCGCGTCGTCACCGTGGACGAGAGCGTCATCGCCCGTGAAGCGGCCATCGTGCACCAGTCCCTCGTCCGGAAGGCCGGGTAATCACCATGTCCACCGCCCCCTCTCGCACCTCAGCTCGCGCCCCGGCCCGCACCGGGGTCCCCGACGGAGGGATCGGCGACAGCCCGCAGCGGCCGGACGGCAACCTCAAGGTGCGCGGCGAGTTCGCCTACTCGAGCGACCTCTGGATGGACGACATGATCTGGGGGGTCACGCTGCGCAGCCCGCATCCGTATGCCCGGATCCGCTCCATCGACATCGGGCCCGCGCTGGCGACGCCCGGGGTGTTTGCGGTCCTCACCCACGAGGACGTGCCAGGAGCGAAGCTCTACGGCCTCGAGATCAGCGACCAGCCGGTGCTGGCCATCGACGTGGTGCGCTACCAGGGCGAACCCGTCGCCCTGGTCGCCGCCGACCACCCCGAGGTGGCGCGCCAGGCGGCCAAGAAGATCCTGGTCGACTACGAGGTCTACGAGCCGGTGACCGACCCGGTCGAGGCCCTCGGACACCCGTCAGGGAACCCGCTCCGCACCACCACCGAACCGGCCGCCGAGCTGAGTCCTGAGCGAGCCCATCTGCACCCGCAGGGCAACCTGGTCAGGCACCTGAAGATCCGCAAGGGCAACCCGGCGCCGGATGCCGAGGTCGTGGTGGTCGGCGAGTATGAGGTCGGCATGCAGGACCAGGCCTTCCTCGGCCCGGAGTCCGGACTGGCTGTCCCCGCCGAGGACGGCGGCGTCGAGCTGTATGTCGCCACCCAGTGGCTGCACGTCGACCAGCGGCAGATCTGCGGGGCCCTCGGCCTGCCTCCCGAACAGGTGCGGCTGACCCTGTCCGGGGTCGGCGGAGCCTTCGGGGGACGCGAGGACCTCTCGATGCACATTCATGCCTGCCTCCTGGCGCTGCACACGGGCAAGCCGGTGAAGATGGTCTACAACCGGGAGGAGTCCTTCTTCGGGCACGTCCACCGCCATCCTGCCCGGATGCGCTACGAGCACGGAGCCACCCGGGACGGCACGCTGGTCCGCGTCAAGGCCACCATCTACCTCGACGGGGGCGCCTACGCCTCCAGCACCCCGGCCGTGGTGGCCAACGCCGGAACGCTGGGAATCGGCCCGTATGTCGTCCCGAACGTGCAGGTCGACTGCTACGGCTCGTACACCAACAACCCCCCGTGCGGTGCCATGCGCGGCTTCGGCGCCGTGCAGGTGGCCTTCGCCTACGAGGCGCAGATGGACAGGCTCGCGGCCGAGCTCGGCATGGACCCGGTTGAGCTGCGCTGCCGCAACGCGGTGAGCGAGGGGGCCCAGACCCCGACCGGCCAGGTCATCGACAGCGCCGCGCCGGTCGAGGAGCTGCTGCGCCGGGTGCAGTCGATGCCGATGCCTCCGGACCGGCCAGCCGGCGACGCCACCGACCTGCGCGCCCTTCCTGGAGGCGTCTCCAACGTCACCCACGGTGAGGGCGTCGTACGAGGTGTCGGATACGCCGTGACCTACAAGAACGTCGGGTTCTCGGAGGGCTTCGACGACTACTCGACGGCACGCGTCCGGCTCGAGGTCGTCAACGGTGAGCCCGCCGTGACCGTGCATACGGCCGCTGTCGAGGTGGGCCAGGGTCTGGTGACCGTCGAGCAGCAGATCTGTCGCACCGAGCTGGGCGTGGACCGCGTCGTCGTGCACACCAAGGACACCCAGATCGGGTCGGGCGGCTCCACCTCAGCGTCGCGCCAGACCTACGTCACCGGGGGCGCGGTCAAGGCAGCCTGTGAGAAGGTCCGCGAGGTCGTGCTCGGGATGACCCAGCGACAGCTCGGGCACACGATCGCCGGCCTGCGGCTCGAGGGCGGCAAGCTGATCAGCGACGGCGAGGGGGTCGTCGCCGCACTCGTCGACGTCCTGGGCGACCGGGTGGTCGAGGAGACCGTGCAGTGGCGGCATCGCCCGACCGAGCCCATCGACCCCGAGACGGGTCAGGGCTTCGCCCATGTGCAGTACGCCTACTCGGCCCACCGTGCCGTCGTCGACGTCGACGTCGAGCTCGGGCTGGTCAAGGTCGTGGCCCTCGACTGCGCGCAGGAGGTCGGCAGGGCCATCAACCCGCAGGCCGTGGTCGGTCAGATCCAGGGCGGGAGTGCCCAGGGCCTCGGCCTGGCCATCATGGAGGAGCTCATCGTCACCGACGGGGTGATCCGCAACCCCTCGTTCACCGACTACCTGCTGCCCACCATCCTGGACATGCCGCCGATGCAGATCGCAGTTCTGGAGAATCCCGACCCGCACTCGCCGTACGGCCTGCGAGGCGTCGGCGAGCCACCCACGATCTCCTCGGGTCCGGCCGTGGCCGGCGCGATCCGTCAGGCAGTGGGGAAACCGTTGTCGAGGGTCCCGATCCGGCCGGAGCACATCACCGGAACCTGAGTGCGAGTAGTGCATGGACGAAATGACCCCGGTAAATGCACTCAACTGCTTGATGACAGCGCGTTGCGCGAGTGCGAAGAATCCCGTGGCACCCGGTGCAGCGAGCGTCATTCCGCCACAGTGACGCACACCTGTGGCGGTCCGTGGCGGGACGCTTCAGGTGCAGGTCGGCGCCGGTCCGACCCTTATGGTGTCTGTATCGGTCAGGCGTGATGGACTATCGGGGACCATCGTCACGTGTCGGGCGGGGAGGGGGCCGGGTGGACTGTGTGAGAGTGCCGCACGCGGTGCGACCGTACGCGGATCAGGTAGTGGCCGCGACCGACGCCGTCTGTCTGGAGCACTTGGATGTGGAGTACGCCGGCCTGTGTCGCAGAGTGGTCGGCAAGCTCGGCCGGAAGCGACCCTGTCCGCTGACTCGCGGCGACCTGGGTATTTGGGCCGCAGGAGTCGTCTATGTCGTCGGTCAGCTGAACTTCGTGTTCGATCCTGCGCAGACGCCGCATGCGACCGCTGACCAGCTCAGCGGGTGGTTAGGCGTGAAGAAGACCACGATGGCGAACAAGGCCAGGCTGATCCGCGACACCCTGCAGCTGCGCGACTTCGATAGCGAGTTCATGCGCCGTGACCTGGTGGAGGCCAGCCCGTTGGCCTGGCTACTGGAGGTCGACGGGCTGGTGATCGATATCCGGCAGGCGCCCGCGCAATTTCAAGTGCGGGCCTTCGAGCTCGGGTTGATTCCGTTCGTCCCCGGGGTTGCCGATGACAGGCCGTGACGAGGCGGATCGCCTCCTCGAGGTGATCACCGTGGACTGCTACAACGCCTCCGAGCAGATGACGGCCTTCTACGAGGTATTCGCTGAGG
>DASVKO010000017.1:0-2227 GCA_036385355.1 Dermatophilaceae bacterium
GTCACCGATCGCGATGTCGGCGCAGGCGAGCGGCCGCGTGCCCGGCGGGATGATCCGGTAGCCGGCCGTGCCCAGGTCCACGACGTTCAGGTGCCCCCATGGGATGCGGTCGGGAGCGACCACCAGGTAGTTCAGATCAGACGACGCGCACGTATGCCCGGGATACGGACACGAGGCATCCCGGGCGGCAGGGCCAAAGACGCCGCGCACCGTGGTGCCGTCCGGATCGTAGGCCACGGTGCCCTCGCTGGTGCAGTGGCCGGTGGAGGTGAGCACGATCGTGTCCCCGTGGCGGGCATAGAACCCGCCGGCACACGCTCCCCAGAGCTGCTGGCCGGCGAGGACCGGGGGGTCGTACACCGGGGTGGTGCGCCGCGGCTGCATAACGGCCCTCACGATCGAGAAGGAGCCGATCCCGAGCAGCAGGCCCGCCAGGACGACGATGAGGAGATGGAGGGGGCGGACCCGCGCTCGCGCACTTGTCCTCGCCACCGGTGTCACTGCCCTCCTCGCTCAGGGGCGGGTCGCACACGCGGACCCGGTGATCCGATCATCTGTGGCACTCCCCGGTGGGGCAACCCTTACCTTCGGCCTTGGCTGGAGTTCGGTCATAGACGCTCACCATTCGCGGACTCGGAGCCGGACCGAGGTCGTGCGGGATCGCCCATCCACGCCCACCGCCGCCCAAGTGGTGAGGTGATAGCCGGCTCCAGCGATGACAAGCAAGAAAGTCGGCCGAGAGGCCGACTCCGTATCGTCTCTATGCGTGGGCCAGACTCACCTCGTTGCCGTGGCGCGTCGGCTCGATTGAGAGCGCTTCACCGGCGGGGAGACGGACACAACCGCTGTCGGCGAGGGCTGCGCAGCTCGTAGCTCCCCGTTTGGCCAAGTCGCGCCAGCAAACGAAGATGTCCGCGCGAGCCACGATGCCTGTCCGGGCGACGGCATTAGCGGCTACGATGGCCCCAGCCAGGACCTCGAAATCGCCCGCAGGTGAGGGAGGCATGAGTCTCGACGTCGTCGGCAAACTCGCGCGTGTCACGGCGGAGATCACGCCGGGACACCTGGGCGAGGTGATGATCGAAGTACGGCAGGGCACGGAGAGGTTCCTGGCTCGCGCAGCCGACAAGGACGCCGTCATCCCGAAGTACACCCAGGTGCTCGTCGTCGGAAGCCTCGGTGGTCGGACGGTCGAGGTTTCCCCGACAGATGCTATGAGGCTCCCAAGATGACCCTGGATTCCGGCACAGTGATGGTCATCGTTCTCGTCGTCGTCGTCGTTGTTGTGCTGCTCGCACTGGCCCTCCTGTTCCGGTCGAGCTGGCGCGTGGCTGAGCCCGACGAGGCGCTGATCATCTCGGGGCTTCGTGCCAGCGGCCGGCCAGTTGGCACCGGCGAGAGCATGGGCTTCAACATCGTGACCGGAAGAGGCGCGCTGATCCTGCCGGGACTGACGAAGGTCCGCAGGCTGTCGCTCGAGGCGCACGAGAGCGAGATCACCGTCCCCTGCGTGAGCCAGCAGAAGATCCAGGTCGACCTGCGCGGCATCGTCGTGTACAAGGTCGGCGACGACTACCAGTCCATCGCCAACGCGGCGCGACGCTTCCTGGACCGGCCGGCGACAGAGCTCGAGACGAAGGTGCAGAACGTCTTCGTGGGTCACCTCCGGGCGATCGCGGGATCGATGACCGTCGAGGACATGATCAGCGACCAGGACAAGTTCACCCAGCAGGTCCGGGATCGTTGTACCCAGGAGATGGAGTCATTCGGCCTCGTCATCGACAGCTTCCAGATCCAGGCGATCACCAGCCCGAGCGCCTACATCGAAAACCTCGCGGTGCCCCACCAGGCCGAGGTCGAGCAGAACGCCCGCATTGCCCGCGCCAACGCCGAGCGCGAGG
Organism: Dermatophilaceae bacterium; assembly: GCA_036385355.1. Taxonomy (GTDB): domain Bacteria; phylum Actinomycetota; class Actinomycetes; order Actinomycetales; family Dermatophilaceae; genus UBA4719. The sequence continues at coordinate 1,902 of DASVKO010000017.1, forward strand.
CGGTGGCCCAGGAACAGACGGCCCTGGCGCAGATCGCCGAATCGACCCGCAACACCGAGATCAAGAAGGCCGGCTACCAGGCCGAGATCGACCAGGCCACCAACCAGGCGAAGCAGCAAGGTCCGCTGGCCGAGGCCAAGGCCAGGCAGGCCGTGGTCGAGCAGGAGACCCGGGTCGCAGAGCTCCAGGCCCAGCAAACGGAGCAGCAGCTCCAGGTCGACGTTCGGAAGCCCGCCGATGCCGAGGCCTACCGCCAGACCACCCTGGCCGCGGCCGCCCGCGATGTCCGGATCCGGCAGGCGGAAGCTGCCGCCCAGGAGGTCCAC
>DASVKO010000018.1:0-10708 GCA_036385355.1 Dermatophilaceae bacterium
GCTCACTTCCAGCGGAAGTGCACGAACACGCGGCCGAAGTTGTTCGAGTCCTTCTCCACTCGGTGGTACAGCGCCTTGATCTCCTTCTGATCGAGAAACCGCAGCACATGCTTCTTCAGGGCACCCGAGCCCTTCCCCGGAATGATCTCGACCAAGGGCGCCTTCTTCGCGACCGCCTCGTCAATGATCGCCCGCAGTGCCCGGTCGATGTCGCCGCCGTGGTTGTAGATGTCATGCAGGTCGAGCTTCAGCTTCATGTCTCCCATGGTCCTCCGCCCGCAGTAGCCCGCGGGGAGTTGTCATCAGAAGGCTTGTCATTGGCGAGTTCTTACCGAACCCTTGGGGTGGAGGTGATCGCCATCAACGCAGACCTGGTGGAAGACGATGTTGAACGCGCGGTGGATCGCACCGTTCGCGTCAGGTAGGGCAGCGCAATGCCCGATCCTCCAGGTCCCGGGGACGGCACCCCCAACCCCGGCCCGCAATGCCTGCCACCGCCGGGCTGGACGGACTGAAGTACCGGTCGGCAGCCGAGGCCGCGGTGGAGCCTGAGTCACCCACGGCACACCGGGTGGGATGGGGTTTCATCTCGCTGTACACGCTGGCGTACATGAGCACCAGCCTGGTCTTCCTCGCGCCGCTGCTGGTCACCTTGGCGCTGAAGGTCAACTCGCTCGTGGGGATCGAACGGGCGCCGAACAGCCTGGCGCTCGTCGCCGGGACAGGATCCCTGCTGGCACTGTTGAGCAATCCCTTCTTCGGCAGGATGAGCGACCGCACCTCGTCTCAGCTGGGCATGCGGCGTCCTTGGATGGTCATCGGCCTGGTGGGCGGTTCCCTCGGTATCCTCGTGGTCGCGCTGGCACCCAACATCCCGGTGGTCCTGGTCGGGTGGTGCATCGCCCAGGTGTTCTTCAACGCGCTGCTCGCCGCCATGGTGGCGGTGATGCCAGACCAGGTGCCGGCCGCCCAACGCGGCCTGGTCTCCGGTGTTCTGGGGGTCTGTCTGCCCATCGCGTCGGTGAGCGGCACCTTCCTGGTCAAGCTGTTCACCGGCAACCAGCTCGCGATGTTCATGGGCCCGTGCGCGGTCGGCGGGTTCTTCATCCTGCTCTTCGCGGTGACGCTGAAGGATCGCCGGCTCGCCGGGGCGGAAAAGCCGTTCTGGTCGCTGCGGGAGTTCGCCAGCACGTTCTACGTCAACCCACGGAAGAACGCGGACTTCGCCTGGGCTTTTGCCAGCCGCTTCATGTTCGTTCTGGCCTACGGCTTCCTGATTACCTATCAGGCCTACTACCTGCTGGACAAGATCGGCAGCGCCGAGGCCGATGTGCCGCAACAGATATTCCTGGGCACCCTCACCCAGTCCTGCGTCCTGGTCGCAGCCTCCCTCATCGGGGGCAGGCTTTCTGACCGGACGGGGCGGCGGAAGATCTTCGTCTTCACCGCGTCGGTCGTGTACGGCCTGGCGCTGTTTGTGGTCGCCATCGCCAGCAGCTTCAACGGTTTCCTGGTCGGCATGGCGATCAGCGGACTCGGCTTCGGCATGTACATGGCCGTCGACCTCGCCCTGGTTGTCGATGTGCTGCCGGACCAGGACAACGCCGCCAAGGACCTCGGCGTGTTCAACATGGCCGGTGCCCTTCCGTTCTCCGTCGCGCCGGCGATCGCTCCGGCCATCCTGGCGTTCGGCAGCGGCAGCTACGGCGTGCTGTACGCGGTCGCCGGGGTCTGCGCCATCATCGGAGCCTTCGCCATCCTGCCCGTGAAGCGTGTCCGATGACAACTACCTGACGGCGCTCAGTCCGGCTGTGATGGGGGAGGGCTTGAAGCCCCTGACGACCAGGTAGACGCCCAGCGACAGCTCCCAGACGAAGATCGGGGCGAGCGCGGTCGTCGACCACCCGTAACCCAGGTGGTTGATGCCGAACATCGTTGCGGTGGTAGAGGTGATGACCAGAGGGGCTCCGATGAGTCCCAGCACGGGAATCACGCGCGGGCCCTCTCCATGGCGCCGAAGTCGTTGATCAGCGTGGTGAGCACCGTATGGATCGGGGGCGGCTGGGGGTCCTGCAGGAGGGTGAGCGTGCTCGCGCCGACCCCGGGGCCACCGTCCGCAGCACGGCGATCAGATAGGTCCAGAAGGACGCGGGATCGTTGTCACCCTGGTCGAGCGACAGCCAGGCGGCGGACGGCCCAGTGCCCGGCGCGGGCGTTCCCGCGGCCAGCCACTCGGCGAGCAGCGTCGTCTTGCCGAAGCCGGCTGGTGCGGAGACGAGCATCAGCTTCGACGCGGCCCCGCGGTCCAGGCTTTCGCTCAGTCGCGGACGCGGCACCAGACCAGGTCGCGACCTGGGCACATAGAGCTTCGTCTCGAGCAGGGGCGTTGGCACCGCCATCTGGCTAGGTAGCGGTGGGGGAGTAGGGGGCCAACACCTCCGGGTTGTCTGCTTCCCTGCGCAAGAGGGCGTTCGGTGTGAAGCGGTCGCCGTACCTTTCTGTGAGCTCGTCGGCGCGCGTGACGAATCCGGCCACGCCGTGGTCCGCCGTGCCGCGGGGGTCGCGGTAGCCGGTGATGTACTGAAGCACGCCTCCGGTCCACGGCGGGAAGCCGATCCCCATGATCGAGCCGATGTTGGCGTCTGCCACGGTGATCAGGACACCCTCATCGAGGCATCGCGCGGACTCGACGGCCTCGATGAACAGCATCCGTTCCTGGAGCTCGTGCAGGTCGACGGCGGCCGGGTCCTCCTGGACCCGGAAGTGCCGGGCCAGCCCCGACCAGAGGCCGAGCCGCTTGCCGGCCTCGTCATAGTCGTAGAAGCCGGCGCCGCGGGCTCGGCCGGGGCGTCCGAGCTCGACCATCAGCTCGACGGTCGCCTCCGCCGGGTGCCGCGGATACACCCCGCCGGCGGCCTCGATCCCGTCCCTGGTCTCGTTGCGGATCTTGAGGAAGAGCTCCAGGCTCAGCTCGTCGGCCAGCTGCAGCGCGCCAACGGGGTAGCCGGCCTGGGTGGCGGCCTGCTCGATCGACGCCGGGTGGATCCCCTCGCCGAGCATGGCCAGCGCCTCGTTGACGAAGGTGACGATCACCCGGCTGGTGAAGAAGCCGCGGCTGTCGTTGACCACGATCGGTGTCTTCTTGATCTGTGCCGCGTAGTCCAGCGCGCGTGCCAGTGTTGCGTCGGAGGTCTTTGCGCCCCGGATGATCTCCAGCAGGGGCATCTTGTCAACGGGGGAGAAGAAGTGCAGGCCAATGAAGTCCTTCTTGCGCTTCACACCCTGGGCAAGCTCGGTGATCGGCAGCGTCGAGGTGTTCGATCCGAGCAGCGCGTCGGGGGCCACAGCCGGCTCGGTCTCGGCGAACACGGAGTGCTTGAGCGAGACCTTCTCGAACACGGCCTCCACGACGAGGTCGCACCCGGCCAGGTCTGCGTAGTCGGCGGTGGGCGTGACCCGGGCCAGGATGTCATCGCGCCTGGCGCTGGTCATCGTGCCGCGTGAGATGGCCTTGTCGAGGATCTTTCGCGAGTAGTCCTTTCCCTTCTCGGCCGCCTCCATCGAGACGTCCTTGAGCACCACCTCGATGCCGTTGCGGGCGCTGACATAGGCGATGCCTGCGCCCATCATCCCGGCGCCGAGCACCGCCACCTTGCTCGTCGGACGCGGCTCGTAGCCCTCTGGCCGTGAGCTGCCGGCCTTGATGGAGTTGAGGTCGAACCAGAACGCCGTGATCATGTTCTTGGCGACCTGGCCGCGGGCGAGGTCGACGAAGTAGCGGCCCTCGATCTTCAGGGCGGTGTCGAGGTCGACGCCGGCGCCCTCGACCGCCGCGCACATGATGTGGTGGGGCGCCGGCATGGGCGCGCCCTTGAGCTGTTTGCGCAGGTTGGCCGGCAGCGCCGGCAGGACTCCCGCAAGCCTGGGGCTGGACGGGGAGCCGCCCGGCATACGGTAGCCGGTTGCGTCCCAGCGCTGCACCGACTCCGGGTTGGCCCTGACCCACGCCTTCGCCTTCTCGAGCAGGTCCGCCGGAGTATCGGCGAGGTCGTCGATCAGCCCGACGGCAAGCGCCTGTGCCGGAGTGAAGCGAGGCCCCTGGAGCAGCACCTTCGTCAGCCCGTCGACGATCCCCAGCAGCCGGGTGACCCGGGTGACTCCGCCGCCGCCGGGCAGCAGGCCCAGGGTGACCTCGGGCAGCCCGAACGTCGCCTTCGGGTTGTCCAGCGCGATGCGGTGGTGGCAGGCGAGCGCAATCTCCAGGCCCCCGCCCAGCGCTGCACCGCCGAGGGCTGCAACGACGGGTTTGCCGAGCGTCTCCAGCGACCTCAGGTCGCCCTTGATCTGCTCGACGCCGGCCGCGAACTCGGCGGCGTTCTCGTCGCTGACCCGGGCGAGCATGTTCAGGTCGCCTCCGGCAAAGAACGTGGACTTCGCGGAGGTGATGATGACGCCCGTGACGGTGTCCTTCTCGGCCTGCAGCCGCCGGACCGCCTCGTGCATCGAGGCCTGGTAGGCCGCGTTCATGGTGTTGGCGCGCTGGGACGGGTCGTCGATGGTCAGCGTGACGATGCCATCGCCGTCCTGGTCCCAGCGGATCGTGTTCTGCTCAGACATGTCATGGCTCCGTTGTTGGGTCACGCTCGGGGATTCAGAGACGCTCGGGGATTCAGAGACGCTCGACGATGGTGGCGACGCCCATGCCGCCGCCGACGCACAGGGTGCACAGGCCGAAGCGCTGGTCGCGTCGTTCCAGCTCGTCCAGGACGGTACTCAGGATGACCGCGCCGGTGGCCCCGAGAGGATGCCCCAGTGCGATCGCCCCACCGTTCACGTTCAGCTTCTCGTGCGGAACCTTCAGGTCCTTCATGAATTTCAGGACCACCGCGGCGAAGGCCTCGTTGACCTCGAACAGGTCGATCTGGTCGATCGTCATCCCCGCCTTCGCCAGGGCCTTGCGCGCAGACGGCGCCGGGCCGGTGAGCATGATCGTCGGCTCGGTGCCGACCACGCCGGTGGCCACGATGCGCCCGCGAGGTGTCAGCCCCATGTCGGTGCCGGCCTGCTGGCTGCCGATGAGGACGAGCGCCGCGCCGTCGACGATGCCGGAGGAGTTGCCCGGCGTGTGCACGTGGTTGATCTTCTCGACCCAGTGGTACTTCTGCAGTGCCACGGCGTCGAACCCGCCCAGCTCACCCTGCGCGGCGAACGATGGTTTGAGCCGGCCGAGCGATTCGGGCGTCGTGCCCGGACGGGGAAACTCGTCGGCCTCCAGCACGCTCTGGCCGTTGAGGTCCAGGACCGGGATCACCGAGCGGGCGAACCGGGATTCGGCCAGGGCCCTGCCGGCGCGGGCCTGTGACTCGGCGGCGAACCGGTCGACATCGTCGCGGCTGAATCCCTCCATCGTGGCGATGAGGTCGGCGCTGACTCCCTGCGGTACGAAGCTCGTCTCGTAGGAGGTCTGCGGATCCATCGCCCACGGGCCCCCGTCCGAGCCCATCGGCACCCGCGACATCGACTCGACGCCACCGGCGATGATGAGGTCCTCCCACCCCGAACGCACTTTCGCCGCGGCGATGTTGACAGCCTCCAGGCCGGAAGCACAGAACCGGTTGAGCTGAAGTCCCGCACCCGAGCTCTCGAAGCCGGCCGCCAGTGCGGCGGTGCGGGCGATGTTGGCGCCCTGCTCACCGACCGGCGTCACACATCCGAGGATGACGTCCTCGACGGCGGCCGGGTCCAGTCCCGGGTTGCGCCTGCGCAGGCTGTCGATCAGGCCCACGACCAGTGAGACGGGTTTGCTGGCGTGCAGCGACCCCGTGTCCTTGCCTCGCCCGCGCGGAGTGCGCACGGCGTCATAGACGAACGCTTCAGTATTCATGAGGCTCCAGTATTGGTGAGGCTCCAGTCTTCATAAGGCTTCAGTATTCATGCAGACCGTCCTCAGGGCGTGATGTGTGTGCGAGGTCATGCGCTGACCGGGGTCCGGAGTCCGTCCTCAGCTTGCGGCCGGCGCTCTGATCGCTATCCGCAAGGGGGTGCCGGCGCAGGGCAGCTGGGTGTAATCAGCGAGTGAATGCTGCGGGTTCGGCAGGATATCGCCCACGAGCATCGCCGACTCGGTGCAGACCACGACCCGGCCCGCCTCGTTCAGCAGTACCACGGGCTCGTTCAGCGCCAGGAAGAGAGGCAGAAACTCCCGCTCCAGGCGCCTGACGTAGATGTCCGCACCGACGACGCCGACCATCTCGTCGTCAACCCGCACCGGCATGGTCAGGGTGAGGATGTAGTCACAGGTGCACAGCTGGTCGACGTACGGGCCGGTGATGTGCCTCTGGCGAGTCGACTCCGGAACCTGGTACCACTCGAGGGCCCGGAAGTCGCGCAGGTACTCGGTGTACACGCGCCCGGACAGGTCGAGCCTGGTCGGCACGCTCGTGTTGGCCAGCAGCGGATTCGACTCGATCGGTGCGAGCCACCAGGCGAAGTGGACGTCCCGGCCGTGCACATACTGAGGCGCTGCGATGAACCCTGCGCCGACCAGAAGCGGGTCGGGCAGCGACAGCCCGGGCATCACGAGCCCTTGCACCAGTGAGTCCAGGTCGGTGGCCCGCAAGGAGGGGCCCATGTCGGCGATCGCTGTCCGCCAGTCGTCGAGGTCGTGGAAGATGCGGGCGACGAGGTCGCCGACGGCGGCGGCAGATCCCTCAGGCGTGAACCGCGGCTGCGACATCCAGCTCACCCCCTCTCTCGATGCGTACCTTGGCCGCCAGCAGCCACGCCGCCAGATCCCGTACCTCGCCGGCCACCAGACCACGAGCGCGGGGGGCGTCGTTGGCCGCGATGGCGGTGACGATGTCCGTGTTGGCCGAAGCGATGCGTTCCCGGGTCGCCACGTCCCCCATGCCCAGCAGCAGAAGGGGGCCGAACTCGGCCTGCAGCCGGATCTGTTCCCGGACCAGACGCGCGGACTGGCTGAGCACGGCGAGCTCGAGGTAGAAACCGCCCGCGTTGGTGCGGGCTCCCGCCGTCGTGCCGAAGTCGGCGTTCCGCAGCCAGGCCCCGAGCCGCCGGGCGTCGATCGGGGAGGCGCGCAGGGCGGCCCTTTCGGCGGAGCCTTCGACGATGACGGAGAAATACACCGCCAGGTCGGAGAGCTCGACCTGCGCCAGTCCGCGGAGCCGGGCCCCGAGCAGAGTGCTGCGGGTGGCATTCGCCGCTATGACGAAACTGCCGCCTATCCGGCCACGCCGGGTCTCGACCAGTCCTGCGTCGCGCAGGATGACGAGCCCCTCGCGCAGCGTGATCAGCGCTACCCCGAAACGTTTCGCGAGCTCCGACTCGCTCGGCAGCCGCTCGCCGGGGGTCAGTACGCCGAGGATGATGGCGTCGGCGAGACGCTGCGCAACCTGCTCGGCCCGCCCGGACTCGACGAGCTGCGCGAAGATCGCCTCCCGAGCGCCGGGACGCCGCTCAACCTCCATGGTGTCAATCTAAACGGTATCCGGGTGCCCGTCTCTTGCTGCGGCCGGAGGGCGGGCCGCGTGGATCTCCTCCTTGATCCGAAAGGTCACCATGTCAGTAGATCAATCTGTGAAGAAGAGACTTGGCGACACGGAGCACCTGAAGGCGCTCGGCTACGACGACTCCTTCAACCGCTCGATGTCCCTCTGGGGCAACTTCGCCCTCGGCTTCACCTACCTCTCACCTCTGGTGGGCGTGTACTCGCTCTTCGCGCTGGCCATGAGCACCGGAGGCCCGCCCTCGATCTTCTGGCTCGGCATCGTCGGCACCGGCCAGCTCCTTGTCGCACTGGTCTTCGGCGAGGTCGTGTCCCAGTACCCGATCGCCGGCGGTATCTACCCGTGGACCAGGCGGCTCTGGGGCAAGCGCTACGCCTGGATGGCAGCCTGGCTCTACATCTGGGCCATGCTCGTGACCATCACGGCGATCGCCGAGTACGGGACGGGCTTCCTCGCCAGCCTGCTCAACGCCCCGGTCACTGACGAGGTCACGCTCGGACTTTCGGTCGTCTTCCTCGTCGTGGCGTTCGCCCTGAACTTCTCCGGCACGAGAACGCTCGCCCGGGTCGCCCGGATAGGCCTCGCCGCCGAGCTCGTCAGCGTCGTCGGCCTCGGCATCTACCTGCTCATCTTCGAGCGCAAGCAGCAGTTCAGCGTCTTCTTCAACACCATGGGTGTCCAGGGCAACGGCAGCGACGTCACCGCATTCCTGGGCGCTGCGCTGGCCGGCCTCTTCCTGTTCTGCGGGTTCGAGGCCTGCGGCGACGTCGCGGAGGAAGTCAAGGACCCGGCCCGCCGCATCCCCATGGCCATGATCATGACGATCCTGGTCGGTGGCGTGTCAGCCCTGTTCTCGTTCGGCGGCTACGTGATGGCCGCGCCCAACCTGCAGGCCGTGGTGAACGGGAAGGACAGCAACCCCATTCCGGCAATCCTGGAGTCGTCCCTCGGGACCGTCGGGGCGAAGGTCTTCCTGGTGTTCACGCTGACGGCGTTCCTCTCCTGCGTGCTCAGCCTCCAGGCCGCCGCGAGCCGCCTCCTCTTCTCCTTCGCGCGCGACGGCATGATCCCCGGCCACACCTGGCTTGCCCGCGTTTCGCCCCGCACGGCCGTGCCGGTCAATGCGCTGATCGTGGCGTGCGCGACCCCGGTCATGCTCTGCGTGTTCATCTATATCGGGGGGAGCTCCCTGCTCATCAAGATCACGGCTTTCGCGGTGATCGGCATCTACGTCGCCTTCCAGGCCGTGGTGCTGGCGGCCCTCCGCCAGCGGATCAAGGGCTGGAAGCCTGCCGGACCCTTCAACCTGGGCAAGGCCGGCCTCGTGGTGAACGTTGTGGCCCTCGCCTACGGGATATTCGCGATCGTGCTTCTGGCCCTTCCGGGACACACGGGGGTATTCCTCGATGACTGGATCGTGCTGGTCGGACTCGCTGTCGTGGTCGGCAGCGGGCTGCTGTACCTGTTCATCGCGCAGCCGCACAGCGTGTCCAGCGCGCCGGAGGGTGATGCCATCGAGATGGCGCGACTGATCCGGGAGCACCCCAGCACCCGTTAGCCCGATCACTGGCCGGCTACAGCGTCCTGTCGACCGGGGCTCCCCGCCATCGGCGAGGGTCGGCCCTCTCCTGCTGTTTCGACCGTCGCAGGGTCGATGACCTCCACGGAGAGCAGGGTGACGCCGAGATCTCGGATCTTCATGAGCAGTCCGTGCAGCTCCGCCTGGTCCGAGACGACCCCGGCAAGGCTCGTGGTGCCGTCTTCCTCGTGGGCCAGGGTGAGGTTACCGAAGCAGAGGGACCAGTGGTGGTCCAGATGTCCGGCGACCCGGAGCCGGTAGCCGGCAGGCGCCTGTCGTGGGGGGGACTGGCTCATGAGGACCCGACCTTGGTGGTCGCCCTGATGGTTCGCCGGCTGGTGGCTCGGGCTTGGTGGCTGCCGTGCCGGCGGATGACGTACTCGGCGACTGCGAGGTTGATGACCCAGCCCGCGCCCAGGCTCAGGTCGGTGGTGAGCTCGCTGGCGCCGAAGACCGCCTTCCCGATGCCCAGGGTGAAGGTCTGGGTGCCGGCGCCGAGGGCCAGGGCGTAGGCGCGTGTCATCCATGCAACGTGGCGGGCGAGGTCACCGTTTCGGATCGCGGTGAAGCCGAGGATGATGCTGGCGGCCATGCCCGACCCGAACGCCAGCCGGAACAGGTACGCGAGCTCACCGGTGCCGGGCTGGCGGGGGTAGAACTGCGTCATCCACAGCGCCGAGAACGCCACCGCCAGGCCCAGGCCCACCAGGACGCGTCCGGACGCCCGGTGCCACCCGGGCCGGCGGCGCCGGAACCCGGAGGAGAACTGGAAGGCGCCGAGGACGGCATACGAGAGGGCGCAGATGATGTGCACGGCGACAGGCAACGGCGAGGCGGTCATGCGCGGGTTCGCGGGCATCACGTGCGGACCACCGGCCAGCTCGAGCAGACGCAGGGAGCCGGCCATGGCGGGGATCGCAACGACGGCGACGAGCGCGAACGGCACCCACCCGGTCGACCGGCTCGACCGGGCGGTGCGTGCTGCCGCAGGTGTGGTCACTTGGCGCCGGCCGGGTCGAGCTGTGAGCTGACAGAGCTGGGCACCGTCTGGGCGGCCGGGGTGCGCTGGTCGCGCCACAGGGAGTAGCCGAGGCCGACCAGGGCGACACCGGTCGGGATGGCGAAGAGCCTGAAGTTGACCTGCGGCACCAGGGGGATCGCCAGGGTTGCGACGGCGCCAACGGCAAGGAGTGCGGCGGCCCACCGGGCGAGGACGTTGGCGCGGAAGAGTGCGATGCCGAAGATGAGGCCTCCGGCGAGGTAGCTGACGCCGACGAGCTGGCTGAAGGGGCCTATCAGGCCGAGGTCGCCGGCCGCGTGGCCGCCGGGAACAGACACGGCGAGGACGTCGCTGACGTAGCCGGGTGAGGTGCCGGCGATGGTGGGGACGACGACCAGACCGATGACTTCGGTGCTGAGCATGAGCAGGAAACCGGTGGCGAGGGTGAGGTACCCGATCAGGCCGAGTACTCCGGCCCGCGTCACCTGGCGCAGGTACATGCCGGTGATGCCGGCCAGCGACAGCGAGGTGAACAGCACCTTCATCGTCTGGCGGACCTTCCACTCGGTCGTGGTGACAAGGGCGAGGTCCAGGTTGGGGTGC
>DASVKO010000019.1:0-6402 GCA_036385355.1 Dermatophilaceae bacterium
GTCCTCTGCCCATCCGAGCACGCCGTCGACCGGGACCCGCTCCCCTGCGTCGTCGCTCATCCAGCCGGTCCAGTGCCCGAAGCACTGGTGCGCCCGCTGCGCGAGAACGCCGAGGTTCATCGTCGACGAGTGGTCCCAGAACGGCGTGAACGTCAGGTCCGCGAGCTCCCCGCGCACGCTCCACGGCGCGAGCCAGTCGCTCGTGTCGTACTCCCAGGCGAGCTCCTCGCTGACCTTGTGCACCCGGCCGTCGACGACCAGCGCGTTCTCGGTCGAGCCGGTGCCGTCGGTCCATCGGGCCCCGACCTGCACGCCGATGACGTGCCCGTCCACGACCCCGGAGCCTGCGCCCCAGTTCCACCGCACGGAGTACGGCCACCGTCCGCGGCCGTGGTCGAGCACCGCCCAGGACTCCCCTGCGGCGACGACGTGTTCGGTGCCGTCCACCCAGAGCCTGCCCACCGCGGGGCGGGCGACGTCCTTGACCGTGTACTGGAACAGCCGCGGCGACCACGGCACGACGACGCCCATCGCCTCGTGCCCAGGCGGACGTTCGGCGAGCACGTCGAGCCGGATCCGCGCCCCGATGACCCGCAGCCGGGTCCCGCCCGGAACATCGACGACATCGATCGACAGCGCGCGCGCGTGCGCCCGGGCCGCACCGTCACCGAGCCGCCCCGGCAGGGTCGCACCCCGAGCCAGCGGGTCGATCGCGTCGTGGCTGACGGTCTCCCCGGTGCGCCGGTCGTGCACCCACACGCCGTGGACGCCGACGTAGTCGAGGGACGAGACGGTCACACCCACCAGATGGGTCGGGGTGGTGACGGCCCAGTACTCCCACCGCTTGTTGCGACCCCAGCCGTAGCGGCCGACCCCGATCCGGCTGGTGTCGTGCAGCGGCCGTCGGGTCCAGCCCACCGCGGCAGGGTTGAGCCGGCCGTCAGACCCGCAGAGGGCGACCTCGGACGTGATCTCGTGCTCGTCGACCCTCATCGCGCCACTTCTCCTCCTACGTACCACCATGGCTCACGTACGCTCAGTTTGAACCCATGGCTTCGAGAGTCGGCAGGTACGCAGACTCGTCCTTCTGGCCGGCCACGGTCGGGTTCATGTCGATCAGGTTATGTCGATGATCGACGTGGCCACCAGGCCCGGGACCGATGTCGATCCGACGTGGTCGAGGTCGAGGACACGCCAGGCCGACGCCGCTCCGGATCGGGATGTCAGCTCGGCATACCGCTGTGCCACGGGGGCTGGATTGACAACCCCTGCCAACCTGACCCGTGCGCATCCCGCATTTCATGTTAATCTCATTAACATGAATAAGAAGTCGGGGTCGTTGCCGCGCGGCTATCAGATGACCGCACGAGCGGCGTCATCCGCGGCGACTGGTGAGCGGATCCTGGACGCGGCGCTCGAGATGTTCTGGAAGCTGCCAACCGACCAGATCTCCCTGGACGAGGTCGCCCTGCGTGCCGGCGTGTCCGTGCAAACCGTGATCCGTCGTTTCGGCGGCAAGGACGGTCTGGTCGCCGCGGCTGCCGAACGTGAGTCGGCGGCGATCAGTCGCCAGCGCGACCTGGCTCCGGCCGGCGACGTGACCGTGGCGGTTCAGGTTCTGGTCGAGCACTACGAGGGGTTCGGCGATCGGGTGCTGAGGATGTTGGCTGAGGAAGAGCGGGTACCCGCACTGCGCCAGATTGCAGACGGTGGCCGCGCGCTGCACCGGGACTGGTGCACGCGGGTCTTCGCCGCTGCCCTGGACAGCCAGAGCTCAACCGTCCGGCGGCGTCGCCTTGCCCAGCTCGTGGCGGTCTGTGACGTCTACATGTGGAAGCTGCTGCGCCGAGATGCGGGGCTGAGCCGGCGCCAGACCGAGCTCGCGATCGTCGAGCTACTCACCCCGATCCTGAAGGAGCCGTGATGGCCCGGATACTCGCGTACACCTCGCCCGCTGCGGGGCATCTGTTCCCGCTGACCCCGATCCTCGACGAGCTAGCGGCCCGCGGTCACCAGATCGCGGTCCGGACCCTCGCGGCACAGGTGCCGCTGATGCAGGCTCACGGATTCGCAGCCGGCCCAATCAGCGAACGCGTGGAGGCGATCACGCTCGACGACTGGCGCGCCCGAAACACGCGCCAGGGTCTGAGTCGCGCGGTGAAGTGCTTCTGCGCCCGCGCCGAGTACGACGCACCCGATCTGCGGCAGGCGATCACCGACGAGCGCCCGGATGCCCTGATCGTCGACATCAACAGCTGGGGCGCGCTGGCCGCCGCCGAGGCATGGGGAGGACCATGGGCGGCCGTGTGTCCCTACCCTCTGGCGATGCGCTCGCCCGACGTACCGCCATTCGGGCCCGGTCTGCCGCCGCCGGCCGGTCCGTTCGGACGGCTGCGCGACAAGCTCCTACGGCCTGTGGTCTTTGGCGCCATCGAACACGCCATGCGGCCGTCCCTGAATGATGTCCGCCGCCTGTTCCAACTGGACCCTGTTGAGCACGTCGATGACATGTTCCGCCGTCCGCCACTGGTCCTCTACCTGACCGCCGAGCCCTTCGAGTACCCCCGCCGGGACTGGCCGGACAACATCGTCATGGTCGGTCCATGTGACTGGGACCCACCGACCGGGCCGCCGGGATGGCTCAGCGAGATCACCGGCCCGATCGTGCTGGTGACCACCTCCTCAGCGTTCCAGAACGACGGACGACTCGTCCAGGCCGCACTCGACGGGCTCGCGGCAGAACCGGTCAGCGTCGTGGCCACCTTCCCGGCCGCCGATCCCGCCCGCTTCAACCCGCCCGCCAACGCGCGAGTGGTGCGCTTCATCCCACACGGTCAGGTCCTTGATCGCGCCGTGTGCGCCGTAACGCACGGGGGCATGGGCGCGACCCAGAAGGCACTGGCCCATGGCGTCCCGGTCTGCGTGGTGCCATTCGGACGCGACCAGCTCGAAGTCGCTCGCCGGGTCGAGGTCGCCGAAGCCGGGACCCGGCTGTCCGCCCGCCGGCTGCGACCCAACCGGCTACGTGACAAGGTCCAGGAAGCCATCGCCCGAACCGCCGGCGCCGAGCGCATCGCGGCCGCCTTCGCCGCCGCCGGCGGCGCTTCGGGCGCCGCCGATGCGGTTGAGACCCGCCTGCTCAGACGCGCACCCGATACCGATCATGACACCAGGCGCACGTCCTGAGGGGCCCTACCGGTCGCGGCTGGCAGTGCCACTCACGGTAGCTGGGACCTTCGGCGCCGACAACGACCTGCTTGCCCGGGATACCACCGGGGTCCTGTGGCTGCACCCGGGCACCAACGCGGGCAGTCTCGGTACACCACGTCAGATCGGTACAGGGTGGCAGGGCCTGACCCACGTCGGCTGACCGAGAAGGCGCTCTGTCGCCGCACCGGGAACGGTGGCTGAGTCCCCTCGATGTCTGCATTCAGGGGAGCGCCTGGTGGCTGTGCCAATGGGAAGCGCCTACATTTCCTCCATGAGCCCCTCCCGCTGGACTGCCTCCGACCTGCCCGACCTGCGCGGGCAGACCGCGATCGTCACGGGTGCCAACAGCGGCATCGGCCGGGTGGCCGCCCGCGAACTGGCTCGCGCCGGCGCCGCGGTCACGCTCGCCGTGCGCGACCCGGCCAAGGGAGAGACTGCCGCCACCACCATGACAGGCGACGTGACCGTCCGGCCCCTCGACCTGGCCGACCTGGGCTCGGTCCGGTCCTTCGCCGACGCCACCGAAGGACCGGTCAACCTCCTGGTGGACAACGCCGGCGTCATGGCCACCCCCGAGCAGCGCACCGTCGACGGGTTCGAGATGCAGATCGGGACCAACCATCTCGGCCATTTCGCCCTGACGAACCTGCTCCTCCCGCAGATCACCGACCGGGTGGTCGTGGTGTCGTCCGACCTGCACCGCAACGGCCGGATCGACCTCGACGACCTCAGCTGGGAGCACCGCCCCTACAAGGCATGGGACGCCTACTCGCAGTCCAAGCTTGCCAACCTGCTCTTCGTCCTCGAGCTCCAGCGGCGCCTCACCGATGCGGGATCGACGGTCCGGGCCGTGGCCGCCCATCCCGGCTACGCCGCCACCAACCTGCAGGGACGCACGGCGAGCCCGATCTCCAACTTCTTCGCGTCCCTCGCCAACCGGCTCGTCGCCCAGAGCGACACCATGGGCGGGCTCCCGACCCTCTACGCCGCTACCGCGGACATCCCCGGCGGCACCTACATCGGCCCGGACGGGTTCCGGCACATGCGGGGCCACCCCGCCGTCGACACCCCCGCCTTGCAGGCGCTCGACCCCGAGTCAGCCCGACGCCTGTGGGATCTGTCCGAGCAGCTGACCGGCGTGTCGTGGCGGGAAAGGCAGAGCCCGTGACTGAGATCCACACGAATGTCGCCATCATCGGCTGAGGGAGCGACGGTGCGAAAGGCAGTGCTGGTTCGTCCGGTGGCTGGATGGAAGGGAAACCGGCCACCGGACCGAGGAGGTCCAGGCCGGCCGACGAAGGCCGGCCTGGACATCGGGATCAGGCCAGGTCGAAGCGATCGAGATTCATGACCTTGTTCCAGGCGGCGACGAAGTCACCCACGAACTTCTGCTGCGCGTCGTCGCTCGCGTAGACCTCCGCAAGTGCACGGAGCTGGGAGTTCGACCCGAAGACGAGGTCGACCCGACTACCGGTCCACCTGACGTCGCCCGTGGCGAGGTCGCGGCCCTCGAAGGTCTCCTCGGCCTCGGACGTCGCGTGCCATGCCGTGCCCTGGTCGAGCAGGTTCACGAAGAAGTCGTTGGTCAACGACTCAGGCCGTGTGGTGAACACCCCGAGCCCGGACTGCTTGACGTTGGCGTTCAGAACCCTTAGGCCACCGACGAGGACCGTCATCTCGGGGGCGGTCAGCGTCAGCAGGTTCGCCCGGTCGACCAACAGGTGCTCCGCGGGGGGCTGGTTTCCCTTGGCGAGGTAGTTGCGGAACCCGTCCGCGGTCGGCTCGAGCACCGCGAAGGATTCCACGTCGGTCTGCTCCGCAGATGCGTCCGTGCGTCCAGCAGTGAAGGGAACCTGAACCTCGTACCCGGCGTTCTTCGCAGCCCGCTCGATGGCTGCGCACCCTCCCAGCACGATCAGGTCGGCAAGCGAGACCTGCTTCCCACCGGCCGCTGAGCTGTCGAACTCCTTCGCGATCTCCTGCAGGTGCGAGAGCACGTTCGCCAGTCCGGTCGGGTTGTTGACTTCCCACGCGTTCTGCGGCGCGAGGCGAATGCGCGCACCGTTGGCGCCGCCGCGCTTGTCGGAGCCGCGGAACGTCGACGCCGACGCCCACGCGGTCGAGACCAGCTGGGACACGGACAGTCCCGAGTCGAGGATCTTCTCCTTCAGGGCCGCGATGTCCTGCGCCCCGATCAGCTCGTGGGTGAGCGCAGGCACGGGGTCCTGCCACAACAGCGACTCTTGGGGAACCTCCGGTCCCAGGTACCGCGAGATCGGTCCCATGTCGCGGTGCGTCAGCTTGAACCATGCCCGCGCGAAGGCATCCGCCAACTCATCCGGGTTCTGCAGGAAGCGCCGCGAAATCGGCTCGTAGATCGGGTCCATCCTCAGGGCGAGGTCCGTGGTGAGCATCACCGGGGCGTGACTCTTCGACGGGTCGTGGGGATCGGGCACGGCGTTCTTCGCGGCGGGGTCCGTCGGAACCCACTGAAACGCACCGGCAGGGCTCTTCGTCAGATCCCACTCGTAGCCGAAGAGGGTCTCGAAGTAGCTGTTGTCCCACGTGGTGGGGGTGGGGGTCCAGGCGCCCTCCAGCCCGCTGCTGATCGTGTCGTTGCCGCTGCCGGTGCCAAAGCTGTTCTTCCAGCCGAGGCCCATGTCCTGCAGGGGGGCAGCCTCGGGCTCGGGCCCGATGTACTTGTTGGGATCAGCCGCGCCGTGGGTCTTGCCGAACGTGTGGCCGCCGGCGATGAGTGCCACGGTCTCCTCATCGTTCATCGCCATGCGAGCGAAGGTCTCGCGGATGTCCCGGGCTGCGGCAAGCGCACTCGGGTTGCCGTTCGGCCCTTCCGGGTTCACGTAGATGAGGCCCATCTGAACGGCACCAAGGGGGTTCGCGAGGTCCCGGTCGCCGGTGTAGCGCTCGTCTCCAAGCCACTCGGCCTCTGAACCCCAGTTGACCTCCTCGGGCTCCCAGACATCCGGACGCCCCCCGCCGAAGCCGAACGTCTTGAAGCCCATCGACTCCAACGCACAGTTGCCGGCGAGGATCATCAGGTCGGCCCAGGAGATCTTCCGACCGAACTTCTGCTTGACCGGCCAGAGCAGCCTGCGGGCCTTGTCCAGGTTCACGTTGTCGGGCCAACTGTTGAGCGGCGCGAAGCGCTGCATGCCGGACCCCGCGCCACCA
>DASVKO010000020.1:0-3921 GCA_036385355.1 Dermatophilaceae bacterium
GGCCAGCGGGACGATCCGCTGGGCCAGCAGCGGCTGGCGCCGGGCCCAGAGCAACGACGAGGTGATGGTGCGGTAGCGCCGCGACGCGGCGAGCCAGCGCCGTTCGTAGGCGCCCGGGTCGTCGGCGGCGACGCAGTCCACCAGCGCGCGGGCGCAGGCCAGCGCCACCGCGATACCCTCGCCGGTCAGCGCATCGACGTATCCGGCGGCGTCACCGACCAGCAGCACCCGTCCGGCCACTCGGGCCGATGTCCGCTGCCGCAGCGGGCCGGCCCCCAGGACGGCCGTGACCCCCGTGTCGGGCAGCCGCTCGCGAAGGGCCGGGAAAGCGGCAAGCTGGTGGGCGAAGGGCGCCTGCACGCTGGACAGGACGGCGACGCCAACCAGCTCAGCGCCGACGGGCGTCACGTAGGCCTCCGCCCCGGGCCCCCAGTGCACCTCGACCAGATCGGTCCACGGGGCCATTGCGAAATGCTGCCGGGTCCCCCACCTCGGCGGGGTCTTGGACGGTGCCGCTCGCTCCAGACCGAGCTGGCGGCGGATCGGAGAGTGCAACCCATCGGCGGCGGCCAGGTATCGGGCCCTGCGACCGTCGACGCTCACCCCGTCGGCATCCGGGCGCACGTCGACGGCGCGGGCATCGACCACCTTCACCCCGGCGCCCCGGGCGGCGTCGAGCAACGCCCCCTGCAAGGTCGTGCGGCGCACGCCGCGGCCGGAACCATGCCGGAATCCGGCATCGACAACGCGAGTCCCATCGGTGTATCGGATGCCACGGATCGCCCGTCCCGGAGGGTTCACCCCGAGCTCGCCCAGACTTCGGACCGCCTGAGGCATCAGGCCCTCGCCACACGCCTTGTCGATGGGGCTGGGTCGCGCCTCGAGCACCACCGTGCGCAACCCGGCCCGTGCTGCATACAGCGCAGTGGCCAGCCCGGCCGGTCCTGCCCCGGCAACGATGAGGTCGGCGTCGATCACCGTGTCACTGTCGGTCCCGTGTCATGGTCGACCCCGCTCATGGTCGATCCTGTGTCATCGCCGTCGACGGTGGAGGGGACTCTGCCAGAGCCTGAGCCATTGCCGCGTTCTCGGATGAGATCCGCACCCGCAGCAGACCGGCGTTGACCACCGTGAAGACGATCGCGGTGATCCAGGCAGTGTGCACCAGCGGCAGGGCGATGCCCTCCAGCACCACCGCGACATAGTTCGGGTGACGCAGCCAGCGATACGGTCCCCCGTCAACAAGGGGTAGTCCCGGAATCACGACGATCCGGGTGTTCCACCGGGGGCCGAGAGTGATGATGCACCACCAGCGAAGGGCCTGCGCCAGGACAACCACGACGAACATCGACCAGCCCAGCACCGGGATGAACAGACGATGTGTGGCCTCGACCAGGCACGCGACGAGCAGCCCGGTATGCAGGACCACCATGAACGGGTAGTGCCCGAAACCGTACTCGCGCCCACCATGTCCCAGCGCCCAGGCCAGGTTGCGCCGGGAGACGACCAGCTCGGCCAGCCGCTCGAGCGCAACCGCGACGATCAGCACAACGTAGGGAGTCATCCGGTCACCACTCGAGCAGCACGAGCTCGGAGCAGAACCCCGGACCCATCGCCATCAGCATGCCGGGGGTTCCGGGGGTCAGGGAACGCTTGTCCAGAGTGTCCCGCAGCACGTGCAGCACCGAGGACGACGAGAGGTTACCGATCTGGTCGAGCGAGCGCCAGGTGAGCTCCAGCGGGTCCCCGTCCAGACCCAGCTCGGCCTCGATGGCCTCAATCACCTTGGGACCGCCCGGATGCGACACCCAGGCGCCGATGTCCTCGACCTGCAGCGAGTGCGCGTTCAGGAACGATCGGACGTCGTGGCCGAGATACTGCTGAACGATGGCGGGCACCTGCGCGTCAAGCACGATCTTCAGCCCGCCGCCGCCGACGTCCCATCCCATGGTGCGCTGACTGTCGGGGTAGAGGTGGCTGCGGGAGGCAAGGACCCGCGGACCCGGCTCGGGCCGGTTGGCGCCCACTGCGACCACCGCGGACGCCCCGTCGCCGAACAGGCCGCTGGCCACCAGGTTGGCGACCGAGCGGTCGTCCCGCTGCACGGTCAGCGAGCAGAGCTCGACGGACAGCAGCGCCCCGACCTCGTCCGGATGACCGATCAGGTAGTCGTGCAGGCGGGCGATCCCGGCCGCGCCGGCCACGCATCCCAGCCCGAACAGCGGCACCCGTTTCACGTCCGGGCGCAGGCCGACGGCCTGGGCGATCCGGGCCTCGATGGAGGGCACTGCGATACCGGTGATGGTGGTGGAGATGACGACGTCGACCTCGTCGGCACCGATCCCGGCCCGCTGCAACGCCCCGGTCAGCGCCGCGGCACCCAGCTCGACCGCGTTGGCGATGAAGAGGTCGTTGGACTCCCGGAAACCGGGGATCGCGGCGTACTGCTCCAGCGGAAGGACAAGGTGCCGGCTGCTGACCCGTGCATGGGCGTGCAACCGCTCCAGCAGGGCCTGGTTGCCATCCGGCCCCAGGCACATCTCGGTGAAGGCAGCGGTCAGCTCCGCCTGCGTGTAGCGGTGCGGCGGCAGAGTGGCGTGGCCGCCAGCCAAGGTGGTCACCCGCTCAACCATATGGACAAGGCGGAGACATCCCAAGTTTGAGAGGCTCAGTCGAACTCCGGTATGAGCGAACCGGTTTACCGGAACGCGAAGGACTTGACCGGGGTCTCAATGGCGGAAGTTCCCACGTTGAGATCGTCCGAGACCTGGCTCCCCCAGCATCGCGTCATGTCCTCATCCCAGCTGATCCGAGCGCTGGCCCTGTCCTGTCACCCGATCCCATCGGTGGCCGTCACGGCCATCAGTGCCGGGCTAGTCGCGCTGGCCGACCTCCCCATCGGCCGCGGGGCTCTGGTGACGGGGGCGGTCTTCACCGGCCCGCTGTCGATTGGCTGGTCCAACGACTACCTCGACGCCGAGCGGGACCGGGCCGTGCTTCGGTCCGACAAACCCGTCGCGACCGGTGCAATGGAGCCCCGCGTCGCCGGTATCGCCGCCGTCGTCGCCTCATCGTGACCCTCGCGCTTTCGACGGCACTCGGCTGGCCCGGCGGCGCAGCTGCACTGGCCACCGTGCTATGCGCCTGGGCCTAGAACCTGGGCCTGAAGGCAACGGTCCTGTCCTGGCTGCCGTACGCCATCGCCTTCGGGATGCTGCCCGCGGTCGCGACCCTGTCGGCTTCGCCGGCACGGCGGCCGGCGGCCTGGGCGCTGACTGCCGGTGCGCTGTTTGGCGTGGCCGCTCATCTGGCCAACGTACTTCGGGACCTGGGCGATGACGTCGCCACCGGGATCCGCGGACTGCCACATCGGATCGGCGCCAGGGCCACCGCACTGACCGCCGCCGCAATCTTGTTGACCGCGTCCGCGGTGATCCTTTTCGGTCCGGTCGGGCAACCTGGTCCCTGGAGTTGGGCCGGCTTCAACGCGGCGGTGCTTGTGGCCGGTGAGGCCGCCCGCATCGCCTAAGGCGACCCGTCCTCGCGGAGGTTCTTCCAAGCGGTAATCTTGAACGCAGCGCTCGACCGGGTCTCCTTCGCGTTCTCGGGCATCCGCCTCTGAGTCGGGCCCGGAACCGCGCCTCGCCGAAAGTCATCGGCAGCAGCGGCCAGGACTGCGCTGATAAGGCCTCTGAGACTCACGGGGTCGTTGGCGGCGGTTGAAAACAGACGCACACTCGTCCCTGGTGTCATTCCGGAACGTCCGCCATTCGGCCATCTCTGGTCACTCTCTTCCGGTTTGACCAAGCGTCCCGATTGCGGATCCTCAACAGCAACGCCCGTCACAGTCACGACCGAGCCGACTTGGACAAATGCCTCGAAGCGATCCCGCACCACCCGGATGTCCGGATCCTCCTTTGC
>DASVKO010000021.1:0-7980 GCA_036385355.1 Dermatophilaceae bacterium
AGTGTCCTGTCCGCCCGGGTCCGGGTGGCTCCGCCGGTGCGCAGTGACGATCTCGGACCGCGCCGGATGCGCTGAGCTTCTGGGCCGGGGCCGCCGCTGGGCGCCTCGCCGCCTTCACTCGTCCCGAGCGACAACGGCTCCGCACTCGTCGGCGAGCATGACCAGCTGCGCTCGGTCCCGCGCTCCCAGCTTGGTCAGCAGGTGGCGGACGTGGGTCTTGGCGGTGGCGTAGCTGACCGTCAGCAGGCTCGCGATCTCGGCGTTGGACAGCCCGGGTGCGACGGTGACCAGCACTTCGCGTTCCCGCTCCGTCAGCCCGCCCAAAGCGTCTTCCGCGCAGTGGTCCGGCGGCCGGGCCGGGTCGCGGCGCAGGAAGTCCGCGATCAGCTGGCGGGTCACCTTGGGGTCGAGCAGTGCGTCACCGTCCGCGACCACCCGGATGGCGGTCAGCAGATCGGAAGGCAGCGCGACTTTGAGCAGGAACCCGCTGGCGCCGGACCGCACCGCAGTGCTTCCACGACAGTGCTTCCACGACGTAGGAGTCCAGCCGTACGTCGTCAGCACCAGCACCCGGGTGGCGGTCAGCTCGGGTCGGGTGGTGATCCGCCGGGTCGCCTCTAACCCGTCCATCCCGGCGGACCAGCGCCTAGGTCGTCGGCCGGCGCCACCCGGAGCACGACGGGTCGCGGTAGGAGAGCCGGGCCAGCACCCGGAAGCCGCCATCCGGTCGGGTGCCGGTGGACAACGCGCCGCCCCAGGTCGTGACCCGCTCCCGCATGCCCAGCAAACCGTGTCCGCTGCCGGACCGACCGGGTCCGCTCGTGGCGAGGTCGCGCCCTCGGTCGGATCGGCCGGCGCCGCCGTCGTCGGCCACCTCCACCACTGCCTCCCCGGCCAAGATCCGCCTGGGCGGACACGATCAGACGGTGCTGATCCGGGCTCGCGACACCACCAAGCCCGTCCTGTTCTACCTGGCCGGCGGCCCCGGGCAGAGCGACCTTCGGCTACACCCGGGCCTCCATGAAGGGCTGCTGGCGTTGCCGCAATACCTCGTCGTGGGCTTCCTAGGGGGGCCAGTCCGAGCAACGGCCTGATCGAACTCCTGGTGGTCATCGCCGGCATCGTGTTGGCCGTGACCGGTCGCTACCCCCGCGACTTGTACGACTTGATCCTGGGGTTCAACCGGTGGGTGTTGCGGGTCGTGGCGTACGCCGGGTTGATGACTGACGCCTACCCGCCGTTCCGGCTCGACATGGGTGGCGCCGACCCGGCCGGAACGCTGACCGTGCCGCCGAGCTCGGCGGCCTGACTCGTCGGTCTGGCGTGCCCGACCTGTGGACGCATCAGCCGCCGGTGGAGTCGGCGCGCCGGCGCACAGCGCCGAAGGACTCGGCGGGGACGCGTCGCTCGCCCGCGTGAGTGGCCTGACCTACGACACCGGTGCGCTCGTCGCGGCCAAGGCCAACGACCGGATGTGGGCGGTGCGCCGGCGCGCGCTCGAACGACTGCATCCGCCTACTGTCCCGGCCGGTGCGCTGGCTCAGGCGTGGCGCGGTGGTCCGCAGCCGTCGCTGTCGCGGTTGATCGAGGGCTTTGAGGTCTCCTCCGCTCGACGAGCCGGTCGCGCGGGCGGTCGGACATCTGCGACGATGTGCTTCTGCGAGCCGTCCAGGCCAGTCTGTTGGCCTCGGTGATCGTCGCGACCGCTGCCAGCAGCCGTTTCCACCCGCCGCTTGATCCCGGTCAGCATGCTGGTCGCCATCACGTGGTCGGCCGGGACCAGCAGTCCGACGTAGCCGACGGTCAGCCACCACGGACTGGTGCGACCCATCGTCCGCAGCAGCAGGCGGGTACCCCGTTCACCGGGCTCAGGTGGAACGTCCATACCCAGTCGATGGCCGCACCCAAGCGTTGCCGCCACTGCACCGGCACGGCGTGGTTGGCGACCCGACCGCTCGACCACCCAGGTCGTCTACGTCGAGGGCAACCGGCCACTCGCGGTCGCCGCGCTTGACCTGACCGTCACCGGCCCCACCGGCGCGGCCGTGCCGGCCACGACGTACCGACAGAAGCTGCAGTACGACGTGCCAGATCGCAACGGCATGGTCGGCACCGCGGTGGCGTCCTTCCGCGCCGGCGCCGCGGGCGCGTACCGCCTGTCAACGACCGCCACCGGGCTGGAGCCCGGCGCCACGCTGGCGGTAGGTGGCGACCTCGCCTGGAACGCCGTTGGCAGGCTGATCGGCCCTGGCGTCCTGGGACTCGGGGCCGTTGCGGTTGCCGTCCTCGTCGCCGTCACCGCCGGCCGACGCGCTCGCACTCGGCATCTGTGGGTCAGCCGGAGTAGCGGCGCGAATCCGGCGTCACCGCATGAAGCTACGACGCCTTAGCCAGCGAGCCGTTCATGCGCCGGAACGTCCGGTGCACCCGGTGGAACCAGCCCACCGGCTCCAGGAACATCATCGGGCAGGCCCCGGCGACCACCTGGACGTTGTGCTGCTTGCACAACTCGACAGCCTCGGGGGACACCGACCCGCCGCCGCCAGCGCCCTGGAACAGCCACACGCGGGGCACGCCGCGCTCGACGGCGGACTGCACTACCTCAGCGGATCGCTGCGCCGGCACCATGACGATCACGCCGTCGAGGTCCCCAGGCACGCTAGCCAAATCGGCGAAGCACGGCATGCCGTCCACCGCTGCCGCCTGCGGATGCACGGGCACCACGTCGTACCCTCGGTTGCTCATCTCTCGGCAGATCGTGCGGCCGAAGTTCTTCGGGTCATCGGACGCGCCGACCACAGCGTACCGGTGATGGGACAGGAAGTCCTCGACGGACTTTGATTCGATCATGGTGGCACCTCCGGACGGGCGCCGACTCGCCGGCTCCCTGTGTCTCCATCCCAAACACGGTGGTCGGACGCGCGCCAGGGGCGAATGTCCCCTATTACCGTCGCCGGCCGGCGTACGTCTTGGTGAAGCGCCATCCGCAGCCGCTGCTGGCTCGGCTGCTGGAAGGCTGCGCGGTCTCCGCGCTCGACGAGCGGTCGCGCGGGCGGTCGGACATCTGCTCGCCCGTGCACAATCCGCCGCCGTCCATTGATGCCAGCGTCGTCGTCGGCGCTGCACCCCGCGGCGACTCGATAGCGACGAGTGACCGGCATGACATCGCGATACTGGCGAACGCCGCCGGCCGGCAGGTCAACGTCATCCGCGTCTGACGCGACGCTGATCTGGTAGTAAGGCCGGAGGAGGTAAGCGATGGCCTGGCTCGAGCGGCTTCACGCCGATCCGCTGCCGTGGCTGCTCGCCGAGGACACCCCGGCCGTTCGGGCGGCCGCGCTGCAGTGCCTGCTCGACCGCCGGTCGACGACGGCGACGTCCGGCGGCCAGGGCGGCGACCATGACGCGCAACCCGATCAAGGCGATCTTGGACGCCCAGAGCCCCGCAGGGTGGTGGGTGAAGCCCGGGCCGGGGTACGCGACCAAGTACCGCGGAACCGTCTGGCAGGTCATCTTCCTCGACCAGCTGGGCGCCGATCCGGACGACGAGCGAGTCCGGCGCGGGTGCTCCTACGTCTTGGCCCACTCGATCGCATTGTCCGGCGGATTCGCATCGTCGGGGTCGAAGGCCGAGGCCGCGCCGCCGCCGTTGACGGTCATCCACTGCCTGAACGGCAACCTGCTGGCCGCCCTCATCGGTTCGGGTACGTCGACGACCCTCGGGTCCAGGGCGCCGTGGCCTGGGGGGCGCGGGCGATCACCGGCGAGGGGATGGACCGCTGGCACCGCTCCGGTACCGGCGGCCCCGGGTTCGCCTGCGCGGCCAACGAACAGCAGCCATGCGCCTGGGGCGCGGTCAAGGAGCTGCGCGCCCTGACCCGGGTGCCGCTCGAACGCCGGACGCCATTGGTCAGCCGAGCGCTGGAGCAGGGGAGCGACTTCCTCCTCTCCCGCGATCCCGCCGCCGCCGACTACCCGATGGGATTCGGGAACACCACGCCGTCATCCTCCTGGTACAAGCTCGGTTTCCCCTCGGCGTACGTTGCAGATGTCCTGCAGAACCTCGAAGTCCTGGTCGACCTCGGCCACGGCCACGATGCGCGGCTGACCCGCGCGGTCGACTGGCTGCTCGGACAGCAGGATGCCCGGGGCCGCTGGCGAAACCGGTACGCTTACAACGGCAAGACCTGGTGCGACATCGAGCCGCAGGGGCAGCCGTCGAAGTGGGTCACGTTGCGGGCCTGCCGGGTGCTCCGGGCCGTCTTCGGCTGACGTAGCGCTGCTGGCCGTCGACCGGCAGATGGCGTCGCTGAGCGCGGGTTTCGCCGGTCGACCCGCCGGAACACGCGGTGGCATGGTCGGGCTCAGGAGCTCACGAGCCAGGCGGGTGCGGCATGGAGGCGACAAACCGGGTGTCCGCCGGCTGGGACGGGTTGTCGAGAAACGTGGTTTCGACCGTGGCGGTGCCCGATATGACCATGTGGCTGATCCAGGGCCAGCGCCGGCCCGCTCTCGTAGATCTGGTCGCCCGGGTTGTGGGCGACGGTTCCGGTGGCCCGACGGGCAGGGGTGACCACGATCACCAAACCTGCATCCGCGTCCATGGGGTCGGCGGCGGCTCCTACCTCCGCCTCGTCCGGAGTGACCCGATACCCGCTCGTCCTTACGCGACTGGCCGGAATGACGGCGCTCTCCGGTGTGGTGAGGTGCGATCGATCAGGGACCTTCGACTCTTGCTGGCCCCACTCAACAGGGATACGTCCGATAGGTCTGGATATTGAGGATGCGGGAACGCATTCGATCAGTAGGGGTGGCGTGATGGCTGAGCTCATCGAGGGTGGCCAAGCGGCTTCTATTCCGCCTGGTTCGAATCCGTCGGAGTCACCGTGGACGGCGACGGAGCGGGAATGGGCGCGTACCCGCGTCGAGAGAAATCCAGGTTCCGCGCTGATCTCGTGGCCTATGCCGTGATCAACGCCTTCTTGATCGGTGTCTGGATGGTCGCCGGGTTCGACCACTTCTGGTCGGGCTGGGTGCTGGCTGGGGTGTCCTGCTGTCGTTGGACGATTGGAACGTCTACGGCCGGAGGCCGCTCACCGAGGGCGACATCGATCACGAACTGCGCAAGGGGCGCTGAGTACCACCGAGCCCGCGCGGCCGCGCCGAGCGCGGGATGGAGGCTGACATGAAGGTGCTGACCGTGTACGCGCACCACGACCCGACGTCGTTCTGCCACTCCGCGCTCGATCGGTTTACCGCCGGGCTGACCGATGCCGGGCACACCAGTGAGCTCGTGGACCTGTACGCGATCAAGTTCGACCCGGTGTTCCGTGGGCGCGACGGCGCGAGCTATATCGATTCGGAGGTACCGCCCGCGGTGCTGAAGGCGATGGACCCGAGACAACGCGTGATCGACGGCTGCCGGGGTCCGGTGCAGCGCTGGATGGCATCGCGGGCGTTGCGTGGCAAGTCTTCGAAAGAGGTCGCTGCGCTCATCCGCAGCCGGATGCCCAAGGACGCGCGCGAACAGCAAGAGAAGGTTGCCTGGGCCGACGGGTTGGCGTTCATCGCGCCGGTCCACTTCTGCAACTTCCCGGCGATCCTGCGGGGGTGGATCGAGCGGGTGTTCACGTACGGATTCGCCTACGGCCTGACCGAAGCGGGGTGGAATGGCGACGTCAACGGGCGGTTGCCGCTCCTCCATCACCAGCGAGCGCTGGTCATGACCTCGACTCTATTCGACCAAGCCGCCTACGACGCCGGGATCCGCGACGCGATGGACAAGGTGATCGATGAGTGGACGTTCCGCTATCCTGGCATCGCGAACGTCGAGCACGTCTACTTCTATTCGGCCGCATGCGCACCCCAGGCGACCATCCAGCGGTATCTCGACCAAGCCTACGCTCTGGGCCGAGACTTCGAGCGACCGCCGGCCCAACGTACATCGACCGGCGTTCCGCCCGCGTCGTGAACGTGGGCGTGGAGCCGGTCACCCGGCTCAGGAGTTGACCATGGCAACTTTCCTCGCCTACATCGAGCCTGTCACGGGACGGCTCTACCCCCTGATCCCGACTCTGCAGGAGCTGGCCGGTCGCGGCCACCGCGTCACCGTGCGCAGCGGCGTCAACGAAGTCGAGCTGCTGCGGTCGTTGGGTTTTGACGCCGACCTGCTCCCGCCGGAGCTGGTGGGGTTCGAACCCAGCGATTGGCAGGCTCGCACCCGGTTCGGCGCCCTGATCAGGGCACTCAACCAGTTCGGGCAGCGCGCCCCGGCACAGGCCACAGATCTCCGGCAAGCCATCGACGCCGAGCAGCCCGATGTCGTGATCCTGGACGAGACATCCTGGGGCGCGGCAGCCGCAGCCGAGCGGTCGGGACTCCCGTGGGTGTTCTCCGTCCCCTCGCCGGTGCCCGTCACCTCGAGGGACGCGCCGCCCTTCGGGCTCGGCCTGACCCCCCGCCACGACGCCGTCGGCCGGGTCCGGGACGGCCTGGCCCGTCCGCTGACCGTAGGGACGCTCGCGCGGATCATCGGTAAGCACGTCAACCCGGTGCGAACCGAGCTGGGGCTGTCGCCGCTGCGGACGCTCGACCAGTTCTACCTCGCGGCCTCACTCGTGCTTGTCTACTCGGCCGAACCGTTCGAGTACCCTCGCAGCGACTGGCCCGCCCGGGTGCGCCTCGTCGGTCCCGGATTGTGGGAACCGCCCGCCGACCCACCCTCATGGCTCGCTGACCTGCACCGATCCCTCGTGCTGGTCACCTGCTCCACCGCCTTTCAGAATGACGTCCGGCTCGCTGAGGTGGCGTGCGAGGCCTTCGCCGGTGAACCTTTCGACGTCGTGCTCACCACCGGCGACGTCGATGCCTCGCGCCTCCAGGTTCCCGTGAACGTCCGCGTCGAACGGTTCGTGCCGCACTCGCTGGTACTTGCTCGGGCCGTCTGCGCGGTCTGCCATGCCGGCATGGGCATCACCCAGAAGGCCCTCGCCCACGGCGTGCCCGTGGTCGCCGTTCCGTTCGGGCGCGACCAGCCGGAGGTCGCCCGACGGGTCGAGGTCGCCGGGGCCGGCGTCCGGCTACCCGCCCGTAAGCTCACCCCCCACCGGCTGCGCAGCGCGGTCCATCACGCGATCGAACTGCGGCCCGGCGCCGAGCGGATTGCCGCAGCGTTTGCTGCCGCCGGCGGCCCCACAGCGGCGGCGGATGCCCTCGAACAACTCGCCGGTCGGCGCATAGCGCGATGATTCGCTGGTGAGGTGGCTGTTCAGCCATTTGGTCTCTGATCGGTGGGAAGAACCGTCGGGCCCAGAGGCTGATGTAGACGAGCGCTGGACGAGGCGTCAGAGCCCGGGGGCGTCCCAGACCGGGAACCAGCGTTGCAGGTCCGGCTCGATCTTGAGGTCACCTTCCACGCTGGCCCTCAATTGCAGCTCGAACGCGGTGTCCCGACGCTGCGGTCCGACCGGGGCGAACGGGTAGAACGTGCCGCGCTTGTAGAGGTAGACGAGCGCCACCCGGCGTGGTACGCCGTCCACCGTGCCGGCGAACCCGACCGTCGAACACAGCAGGGCCGGGCCGAAACCGGCGTCGGCAAACGTGCTGTTGGCACCGTGCAACGCGGTGACCAAGTCGCCGAGCCGGTCCGGCGTCGTCCGGGACGTCAGCCAGGCGTAGCCGAAGGAGTCCCGGGACTCGGTCACGTCGGCCGTCTCGTCCAGCCGCAGCAGCGCCTGCGCGTCGGCGTACGTCCGGAGGAAGTCACCACCCTCCGCGGCCTTGACGCACACTGACCCGGTCCCGGTCGGGCGCAGGCCGGCGGCCGCCTCCAGCGTGATGGCGGCCGTGGGCAGCGCGAACAACGCGTCCAGGTCGGCTGGCACCGGCTTGGTCCGCCCCAGCAGCGCGTCGAACAGCCCCATCGCCGACCGCCTCGCCTCAGCTGGCGCCGGCGGACAGTCG
This sequence comes from Dermatophilaceae bacterium, assembly GCA_036385355.1. GTDB lineage: Bacteria > Actinomycetota > Actinomycetes > Actinomycetales > Dermatophilaceae > UBA4719. The sequence goes on from DASVKO010000021.1 coordinate 7,963, forward strand.
GCTGAGCTGGTTCAGCCG
>DASVKO010000022.1:0-7105 GCA_036385355.1 Dermatophilaceae bacterium
CGCCACTGCTCGCCGAGCCAGCTCTCCGCGTCGCTCTGCGAAGGGAAGCCGGTGGCAACGAGTGCTTCACCGGTCATCACCGTGCCATCGGCGTCGAGAAAGGTCCACGTCCACTGATCAGTCATGCAGGTCACCTTAGCCAGCCGAAAATCCGCCTCCGGCCCACACCCTCACCCATGCCCTCAACCGGACGCGAATGCGGCAACAGCACCGACGACGATCACGGCGGGGGAACGCAGCTCCACCGGTGGTCCGGAGCTGACGACTGTCGTCAGGGTGCTGAGGACGACCTTCTGGCTGGGCAGACCCCCGTCCATGACACAGGCCACAGGGGTGTCCCCGGCGCGACCGGCGTTGACCAGCACAGTGGCTATCGAGGCCAGGTTGTCGACGCCCATCAGGACGACGAGGGTCGTGCCAGCGCGAGCCAGCGCCTCCCAGTCAAGGGTGCTGCGCGGATCGCCGGGGGCAGCGTGGCCGGAGACCACCGTGAAACCCTGCGAGGTGCCGCGGTGAGTCAGCGGTATGCCGGCCAGCCCGGGAGCGGCGATAGCGGAGGACACGCCGGGGATGACCTCCACCGCGACCCCTGCCTGCGTGCAGGCAAGCACCTCTTCCATACCGCGACCGAATACGAAGGGGTCCCCGCCCTTGAGCCGGACCACGACACGACCCTCACGCGCTCGGCTCACCAGGAGGTCGTTGATCTCCTCCTGCGGCGTGAACCGCCCACGCGGGATCTTCGAGACGTCGATGATCTCCACACCTTCGCGCAGCCCGTCCAGAGCTGCCAGTGGCGCCAGCCGGTCGATGACGACGACATCGGCATCAGCCAACGCCACCGAACCCCTCACGGTCAGCAGTCCCGGATCCCCCGGGCCCCCGCCGACCAGGGTCACCCTGCCCGGGCCGTCCCCCTCGGCCAGGCCCCGGCGGCGCTGGCGGCGCCGGGCCCGGATCTGGGTGTCCTCACGCAAGGCGGCCTCCACCGCAGCGAGCGCGGCGTCGCGCAGCGAAGCCGCGGTGTGCGGGTCTCGATCAGCGTGGACGCTGACCGTGGCCCGACCGCTACGACCGGTTGCCGGCATCCAGGCCGAGGCCTCCGATGCGTCGTCCGCGCGCAGGCAGAAGATGCGCGCCTCGTCCGCGGCGGCAAGGACCTGTGCGTTGACCGTTGCGTCGGCTGTGCAGGCCATGGCCAGCCAGGCGTCCCGAAGGTCACCCGTCCGGTAGGGGCGGGCAAGCCAGTCGATCTGTCCGCGTTCGGCGAGGTCCTGCAGGGCAGTCACGGCCGCGGGCGAGACGACCGTGACGCTGGCCCGGGCTGCCATCAGGGCAGCGACCCGGCGAAGGGCCACCGGTCCCCCGCCCACGACCACGACACGCCGGCCCCGGAGCCGCAGCCCCAGCGGCAGCAGGGGTTCTGGCCGGTTCAACACGGTCAGCCCTTGTCCGCGACACCGGCTGAGTCGAACGTGGCCACCTCACGCAGGATGCGTGCCGCGGCCTGCACCAGGGGCACCGCCAGGGCCGCTCCCGAACCCTCGCCCAGGCGCATCCCGAGGTCGACCAACGGCACCAGGTCGAGGTGGGCAAGGGCCACGGTGGCGCCCGGTTCGACAGAGCGATGGCCGGCAATCCAGTAGTCCGCAGCAACAGGTGAGATCGCCCGGGCCACCAACGCCGCGGAACAGGCGATGACGCCGTCGAGAACAACGGGGGTGCGCAGCGCGGCCGCGGCAAGCAGGTAACCCACGACAGCCGCGTGCTCGAACCCCCCGACACCGGCCAGTGCCGCGATGGGGTCCTCGGCGCTTGCCCCGTTCATCCGGATGGCGGCCTGGATGACGGACACCTTGTGCACCAGCATCGGGTCGTCGATACCGGTGCCGCGACCGGTGACCTCCGCAGCCCCCAGGCCGGTGAAGACGCTGATCAGGGCAGCCGACGCGGTCGTGTTCGCGATCCCCATGTCACCGGTGACCAGCAGGCGGCTTCCCTGGGCAACAGAGTCCCTCGCCACCTCGATGCCCGCGCCGATGGCCGCCTGCACCTGGGAGGCCGTCATCGCCGGGCCCTGGGTCATGTCGGCGGTGCCGGCGGCGATCTTGCGCGCCGTCAGGCCCGGGGATGGCGGCAGGTCGCCCGCGACCCCCACGTCGACCACGACGACGTCCGCGCCAACCTGCCGGCCGAAGGCGTTGATCACTGCTCCGCCTGCCAGGAAGTTGCCCACCATCTGGGTTGTGACCTCCTGCGGCCACGACGAGACCCCTTGCGCGTGGACACCGTGATCCCCCGCGAACACCGCGATGGTGACCGGTTCGGGCAGCGGCGGTGGGCACTCGCCGTACATTCCGCACAGCCGGGCACCGAGGTCCTCCAGGACGCCCAGGGAGCCGCGGGGTTTGGTGAGCATCGACTGGCGCTCGCGGGCGGCTGCCATCGTCTGGGCGGACGCGGGGGTGATCGCGGCGACGGTCTCGGTCAACAAGGACACAGGTTCTCCTCCTGGCAGGCGACGGTCGCCCGAGGTTCCATCATGGACTGCCGACGTCCGGCCCCTTTCGACCGGCGGGTCGTTTGGCCACTGTGTACGGTGGCCGGCATGAGTGACCATCGAACCTCAGAGCAGCCACTTCCCTCCTTCGACGAGTCATGGACCCGGGCGCTGTGCGTGGCCGCACACCCCGACGATCTCGAGTACGGCATGGCCGCGGCGGTGGACCGATGGGTGCAGCAGGGCAAGACAGTCACCTACCTGCTGGCCACCTACGGCGAGGCGGGGATCGACGGAGTTGCACCGAGCGAGGCCGCGTCGCTGCGCGCCCACGAGGAACGAGAGGGTGCAGCCGAGGTGGGCGTCGAGGTGGTGGAGTTCCTCAGCTACGACGACGGCATGGTCGAGTACGGGCTGCCTCTGCGCCGGGACATCGCCCGGGCGATCCGCATCCACAAGCCGGAGGTCATCATCACGCTCACCCATCGCGAGCGGTTCGCAGGTGGAGGCACGAACCAGGCCGACCACCGGGTGGTGGGGCTGGCGGCGCTTGACGCAGCCAAGGACGCGGGCAACAGGTGGATCCACCCCGACCTGGTCGATGAGGGCTACGAGCCCTGGGGTGGGGTCCGGTGGGTGTGCATGGCGGCTTCACCCGAGGCCACCCATGGGGTCGACGTGACCGGACACCTGGATGCTGCCGTGGCATCCCTGCAGGCCCATCACGCGTACCTCGAGGGCCTCGGCGGGGCCTACCCGTCCCCGCCGGAGCTGCTCGACATGGTCCTCGGCGGTGGCGGTCGGGCCATGGGCGTCGAGCACGCCGTGACCCTCGAGGTGTTTGACATCTAGCTGCCTTCGACCATCCGGGCGCCTTGGGCAGCCGAAGGATCAGAGATCGACGCCGATGATCGCTGCCAGCGCCCCGGTATCGAGATGGTCGTCGATAGCATCCGCCAGACGATCAAGCATCGACTCGCGCTGCGCGGCGAACCCCGGTGCTCCCGGAGCGGCCCGCCACCGCACTCCCGCCTGGGATGCCACCTCGGCGAGGAAAGCCCGCCGGAAGTCGTCGTTCTCAAAGGCTCCGTGCCAGGTGGTTCCCCACACCGACCCTGACCGCCACCCGTCCAGGAACGACTCCGCCCCATCGTCATCGCTGGTTCGCAGGGCCACCCCGTGGTGAATCGCGTATGCCGTCACCGCGTTTCCGTGCCACTCACCTTCGGGCCGGCCCAGGTGCTTGTCCGCCCCGAACCGCACCCGGGTCGGGAGCAGCCCCAGCCCGGCAACCGTTGCTGCCGTGCTGGACTCGACACCGTCGGGGTCATCGATGGTCTCCGCCAGCATCTGGTACCCGCCACAGATGCCGAGCACCGGCCGGCCTGCCGCGGCTCGGGAGCGCACCGCCTCGTCCAGCCTTCGTGAGCGCATCCACTCAAGGTCCGCCAAAGTCGCGCGGGTCCCGGGTAACACCACCAGATCCGCTCGGGCGACAACATCGGGGTCAGCCGTGACCCGGACATCGACACCAGGCTCGGCAGCCAAAGCGTCGACGTCCGTGGCGTTGGAGACTCTGGGGAACCGGACCACTGCCACCGACAGCGTTGAACCGACCGGTGTCCCTGCAGGTGTCCCCGCCGAGGACGCGCCCGACCAGCCCGAGATGGCCAGCGCATCCTCGCCATCGAGCCACACGTCATACAGGAAGGGGATGGTGCCGAGGACGGGCCGGGAGGTTCGCTCCTCCAGCATCCGCAAGCCTGGTTCGAGTAGGGACAGGTCCCCCCGGAACTTGTTGACGATCCAGCAGCGGATGTGGGTCTGGTCCGTCTCGCCGAGCAGGGCCAGGTCCCGTACATCGCCGCCAGGACGCCGCCGCGGTCGATGTCACCGACAACGACCACCGGCAGGTCCACCGCCCGTGCCAGGCCCATGTTGACGAAGTCACCCTCTCGGAGGTTGATCTCCGCGGGGCTTCCCGCGCCCTCGGCGATGACGACGTCGAATCGCGATGCCAGCCCTCGAAACGCCTCAAAGGCAGTCTGCGCCAGCACTTTCCGGCCGGTTGCCCACTCGCCGGCCTCGAGCTCTCCCCAGGAGCGGCCCATCAGGACGACGTGCGATCGCAGGTCCGACCCCGGTTTGAGAAGCACCGGGTTCATGGCAGCCTCGGGTATGACCTGGCTCGCGACCGCCTGCACCCACTGAGCCCGGCCGATCTCCGAACCGTCCGCACAGACCATAGAGTTGTTGGACATGTTCTGCGCCTTGAACGGCGCCACCGAGACGCCCTGGCGGGCCAGCCACCGGCACAACCCGGCAGTCACCAGGCTCTTGCCCGCGTCCGAGGTGGTGCCTGCCACGAGGAGTCCTTTTGCCATCGACCCACCTTCCCACTACGAGTCCACGGCGTTCGGCTCGGTACCGTGTTCCCGACGCCACGGTCCATCCGGTCACCCGGGCTGCGGCCACCCGAGGTGCCGCCAGCAGCACGACAGAGGAGGACCGATGAGCGTGACCCTCGTCCTGGGTGGCGCGCGCAGCGGCAAGAGCCGGTACGCCGAGAGCCTCCTTCGCTCGGCCCCGGCAGTCACCTACGTCGCGCCGGGACCAGTGCCTGACGGCTCCGATCCTGAATGGGCAGAACGCATCGCGCTGCACCAGGCGCACAGGCCGACACGGTGGACCACCTGTGAGACGACCGACCTCGCAGCGGCGATCCGGACGGCCGAGCACCCGGTCCTGATCGACTGTCTGGCCACCTGGCTGACGAGGCTGATCGACGATATCGACGCCTGGCAGGACCGCGAACGTGCCGGGTCCCGTGTCGAGCAGGAGACCACCCGGCTGCTCGACGCCCTGAGCGTGGCCACCGTCGACGTCATCCTGGTCACCAATGAGGTGGGCTCCTCGGTCGTGCCAGCCACTGCGTCGGGGCGGATGTTCCGCGATGACCTGGGCCGGCTCAACGCGGCCGTCAGCGCAGCAAGTGACCACGTTGCCCTCCTCGTGGCGGGGCGCGTCCTGGACCTCTCGGCCTGCCCGGTGGTGACCGAATGACGGCGAACGGGCTCAGGCTCGCTTTCGGCACCCTGACTGCCATTCCGGTGACGGCTCCCACCCATATCGACCGACGGGTCGCCGGACGGGCGATGGCCCTGGCCCCCCTCACCCAGCTCCCCCTGGTCGTCGTGCTTCTCCTGTGGGGGTGGGCGGTTCGCGAGGCGCCCGTGCCTCCGCTGCTGGCGGCCGCCCTGACCCTCGTTGCCATCACGCTCGCCACCCGGGGCATGCACCTGGACGGCCTGGCCGACACCGCGGATGGCCTGTCGGCAAGCTACGACCGCGCGGCAGCGCTGGACGTCATGCGGCGGGGCAACATCGGCCCCGGCGGCGTGGCTGCCGTGGTCCTCGTGCTCCTGGTCGACGCCGCCTCGCTGGCCTCGTTGTTGCCTACCTGGCCCGGCATCACCCTGGTCTGCCTCGGTGTTCTCGCCAGCCGGCACCTGCTGGCCTGGGCCTGTGCGGTGGGCGTGCCGTCCGCCCGCAGAGAGGGGCTGGGAGCCACCGTCGCCGGCTCGGTCCAACCCGCCGTGGTGGGTCTGGGCTTCGTGCTGCTGCTGGGAGTCTCAGCGCTGGCGACCCAGTGGTCCGGCTCGCCCTGGTGGACCGGACCGATCGCCGTCGCCGCTGCGGCTCTCGGCGGTGTCGCCGTGATCGCACGGGCAACGCGCCGTCTCGGCGGCATCACCGGTGACGTGCTCGGCGCTGTCGTCGAGGTCTCTCTGGCCGTCGCCCTGGCCACGTCAGCTCTCCTGATGTCGGTGACCACATGAAGTGGTCCCGCGCCGTTCATCATCTCGAGGAGCTTGCCCGGGTATGCGCCGACATGTCGGGCCGGCCGGCCACGATCTTTCCCCTGCGGGTGACCGAGCTGTGGACCTTCGGAGAGGTGCTGACGAACCGGGCCGATCTTGAGAGCCTGCCCGTCGTTCTCGCGGTGGACCGGCCCGCTGACGACGTCGCCTGGCTGTGCCTCCCGGCCGGTGCCGAGCACTGGTCCAATGCCACCAAGCTGTCACAGAGCCCGGTCGTGGCGATCTGGCGCTCGACCCGAGCACCCTTGTGGAACCACCGCATCAGCCGTCCGCTCCTGATCTGGGACGAGTCCGGCGGGGTCTCCACCGACGCGTTGTCAGCCCTGCACGAGGGCACCGCCGAGAGCCTGCGTCTCCCGGAACCAAGCCCGGAGGAGATGGCAGCCAGGATCGAGGCGGAGCTCGCGGTGAGCCTCCGGGCACTGCAGGGCGCCACCGCCGCCTACGAACGGCGGCGCTTCAGCCCGGGCAAGCTCGAGCCGGTCGCCGACGCACTGTGGCGGGCCAGCGCCGGGTACCTGGATGTCCTGCAATCTGGCAGGTCATGAGGAGCACGGTCCCTAGGTTTGCCAGGTGAACAGGCGCACGGTCCCTAGGTGGCTGGTGTCTTTCGTTTTCCATGGTTTCGAGGCACAACATGTAGCACTGGGAGTGCGCTGAAATGCCAACATATTGTGGTGACCTCACCCATGTCGCCGTCAACAACGCGTTTGACACCTGGCAC
>DASVKO010000023.1:0-8215 GCA_036385355.1 Dermatophilaceae bacterium
GTGCCGTGCTCGGTGTGCTCGCTGGTGAGGATGTCGGCCTCGCGGTGCAGCCGGTTGACCAGGTCGCCGCGGTCATAGGGCAGCAGCACGGTCACCTCGATGTCCGGCCGGGGCAGCTCGTCGGCGATGAGAGCGCGGAGCTCGTCCAGCCCCTCGCCGGTCCGGGCCGAGACGACGATCGAGTGCTTCTCGCTGCGCCGCAGCCGGTCCAGAACCTCGGGGTCCGCACAGTCGGCTTTGTTGACGACGATGACCTCCTTGATCCGGTCGCCGCCGACATCGGCAAGAACAGCACGCACCGACGTGATCTGACTCTCGGGGTCGGGGTGGGACCCGTCGACGACGTGAAGCAGGAGGTCAGAGTCACCGACCTCCTCGAGGGTCGACCGGAACGCCTCGACCAGCTGGGTCGGCAAGGCGCGCACGAAGCCCACGGTGTCCGAGAGGGTGAAGAGCCGGCCATCGTCGGTCTCGGCCTTGCGGACGGTCGGGTCGAGGGTGGCGAAGAGCTGGTTGTCGACCAGCACGCCGGCGCCGGTGAGGCGGTTGAGCAGGGAGGACTTGCCCGCGTTGGTGTAACCGGCAATCGCGACGCTGGCCACGCCGTTGACCTGACGGCTGTGCCGTTTGGTGTCCCGGGTGGTCTTCATGGCCTTGATCTCACGCTTGAGCTTGGCGATCCGGCTGTTGATCCGGCGCCGGTCCAGCTCGATCTTGGTCTCACCGGGGCCACGTGAGCCCATGCCCTGGCCACCGGCCGCCTGGCCGCCGGCCTGACGGGACATCGACTCGCCCCAGCCACGCAGGCGCGGCAGGAGGTACTGCAGCTGGGCAAGCTCAACCTGAGCCTTGCCCTCACGGCTCTTGGCGTGCTGGGCGAAGATGTCGAGGATCAGGGCGGTGCGGTCGATGACCTTGACCTTGACCACGTCCTCGAGCGCCCGACGCTGGCCGGGGCTGAGCTCGCCGTCGCAGATCACGGTGTCAGCGCCCTCGGCGATCACGATGTCGCGCAGCTCGATCGCCTTGCCGGAGCCCAGGAAGGTGCTCGTGTCGGGTCTCGTCCGGCGCTGGATCAGTCCGGCGAGCACCGTCGAACCGGCGGTCTCAGCCAGGGCGGCCAGCTCGCGGATCGAGTTGTCGGCGTCCTCGACAGTCCCCTCGGTCCAGACGCCACAGAGCACGACCCGCTCGAGCCGCAGCTGGCGGTACTCGACCTCCGAGACGTCCTCGAGCTCGGTGGACAGACCGGGAACCCTGCGCATGGAGGCGCGTTCGTCGCGATCTAGCTGGGCGCCGTCGGGGTCGGCGCCGAAGTCGGCCTGGTCACGGTGCCAGGTGTCGTCGTCGCTGAGCGCGGAGGCCTTGAAGTCGAACAGATCAGATCGTTGAGTCATATCTCCCTTAGGATCTCACCCTTTCAACCCCTGACGCCAACCCTTTGTTCCGATTGCCGCCTGCACTCCCGCCCCTGCAGATGCTCGTGGCGCCCGGGCCAGCATGATCACGTCCGGCTCGCCCCGCTCGACGAACACCTCTTCGACCTTCACCTCGGTGAACAGCTCATCCATCCGCGCGACAAGGCCGGGCGAGGGCGCTGAGCTCCAGATCGACAGCACGCCCCCTGCAGACAGCACGCTCGCGGCCGTGCGCAGTCCGTCCTTCTCGTACAACCAGGCGTTGCCGGGTGTGACCAGCCAGCCGGGCCCGTTGTCGACGTCCAGACAGATCGCGTCCAGCGAGCAGGCAGGCGCGTTGGCCAGCCACTGGACCACGTCGGCCTCGTGAGTGCGGACACGTGGGTCACCCAACGCGTCGGCGTTCACGGGTGCCAGCGGGCCCCGGTTCCACCGCAGCACCGCCGGCTCCCGCTCGACGACGTGTACCTCACCGATGCCGGGATGAGCGAGCGCCGCAGCCAGCGAGAACCCCATGCCGAGCCCGCCGATCAGCATCCGGCCGGGCGGCGGCATGCAGTCGGCCGCCGCGATCACGTGTCGTCGTTCCGACCCGCCGTCCCGGGTGTCCATGAGGAAGACACCGTTCGCCACGATCTCGTAATGGCCATCGTGTCGTTGCAGCACCAGCTCACCGCAGCAGCCGTCGACGCGCTCAACAACAGTCGGGTCATCCATCACGTCGACAGGCTACAACCGGGCCTCGGTCACCCCGGCGGTCAAGCCAAAGGCCGGGAGCCAGCGGGGCGGCAGCCGGCGCTGAGGCGGCTGCCGGCACCGGGCGCCGGTAGCGTTGGGCCTGATGAGCGAACAGGGCGACCACTACTTCACAGCCGAGCCGGCCAGCGCTGCCGAGCGTCGAGAGCTTCGGGTGTCTCTTGCGGGCCGCGAGGTCATCGTCGCGACGGCACCGGGCATCTTCTGCCCGGACAGGGTCGATATCGGCACCGCCGTGCTCCTGCGCGAGGCCCCGGTCCCCCCGCCGACCGGCAACCTCCTGGACATCGGCTCGGGTTGGGGCCCGATCGCCCTGAGCCTGGGAATCCTCAGCCCGGAGGCCACCGTCTGGGCCGTGGACGTGAACCAGCGTGCCCTCGCTCTGGCACGGGACAACGCCAAGACGTTGGGAGTCAACGACTTCCATGCCCTGGCACCCGATGAGGTGCCGACCGGGATCCGCTTCGACGCCATCTGGTCCAACCCGCCGATCAGGGTCGGCAAGCCCGCCCTGCACGAGCTGCTGATGAGGTGGCTGCCCCGTCTGGCACCCGGCGCCGCGGCATACCTGGTCGTCCAGAAGAACCTCGGGTCGGACTCCCTGCAACGCTGGCTGGCGGCGGAGCTCGAAGCGGGCGAGCCGGGCGCGTACACGGTGGGCCGCCACGCCACCGACAGAGGTTTCCGGGTGATCTCGATCCACCGCAAACACGCCGCATGACCTGAGCCCGGGCGGGCGGTCGGGTCAAGCAATGAGCTGCGAGAACGTGCGTGAGTGACTCGGCGGGGATCCTCACCCGGGTACTCTTCGTCCCGACGTGGAGGTGGACGTGATTCGCTGGATCTGGGCACTCATTGACCGGCCGGCGGACCGGTTCGAGCAGGCCGCCGCGTTCTGGACCACCGTGACGGGCAGCCGGCTGTCGACCCGCCGCGGTTCCGACGGTGAGTTTGCGACCTTGCTGCCTCCGTCGGGGCACCCGTGCCTGAAGCTCCAGGGCGTGCACGGCCCGGGCGGCGCGCATCTCGACCTGGACGTTGACGATGTCCCGGCAGCCATCGACAGAGCCCGTGGCCTGGGTGCGGCCGTCGTCGCCCGGCACCTGGACTGGGCCGTGCTGCGATCGCCCGGCGGGCAGCTCTTCTGCCTGACGCCCTGGGAGGGAACACCCGCGCGGCCCCCTGTGGTGGCACATCCGGACGGGACCAGTAGCCGCCTGGACCAGGTGTGCCTGGACGTCGCCCCGGCAGCGTACGAGGTTGAGAAGGCGTTCTGGACGGCGCTGACCGGCTGGGAGCTCCACGCGGGTGCCCGGCCGGAGCTCGACCTGCTGAAACCACTCTCAGGCCTGCCGATCCGCATCCTGCTGCAGCGGGCGGGCGAGGTTGAAGCCGCCTCTGCGCACGTCGATCTGGCCTGTTCCGACCTCGAGCCAGCCCGTTCCTGGCACGAGCAGTGTGGCGCCCGCGTTGTCGGCCGCCGGCCGCACCGGATCGTCATGCAGGACCCGGGCGGCGGGACCTACTGTCTGAACGCCCGGGACCCGCAGACGGGCAGCTTGCGTGATGGCGCTCGCAGCGAGGCGGACCCGGCCCCGCCATGTGCGGAGCCCAGATCCGAACAGGCCAGCCACCGTCCAGCCGGAACAATCACCCGCACGGCCTAACGCTGGGCGACGAGCAGGCTCTGTGCGCCCACGCCGACCGGACCGTCCAGGTCGCTCAGCACACTGGTGGCCAGGCCCACGCCACCGGGCGAGATGGTCGTCTGCGCGTCCAGGCAGATCCACTCACCCACCGCCTCGCGGTGAAGGTGCACGGTGAGCTCGGGGTTGATGAAGTGCCAGCTGTTCAGGTCCAGCTCGCCGCTGATGCCGTTGCCACTGTCGGCGACCGCGAGCACGCGCTGCAGCGGACTGGGCGACTCGCCAGGAACGAGTGGATGCCGGAGCCGGGTCCACGCGGTCGCCGGGCCGGGTTGCCCGAACACCCCTGCGGTGAAACTCCATTCGACCGCGGACAGGTAGCCGTCGACCCAGCCGTCGGCCACGGGCGACGCGTCCCCGGACACCAGCGCTGAAGGGGTCGGGGCAGGCGGCGCCGGGGCGGGCAGCGCCGGATGTGGCTGCGTCCGAACGGGCTGCTGCAGCGGAGCGCTCTCCTGGGCCGTGCGCAGCACCCGCCAGGCCTGCGCCCTGGCAACCTCACGGCCACCGCAGGACAGCGCCGCCTCGACCAGCTCGACGCGGCGACCGGGGCGCAGCACTCGGGAACGGAGCTCCAGCTCGTCCACCGGGATCGCTCCGAGGATGTCCACGGTCATCCGGGCGACGAGCATGTCCTCCCGCGGGCTGCACAGCTCGACGGCACGAGCGAGCAGCGCACTCGGCGGTCCGCCGTGCTGGTAGCGGGCGTCCCACGGGCCGGTCGTGTGAACTGTTGAGCCCCAGCGGTTCTCGCCGCGCGGCAGATAGAAGGAGTCGTCCATGCCGGGCAGCCTAGCCGTGCGCCGCCCAACGGAGTCGTCGGCACAACTGGCAGGGCTTTGCAGGAGCCGGGACCAGAGCCACCGATACGATGACTCTCCTGGAACCGACATTCACAAGGAGACCATCGTGCGCAACGACTGGTCGGGGCAGGCATTCCCCCACCCCTCCGGGCGAAAGCCCTTCGTCGGCGACGTGCTGGGAGCAGATCGGACGGGTCCCCTGCAGAGCACGATGCAGCGCAGTGCCGGACTCGGCCCGATCTTCGAGCTGAACGTCTTCGCGCAGAAGTTCGTCTTCGTCGCCGGCGCCGAGCTCGCAGCGGAGCTGTGCGACGAGACCAGGTTCCACAAGGCACTGTCGCCAGGGCTGGTGGCTCTGCGCGAGTTCGCCGGAGACGGGCTGTTCACGGCGTACAGCGACGAGCCCAGCTGGCAGCTGGCGCACGACCTGCTGCGCCCGGCCTTCACCAAGGAGGCCATGCTGCGCTACCACCCGATCATGCTCGCCGCTGCCTCCGAGCTGTTCGACTCCTGGGATACCCGCGAGGGCCCGGTCGACGTGTCGGCAGACATGACGAAGCTGACCCTGGAGACCGTCAGCCGGGCGGCCTTCAGCCGTGACTTCGGCTCGTTCACCCGCGCGGATCGGCACCCCTTCGTGCCCGCGATGGTCGCCGCGCTACGGGCCGGCCAGCGCAAGGGCGTCCTCAACGCGATGCCGGGCTCCGGGCTGCTCGCGCGCCGGATCAACCGTCGCAACGCCCACCATCAGTCCTACGTCGACTCGCTGATCGACGACATCATCGCCGAGCGACGCCAGGACGGGGACCTCGACGACCGGGACCTGCTGGGCATCATGCTGTCCACCCCGCATCCCGACTCGGGGCAGCGCCTGGACGACCGCAACATCCGCTACCAGATCCTGACCTTCCTGGTGGCCGGCCACGAGACGACCTCTGGTGCGCTCTCCTTCGCGCTCTACTACCTGTCGCGAGCCCCCGGCGTGCTTGCCGCGGCGCAGGCCGAGAGCGACACGATCCTCGGGCCGGATCCCGACGCGGAGCCGACCTTCGAACAGGTGCCGAAGTTCCGTCACATCCGGCGTGTCCTCGACGAGGCCCTGCGACTCTGGCCGACTGCCCCCGCCTTCACGCGCAGCCCGAATGCGGACACCGTGATCGGCGGGCGTTACCTCATGCGGACCCAGGACTGGGCGACCGTCCTCCTCCCGGTCATCCACCGTGATCCGTCGGCGTGGGGCGAGGACGCCGGGGAGTTCCGCCCCGACCGTTTCCTGCCCGAGAACTCGCGCGGCCGCCCGCCGCATTCCTACAAGCCGTTCGGGACCGGCGAGCGGGCCTGCATCGGTCGGCAGTTCGCGCTTCACGAGGCGGTCCTGGTGCTGGCCCGGGTGCTGCACCGCTACGACATCACCGGCGACCCGGGCTACGAGCTGGCGATCAGTGAGCGGTTGACGCTGATGCCCAAGGGCTTCGAGATCACGCTCACCCGAAGGACGCCTGCGGCGCCCTCGCCCTGAACCGCCCTGAACAGCGGCGGCTGAGGCAGGGCGGCATACCCGCGCGGCCGATGACGACTTGCCTCCCCGATCGGGCATCAGATCGAGGAAGGCAGCTCTGCCGCTCTCATCGCTGCGGGTCGCCGACCAGCCCCAGCTCCAGGGCAAGCTCGGCGAGTCGGGCACGCTTCTGGTTCTGCGGGAGATTCTCGATTCCGAACTTGTGGAAGAGCACGCGCAAGTGGGTCTTCACGGCGTCCAGACTCAGGAAAAGCTCCGTCGCGATCTGCTGGTTGCTCGCCGGGCTCGCGTAGGGACGGGCGTCCTCGTAGGGCCGGCAGAGCGCGACCAGGATGGATCGCTGCGCCTCGGTAAGGCGAGTGACCGCAGGCAATATGCCGCCGGCAACCGTCTGCGGGGCCACGGTCTGCGGCGGGGCGCAGAACGTCAGGACCGTCCCGCCGACCCTGATCTTGTCGCGGTCGCTCAATCGCGCGCGATGTGCCAGCCTGCGGCCGTTGACGAAGGTCCCGTTGCGGGACAGCCCATCGTCCACGACCGTCCACAGGCCCCCGACCCGCTCCAGAACGGCATGCACCCGGGACACCCGGCTGTCCGCGCTCAGGCACACATCAGCCGCGGACGCCCGGCCGATCGTCACCTCGCCACCCTCTGGTGGCAGCGGCCAGCGCTGCTGCTCCCCCGACGCGCTGCGCAGGGCGAGATAGGCATCACTGTGCTCTCGTGCCGCACCAGCCATTTCGGCCCGGGCAAGGTTGGACATGACGGCCTCCCACCTCCGAGCATGCTCCGCGGACTCGTCGCCGTAAAGGATCTCGGCCCCGTGTTTGACGGGCGAGGTGGGCGAACACCGCACCTTGGGTGGCTTCTACCCGGTGCCGCGCGGGGAGAAGGTGAAATCAGAAGGGAGAACGATCATGAACGCACAGGAAGCAGCCCCAGCCAGCACCAGTGTCACCACCGGACAAGCGCAACCTGAGTTCTCTCAAAGGTACTCACGAGGCGAGCTCGAGGAGATGGACTCACGCGAGCTGCTTGACGGATACGCCGAGTGACCCACGTTCGCAGTCCCCGCTGAGCGCGACATGGCGGAATGGCCACAATGTGCTCGACGAGACGATGTGGTCGACGAGAACGATGTGGTCGACGAGAACCGCTCGGGAGACCGGTCATCGTGACCGGCTCGCCCCTGTCAGCGGCGGCCACGCCCTACAGGGGTGTGCTGCCCGTGGTGCCGACCAGCTGCTCGCGGAACTCCGGGCTGGCCAGCTGCTGCGCCGCCACGCGCGCTGCTTCCACCCGCTCAGGCATGGCCAGCCGGGCCGTGGGCTCCTCGTTCCCGGCAGTGGAGACGAACTTCTCGATCGCCGCGAGTCCTGCGTCGGCCCGGGCGCTGGCTGCGGCCTGCTTGGCATCCAGCCGCTGCGCGTACCAGTCCGACGCCAGGACCGCCTCGCGGGTGAACATGACCCGGAACTCCGGCGAGTCCAGGCCCCATCCCTGCGCGGTGGACCCCTCGGCCATGATCTCCAGCAGCGCCCGTAGCGGCGGCACGGCCAGGTCGATCGTGCCGTCCTGGAAGTACGAGCGCGCCACCCGCTGGTGGGTGGTCACGATCGTGGCGACCGACTCGGCGAAGATGGCCTCGTCCTGCAGCTCGGGGCGCAGCATCTCCGGGGTGAAGACCACCTCCGGATGCAGGAAGATCCGGCCGAAGTACTTGGTGGCCAGCTTCTCGGTCATCCGGTAGCCCAGCCTGCTGGCGGGCACGGGCTTGCCGTCGTGCTCGAAGTCGGTCAGCTTCTCCAGGGCGCCCTCGGCGATGAGGTTGCCGGCGTCCCTCTCGTCGGGGGTCATCCGGGAGAACAGCTCAGGCACGAGCAGGGAGAAGTCGTGGTCCACCCGCACCCGGGGCCCGACGTACCCGGCTGCGGACAGCCAGCCGTCGTAGCCGGTGAGCGCGTAGGACAACACCGCGGCGTTCAGGTCGATGATGGCCGGCATGGCGTTGAA
>DASVKO010000024.1:0-2778 GCA_036385355.1 Dermatophilaceae bacterium
CAAGCAGCAGCCGTAGCGTCGTGGTCTTGCCTGCCCCGTTCGGGCCGAGGAAGCCATGCACCTCGCCCTCAGTCACTGCGAGGTCCAGCCCGTCCAGGACGGTCACGGTCCCGAATCGCTTTACTACGCCGGTCAGCTCCAGAACGTTCGTCATGCCGGACACGCTATTTGGGTGAGGGAGGCCACAGTGACTCAGCTCAGCCGCGACGTGGCTCTGCGGTTTCCTGGCGGCCCCAGCCAGGCGACGAGCAGGCCGTTGCGCGATTTGTCGAGCAGGCGGCCGCGACCTTGGCCGACATGGGTTTCGCCCGGATGCCGGCCAGGGTCCTGATGCTGTTGATGGCCACGGAGGAACCGGGCCTGACCGCTGCCGACCTGGCTGCCGGACTGCAGGTCAGCCCGGCGGCCGTCTCCAACGTGGTGAGGTACCTGGGTGAGGTACCTGATGCAGGTGGGTCTGGCTGAACGAGAGGCTGTGCCAGGTGCCCGCCGTGACGAATACCGGCTGCCCAACGACACGTGGTACGCAGCAAGTGACGCCAAGCAACCGGCGTACCGGAAGCTTGCCGCTGGAAGCCGACCTGAACGGCTGAGTGCGTAGGGATCCCGATGCGGCTTACCGACGAGATCATCAGTGCCCTCAACCTCTACTCGCCCGAGCAGCGCGAGTGGTCGGACGAGAGAAACGCGGTGGCCGCGGTGCTGACCGACGTGGCCTCACGCAATCGGCTCTCTCCAGAATCTACGGCTCCTGCAAGCAAGCGACCGCAAGGTCCTCTGGCCGGAGAACACCTGCTCGTCACTCCGGCCGGAATCGGTTGAGCAGTGGCATGGGGGCATGGGGCCGCCGAAAAATGAGTCTGCCCGTCCGCCCCATCAAAGTCCTGGCCGGATTCTCGGATTCCCTCCAGTCGTACCGCACGCCTACGCACCCAATGTAGGCAACTAGTGTCCCGTAATCGCTCGGACTTGCGACTCTATGAACTTCACCTTGGCCAGGATGCTCGCGGCGTCAGCAGTCCAGGTGAACGGCTTACAGTACGCCCGGCGTGTGCCTTCCCGCGGCTGTGCGCCGTCCTCAGGCTCACGACGACGGCCACCTGGGGCGGCAGCAGCGGGGCGAGGACCTGGTCCTCGATGACGTCGTCGCGTGACGTGGTTGGACTCCCCGGTCGAGCTGACGTCGCTGTTCCAGTTGGCGACGTAGTCGTTGATCCTTCCAATGAGGTGGGCGACCGACTTGAACGTCCCGCGGCGGATGGCCTGCTTCGTGATGACGCCGAATCAGGTCTCCACCTGATTCATGAACGAGCCGGAGACCCGGGTTGGGGCGCCCGCGAAAGAACGCGGACGGAGACGAGGTCGGAGTCGATGAGCCGCTTCGCCGCGATCCGTTCCGCGAGGAGCAGCGGGTGGACCAGCGTGGTCTCCGGGCGGGCACCGTAGACCGCGAACAACTCGTGCGCGGTGAGGTGGACATTCTGGTAGTCGATGAACACCGCGAGCCGCTCGGGCACCTGCCCTCCCCGGTACTAAAAGGCCCCGCCAATCCCGGAGGAGCGCCGATGCGGAGCGCGAAGCTGCGGCCGCGCGGGACCGCGCCGAGGGCGCCGAGGCGGCCCGGGACCACGTCGTGCAGCGCGCGCTGCCCAGGCCGTCGCCTAGCCCAGGCGGCGACCGAGCGGGCCGCGGAGGGTGCCCGGGCATCACGGCCGCCGAGGCGCTGCCCGCTCGCGCCGACGAGCTGAGTGCGCCAGCTCGACGAGCAGCGTCGGCGCGAAGGCGACTGTGCCCAGCAGTACCGAACCCGGGTCGAGAAAGCTGCACGAGCCCCGCCACCGCGAAGCCGCCCGAGCCCGGACCGGGCCGCCCCGGTCGGCGAGATCCCCCCGACCTGCGCGCGCAGTACGCCCAGATCGCCGCCCGGGCCGCCGCGGCCGGCCAGCTCCTGCGCCCGGTGCCGGTGCTGGAGATCGCCGCACACCCGAGCCACGGCAGCCGCGCGCTGGTCAAACTCGTCGCCGGCACCGAGGGTCCGCGGGTGCGGCTGAGCCGGGAGCTACTCGCCATCGCCCCGACCGTTCGGGCCTTCATCGCCCACGAGCTGGGCCACCACAGCGGCGACCCGCCCCGGCGCCACCGGGCGCAGGTGCTGACGGCCGCCGGCGTGCAGCGGCTGCGCCGCCGCGAGGGCGCCCTGGCCCGGTTCGTGCCCACCCTCCTGCGCACGCATTCCCGCCCCAGCGCCCAGCGCCCGGCACCGGGCCGGGCTCGCCGCGGCCACCGGGACACCCGGGCGGAGGGCTTAGCCAGAAGTCGGACCGGGCAGCCGCCCAGCGCCCTGAAGAGCGGGGTGACAGCGCCACCAGTCGGGCGTGCGTTGCCCAGCCGCGCCGAGGATCCGCGGACAGCGCCAAGGGCTCCCGACGGTCGGTTCCTCATCCACAGTCGCGATTCTCCTGAACGGGGTCAGGTCGGGAACTGGGGGAGCCGCCGCGTCGTAGTGCTGCTGGGTGCGTCCGCAAGCGACCCTGGTTGGGGAGTTCCGGCCCAGGGCGATCGACGACCCCACGCCTCGTCGGGGGTCGAACAACCTCTGGCGCGATAACGGTGGTCACTACACGCCTGGAGGTGCCTATGGCCGACCTGCGCGGCCTCCCCGGGTCGTCAACCGAGAAGTGGCGCTGGCAGCGGCACGGAGCCTGCCGGGGCGCCAACCCGGAGCTGTTCTTCCATCCGGACGGCAAACGAGGGCCGGAACATCGCCGACGGGAGCAG
>DASVKO010000025.1:0-28882 GCA_036385355.1 Dermatophilaceae bacterium
GAGAACTTCCTGCGCTGCTGCCGGCGGCTGCTGGGCATGTCGACCAAGGCCGACACGGTCACCTTCACACCGCCGGGCGACGACGCCTCCGCACGACGAACCGTCCGGGCGAGCGCGATACCGATCTCGGTGGACTTCCGCAGCCTCGACGAGCTGTCCCGCACCCCTGAGGTGATTGCCCGCGCGGCGGAGATCCGCGCCTCGCTCGGCAACCCGAAGATCCTCCTGCTCGGCATCGACCGGCTCGACTACACCAAGGGGATCCGGCACCGGCTCAAGGCCTACGAGGAGCTGCTGCGTGACAAGGCGATCGCCCCGCCCGACGTGACACTCATGCAGGTGTCGACGCCGAGCCGCGAGCGGGTGGACGCCTACCGCCATCTGCGCGAAGAGATCGAACGCACGGTCGGGAGCATCAACGGCGAGTACTCCGACATCGGCTCGCCAGCGGTCTACTACCTCTACCAGTCCTATCCCCGGGCCGAGATGGCCGCGATGTTCCTGGCCGCCGACGTCATGCTGGTGACCCCGCTGCGTGACGGGATGAACCTCATTGCCAAGGAGTACGTCGCCTGCCGGCATGACTTCGGTGGCGCCCTGGTGCTGTCGGAGTTCGCCGGGGCCTGGCACGAGCTGCACCAGGCCTTCATCTGCAACCCGCACGACGTCGAGGGCGTCAAGCAGACGATCATGCGCGCGATCACCGCCCCCGTGGACGAGCGCCGGCGCCGGATGAAGGCGCTGCGAAAGCGGGTAGCCGTCCACGACGTCCAGCGGTGGGCCACCCGCTATCTGGAGGCTCTGGCGTCGGCACCGGCGAAGCCTCACCGGGCCACCCGCGCCAGCGACGAGGAGAGGCGCGGCGTCGAGCGGGCCAACAGGTCCACCCAGCGAGCCCTGGACAACGCGTCCGAGCGGATCGAGGAGCAATGACAGACAAGGGCAAGGACCTGCGTATCGCGGTCGCCGACTTCGCAGCACGCGCGCGGGTGCTGGTCTCGGTCGACTTCGACGGCACCCTCTCACCGTTCGTCATCGACCCCATGCAAGCACGGGCGGTGCCCGGTGCTCTCGAGGCGTTGCGGGCCGCGGCTGCGCTCGGCGGCGTCACCGTCGCGGTCGTGTCCGGGCGCGATCTCGCGACGCTGGAGCTGCTCACCGGCATCGGCCCTCAGGACGGCATCACGCTGGTCGGCAGCCATGGCGCGCAGACCAACCTGGGAGACCAGACGAACCTGGCCCGCGACGGCGCCCTCCTGGACGAGGAAGCCACAGCCAGTCTGGGCGTGGTCCGTGGTGAGCTCGAGGCGATCCAGGCCCGGTACCCCACGGTGCGGCTGGAGCAGAAGCCGGCTGCCGTGGCCCTGCACACCAGGGGCCTCGACCCCTCGGTGGCCGCAGCCGCCACGACCGCCGCGCTCGAGGTGGGCCAGCGGTATCCGCGGGTGCACGTCATGCCCGGCAAGAACGTCGTCGAGCTCACCGTGCTCGAGCCGGACAAGGGTGCCGTGATCGTCCGGCTGGCCCGGGTCACCGGCTCGGACGCCACGCTCTACGTCGGGGACGACGTGACCGACGAACGAGCCTTCGCCGCTCTCGACCCGACGTCCGGTGACCTCACGGTCAAGGTCGGCGACGGCGAGACGCTCGCGGCCCAACGGGTGCCCGACCCGGCATCGGTGGTGGACCTGCTCGAGCTGTTCGTCGACCAGCGAAACCTGCAAACCTAGGGATCATGCGCCCACAAACCCGCAAACCTAGGGACGGTGCCGCCCAAGCACCCCGCAAACTGAGGGACTGCGGTCAGGTCTGACGCGCTCTGGACTGACGCGCTCAGAGGGCCGGGCTGCTCCTGACCGTGCTGGACGTGGCCGAAGCGGGTGACCCCGGGGCAGCACCGGTCGAGCCGCGAACGACCAGCTCCGGGCGGAACACATACTCGGCCAGGGGGGCCGGATCGCCCGCGATCTGGTCCAGCAACGCGCGGACCGCGGCCTCGCTCATGGCCTGGACGCTCTGCCGCACGGTGGTCAGCGGGGGGTCGGTGAAGGCGATCAGCGGGGAGTCGTCGTAGCCGACGACGGAGATGTCGCGTGGCACCTCCAGCCCGCGAAGGCGAGCAGCCCTGATGGCCCCGAGTGCCATGAGGTCCGAGCCGCACACGATCGCGGTGACACCTTTGTCGATCAGTCTCTGGGCTGCCACTGCCCCGCCCTCGACGCTGAACATCGTGTGCGCGATCAGGTCCTCGACGTCGACACGACCGAGCAGGGTCATCATCGCGTTGCGAAAACCGATGATCTTGCGGATGACCGGCACGAATCGATCCTGACCGACGGCAAGTCCGATGGTCGTGTGCCCCTGGGCGACCAGGTGGCTGATGGCCAGATCCATCGAGGCGACGTCGTCGTTGGAGATGAAGGGCGCGTCGACCCCCTCGATATAGCCGTTGATCAGCACGATCGGCAGGCCGCGCTCGCGCAGGGTCACATAGCGCTGGGGGTCGGTGGTCGAGTCCGCGTGCAGCCCGCTCACGTAGATGATCCCGGCCACGCCACGCTCGAGAAGCATCGTCACGTAGTCGTCCTCGTGCACTCCGCCAGGGGTCTGGGTGCACAGGACAGGTGTGAAGCCCTGACGCGCCAGGGCGGTCTCGATCGCCTGGGCGAACGCCGGGAAGATCGGGTTCGTCAGCTCCGGGGTGACCAGCCCGACGAGCCCGGCGCTCTTGCGCCGCAGCCGGCTCGGCCGGTCATAGCCGAGGACGTCCAGGGACGTGAGCACGGCCTGCCGGGTCCCGTCTGCCACCCCCGGCTTGCCGTTGAGGACCCTGCTGACCGTCGCCTCGCTGACCTCAGCATGCTCGGCGATATCGGCTAGTCGCGCTCTCACTGCATTTCCTTCGTCACTCATCATCACCGGCACCGTCCTAAGCTCTCGGCCAGGTCCAGATATTGACCTCGGGACGGTCCGCCACGAGGGTCACGCTGTCACCTTCAAGGATCACATCACGGCCGTATGCCACGGCCGCCTCAGCCACGCCCATCAGGTGTCGGGCAGATATCAGGATCGGGTCGTGCGCGGCGCGCGCACAGTGAACCAGCGCCGTCTCCTCCGTGCTCTCCCGAAGGAAGACCAGCACATCATCGGAGGCGTGGACCCATCTCAGACCGCCGTGCCGCAGAGCATGGCTGGCGTGGCGTGCGGAGATGAGCCCCCGGTACACCTCGAGTATCCGCCCGTCCCAGCTGTCTGCGTTATCCCAGGGCATCGGCCGCCGGCCATCCTCGCCGTACTCGCCGCGCATCCCGATCTCGTCGCCGTAGGTCATCATCGGGACGCCGGGCATCGTGAGCAGCAGCCCTGCCGCGACGTCAACCTGCCGGGCGTCCTCACCGACCAGGGTGCGGACCCGGGTGGTGTCATGGGACCCGACCAGGTTGAAGCTGTTCCGGATGCTGCGCCACGGCACCATCGCCGCGAACTCGGTCATCGTCTCCATCGCGGACGAGCCACCCAGTCGGGGCACCATGAGCGGCGAGCCGAGGAATCTGGGTGCGAGCTTCTCGTCCCGCAACCAGGTCCAGACCGGCCGGGTGAACCCCGCATAGTTCATCACCCCGTCCCAGCCATCTCCCAGGGCATCGAGCGTGAAGTCGTGGCAGTGCTCGCCGATGAGCAACGAGTCAGGTCGCGCCTCACGCATGGCCCGGCTCATCTGGCGGGCAATCTCGTGGTTGAGGTCCTGTGACTTGTAGCGACCGGTCATGTTGGCGACGTCGACCCGCCAGCCGTCGAGCCCGTCGGCGCCGGAGACCCACTTGCGGACGACGCCTCCGGCATCCTCGAAGACCCGCTGGCGCAGCACAGCGCTGTCGTAGTTGAGCTTGGGCAGTGACTTCACGCCAAGCCAGGAGGCGTAGTCACCGTCCTCCCAGAAGTAGAAGCCGCGCTCATCACACTCGGGGTCGGCCAGAGCCTTCCGGAACCACTCGTGGGTGTCGCCGGCGTGGTTGGTGGTGAAGTCACCCAGGACCTTCGTGTCGCGCTCATGGGCGGCACGGGTCAGCCGGGCCAGCGCCTCGGTACCACCGAGCACCGGGTCCACCCGCTCGAAGCTGGAGGCGTCGTAGCGGTGGTTGGACGTCGACGGGAAGAACGGCGTGAGATAGACCACAGTGACGCCGAGAGTCTGCAGGTGGTCGAGGTGCTCGACGACGCCGTCGAGGTCGCCGCCGTAGAGCTGCCGGGAGCCCGAGTCAGCCGAGAGGTCGACCGGGTCGTCCCACTTCGCAGGTACGGCCCACCGCGGCGTCGGGCGGTCGAGCGCCTTGGCGAACCTGTCCGGGAACACCTGGTAGACCACGGCATCGGCGGCCCAGGCCGGCGGCGGCTCGAAGGTCACCAGTCGGAAGTCGGCGGCGTCGGGCACGTCTCCCAGGTGCAGCCCGGTGCCGTTCAGCCACTGGTATGCCGGGTTGCCCCCCTCAAGGATGAAGCGGTAGCCGGTGACCGGGTTGTCGCAGACGATCTCGGCCCGCCACCACGTCTCGGTCTCGGTGACCTGGTCCACGACGGCATCGACGAGCCTCGGCTCGCCGTCGAGGACGAGCCGCACGTGCACGGCGCTGACGTCCGTCTCGTGCGGGACCCGTACCCGGACGCCGACCGTGTCTCCCGGCCGGGGGGACAGGTCCGCGACGTAGAGCGCGGAGCCGTCATGGTGAGGCCGGGAGAGCAGACCAGCAGCCTCCTGTGTCCCAGGACGCACCGGCGTCCCGGTTCCGGTCGTCATTTCACGGAGCCCTGGGTGAGACCACCCACCAGCTGCTTCTGGAAGCCGAGGTAGAGCAGCACCACGGGCAGGGACGCCAGCATGGCGCCGGCACAGAACTGGCCAAAGTACTTGTTCCTGTCACCGTTCACATTCATCATCGACCAGAGCCCGACCCCGAGCGTCTGGGAGTCGACGTCCCGCAGGAAGATGCTGGCGAGCAGGAACTCACCGAA
Organism: Dermatophilaceae bacterium; assembly: GCA_036385355.1. GTDB lineage: Bacteria > Actinomycetota > Actinomycetes > Actinomycetales > Dermatophilaceae > UBA4719. The sequence goes on from DASVKO010000025.1 coordinate 5,011, forward strand.
CAGTCCGACGAAGGACAGCATGAACACGGTGACCAGGATGGGCAGGACCAGCCGCAGGGTCATCGTGAAGAAGATCCGGGCATGTGAGGCACCGTCCACCTTGGCAGCCTCGTCCAGCTCGCGGGGCACCGTGTCGAAATACCCCTTGAGCAGCCACACGTTGGCGCCCATCGCCCCGCCGAGGTAGGCCAGGATCAGTCCGGCCGAGGTGTTGATGCCGAACGCCGGCAGGACGTCACCGACGGCGACGAAGGTCACGTAGAGCGCGACGAAGGCCAGCAGGGCGGGGAACATCTGGAGCAGCAGCAGGGCGAACAGGCCGGGCCGGCGGCCGGTGAACCTCATCCTGGAGAACGCGTAGGCCGCGCAGGCCCCGATGAACACGGAGGCCAGGGACCCGGACCCGGCGATGATCATCGAGTTCTTGTACCAGGTGAGGTACGGCCTGGCCGTATCGCTGAACAGGGCGTCGAGGTTCGCCATCGAGATGTTCTTAGGGAACAGCTCCGCGGTGTTCATCGTGCCCGACGGGTTGAGCGCCGCCGAGATGATGAACACGATGGGGAACAGCGACCAGACCAGGGCCAGGATGGCCAGGACGTGACGCCACCAGACCCGGCGGAACGAGCCACGCCCCGACCGGGCCGGCTGAGCTGACTCAGCCTTCTCGACCGTGTTCGGGACCGCGAGGGGCAGGGCATCAGAGAGGGTCGACATTAGTTCACTTCCTCGAGCGACTTCGTGCGGCGGAATCCTTCGTAGCTCATGAGGCCGACGATGAAGAAGATGAAGAGCGAGACCGTCGCGGCCAGTCCGTAGTTCGGGCTCACTCCGCCGAACGCCAGTCTGTAGGCGAACGTGATGAGCAGGTCGCTCGAGCCGATGCTCGTGTTCCCGTCCTGGAAGGGCCCGCCTCCGGTCAGCAGGTAGATCAGGCCGAAGTTGTTGAAGTTGAAGGCGAACGAGGCGATCAGCAGCGGGCCCACCGCGACCAGCAGCAGCGGCATGATCACCGATCGCATGGTCCGGAAGGCCGAGGCGCCGTCGATCTTGGCCGCCTCCAGCACGTCACCCGGGATGGACTGCAGCGCGCCCGTGCAGACGATGAACATGTAGGGGAACCCCAGCCACAGGTTGGTGATCAGGATCGCGGCCTTGGCCGCCCAGGGATCGCCCAGCCAGTCGATGTTCAGATGCAGGAGCTTGTTGATCAGGCCATAGTCCTGGTTGAACATCGAGGACCAGACCAGCGCCGTCACGAAGATGGGGAGCGCGTACGGCAGGATCAGCATCGACCGGTACAGCGCCCTGCCCCTGAGCCGGGCGTCATTGAGCAGCAGGGCCAGCAACATGCCCAGCACGAAGGTGGAGAGCACCGAGACCACGGCGAACACCACGTTCCAGGAGAAGATCTTGAGGAAGCCGGAGCGCAGGGTCTCGTTCGTGAGGACCGTGCCGAAGTTCTTGAAGCCGATGTTCTCCTTCCACCCCTGGGAGAACGCCTCGCCCTGACCGTTCTGCGGAACCCAGCGGGCGTTTCGCGGTACGTAGGTCGTATGGGTTTCGGTATCGAGGAGCGTGTCAGCTGCCTTGTCGTAGGAGACGATCGTCTTGCCCTGGAACGCCTCGCTGAGTCCGACCGACTTGATGCCGGCGCCCTCCCTGGTCGGCACGGCGAAGTCCTTGAGGTCCTTGCGGGCGTTGACCTGGATCGCGGTCAGGATCTGGTACCCCGCGGCCTTGGTGATCCGGCCGTTGCCTGCTTTCTCGACGTCGGCGGCGGGCAGGTCGCTCAGCCCGGTCTTGTCGCCCAGCAGGGTCTTGCCGGAGGGCTCGGTGAGCAGGTAGAAGGCCTCACCCGTGGCGGGGTCGGCCCCTTGCCTGACGGCAACCGACAGCCGGTACCGGGGAGCGTTGGGGACCTCACGCACCGAGTTGGCGATGATGGAGTCGATCGACTCCTGCTTGCTGATGAGGTGGCCGTCGCCGAGGTTCGTGAAGGACGTCCCCACGGTGTAGGCGATGGGCCAGATCTGCAGGGCGACCAGCAGCGCCAGGCCCGGCAACAGGTACTTCATCGGCACGGCTCGCCGGGTGCCATAGACGGCCAGGACGCACATGGCCACGAAGGCGGCGATGACGATGCCGACCCACGATCCCTGCTCGATGAGCTTCTGCACGACTATCGCGAGCACGGCCAGCGTGAGCCCGATCAACAGCCACCTGGTGACCAGCAGCCACAAGGGACTGCCGGATCGGCGACCTGCCGTCGTGATCCTGGTACTGTTCCGCCCGCCCGTCGGGCCCTCGGGCCTGGCAACGGGCGGATCCTGCATTTCCTTGAGGCTCATGTCGTCCTTCGAAGCTGCGTACCGACAAGGGTGACCGGTGCGCCATCGGCGCCGTGGTCAGAGGACCGGTGCCGCCTGTGGCGAACCGGTCGGGTGGCCGGCCACCACTGTGCGGCAGCCGGCCACCCGCCATACATCAGCCCTTGGCGATGTTGGCGACGATCTCTTTCTGAGCTGCGTCGAACCGCGCCTGCGGCAGCGCCTTGCCGGCGATGACGTCAGCGGCAGCCTGGCCCAGCGGGCCCCACACCGAGTTCATGGCGGGGATGTTGGGCATGGCCTGGCCACCCTTGCCGGCGTCGAACCACGCCTTGACGTCCGGGTCGCTGGCGACGGCCTTGGCGTAGGCCGAGGTCAGCGCCGGCGGACGGTGTCCGGCCGCGAACAGGGACATCTGGACGTCCTCACGCGGGACGTACTTGGTGACGAACTCCTGCGCGAAGGCCGCGTTCTTGGCCTTGGCCGAGACGTAGAACATCTGGACGCCCAGGAACGGCTGCATCGGGCCGCCGTTGGTCAGGCTCGGCAGCGGGCTGATGGCGTACTTGATGTTGGCCTTCTTGGCCTTGTCGATCGACCACGGCCCGGTGATGTAGAACGGCACCTTGCCGGCGTCGAACAGGGCGTCGGCGTTGGAAGCGTCAACGTTGGTCGAGAGGGCCTTGACCTTGCCCAGAGCGGCGAGCTCGGTCGCGCCCTTGATCGAGCCGGCGCTGTTGACGATGACCTTGCTGGCGTCGTAGTCGCCATTGGCCTTGAGGGCGAAGATGCCGCCGTTGAACGCCTTGAGGTAGGGGTAGGTGTAGAACGCGTTACCGGTCTTGCCGACCTCCTGGAGCAGGATGTTGGTCGCCTTGCCGGACTTCACCAGGGCCTGGCCCTGGCTGACCAGATCGCTCATCTTCGTCGGAGCGGTCGGGGCCAGTGCGGTGTTGCGCACGAGGGCGATGTTCTCGACGGCGTACGGAACGCCGTAGGACTGACCGTTGAACTTGGTCGCCGCGATCGACTGCGGCGCGAACTTCGCGGCGTCGGCTGCCGCCAGGTTCACCGGGGCGACCGTGTTGTTCTGGACGAGCTCGCCCAGCCAGTCGTGCGCACCGACGATGACGTCGGGGCCCTTGCCCACCTTGGTGGCGTCCTTGAACTGCGGGCGCACGTCGGTGGCGACCTGGACGACAACCTTGATGCCGTTCTCCTTGCCGAACTCGTCGGCGTACTTCTGGATGATCGGAGTCCGGTCGACGTCGGCCCAGATGACCAGGTCGGCGGCGGCATCACGAACGGGCGCGGCGGTGGATACCGGCGCCGGCGCTGCGGCCTTCGTGGTGGACGGCTTGGCTGCGACGGTCGTTGACCCGCCGCAGGCGCTCATGAGCAGTGCCGCTACGCCGGTGACGGCCGCTGCACCAATCGCACGCTTGTGCATGATATTTCTCCTTGGGATGCCCTGGGCAGCCCTGCGGCCAGCCCTAGTGCGTGAAACTTAGCAAGTTTTTGCAAGATTCCGCCACTTTTTGCAAGAACTTGCAGGCAACGTTTTCATAACGGCGCCGTCGGACGCGTCTGGCGAGGGGGCGGACGCCAGGGTCATTTGCCCCATCCGCTAGGATGCCTGCCAAGGCAGGTTGAACCTCACCCGCCGACCCAAGGGCGTCAGTATGGCGTTCATCACCTTTACAACGGATCGTCCGGCACGTTCCTGCCGGTGAAGGAAGTTGACTCATATGGCAACAGTGAAGTTTGACAAAGCCAGCCGTACCTACCCCGGCAACGACACCCCCTCGATCGACAATCTCACCATCGACATCGCGGACGGCGAGTTCCTCGTCCTGGTCGGGCCGTCCGGCTGTGGCAAGTCCACGGCCCTGCGGATGCTCGCCGGACTCGAAGAGGTGAACGAGGGCGACATCTGGATCGGCGACCGCAACGTCACCGATCTGTCCCCCAAGGACCGCGATGTCGCGATGGTCTTCCAGAACTACGCGCTCTACCCGCACATGTCCGTCGCCGACAACATGGGCTTCGCCCTCAAGATCGCGGGCGTCAACAAGGCTGAGATCGCCAAGCGGGTCGCGGACGCCGCCAAGATCCTCGACCTCCAGGACTACCTCGAGCGCAAGCCCAAGGCACTCTCGGGTGGCCAGCGCCAACGCGTCGCCATGGGCCGGGCCATCGTGCGTAACCCGCAGGTCTTCCTCATGGACGAGCCGCTGTCGAACCTGGACGCCAAGCTTCGCGTCCAGACCCGCACCCAGATCGCTTCTCTGCAGAGGCGACTGGGCGTCACGATGGTCTACGTGACCCACGACCAGATCGAGGCCATGACGATGGGAGACCGTGTCGCGGTCCTCAAGGACGGGCTCCTGCAGCAGTGCGACACCCCGCGCCGGATGTACGACCACCCGGACAACGTCTTCGTCGCCGGGTTCATCGGCTCGCCGGCGATGAACCTCTTCGATGTCCCGGTAATCGACGGCGGCGTGAAGTTCGGCTCGTCCACCTTCCCCCTCGAGCGCGACCAGATGACTGGCATCGGCAAGGAGGTCACCCTCGGGGTCCGCCCCGAGGACCTCACGATCAAGATGGAGGGCGAAGGCCTGCCAGTCACCGTCGAGGTCGTCGAAGAGGTCGGCGCCGACGCCTACATCTACGGCTCGACCACCGAGACAGCGGGTGAGATCAAGCCGATCATCGTGCGCGTCGACAGCCGGAACCCTCCGAAGAAGGGCTCGGTCGTGCACCTCCTGCCCGCCAAGGGCGAGCACGTGCACCTGTTCCACAACGAGACCGGCCTTCGCCTCGGCAAATGACCGGCTCCTTGTAGCACCCACACAGCCGAAGGTGGCGATGTCCCTCGAGGACGTCGCCACTTTCTGCTGTTCAGGACCCCGCTGCACCAGCTGAGCCCGGCTTCCCGGCCGACCCCCGACAGCCGGGTAAGGAAGACGTGCCACGATTAGCAGATGGCACTTGAGATCAGCGCGGCACGACCGAACCCGGCACTGCTCGATCTGCCGTGGTCGGTGCCGCTGGAAGAGTGGCCCGACGAGCACCTGGCTGCCCTGCCTCGCGGTATCTCACGGCACGTCGTCCGGTTCGTCAAGGTGTCCGGCGAAGTCATCGCGGTCAAGGAGATCAAGCCCGACCTCGCCGTCCGCGAGTACAACATGCTGCGCCTGCTCAACAAGATCGACCAGCCGTGCGTCCAGCCCTTCGGCGTGGTCAGCGGCCGGATCAACGCTGCGGGCGAGGAGCTCGATGCGTGCCTGCTGACCCGGCACCTGCACTTCTCCCTGCCGTATCGCGCCCTGTTCAGCCAGAGCCTGCGCCCGGACACCGCGCAACGGCTGATCGACGCGCTGGCCGTGCTGCTGGTGCGGCTCCACCTGGCGGGCTTCTGGTGGGGTGACGTCTCCCTGTCCAACACCCTGTTCCGCCGGGACGCTGGTGCGTATGCCGCATACCTGGTGGATGCCGAGACCGGAGAGATCCACAGCGCGCTCTCCAACGGGCAGCGCGAGCACGACCTGGATATCGCCCGGGTGAACATCGCCGGCGAGCTGATGGACCTGGCGGCCGGGGGTCTCCTGGCCGGTGTCGCCGATCCGATCGAGGTCTCACAGACGATCGTCGACCGCTACCGCTCGCTCTGGCGCGAGCTCACCGGGCGCGAGCGGTTCGAGCAGGGCTGCCGGTGGCGGATCGATGACCGCATCCGTCGTCTCAATGAGCTCGGCTTCGATGTCGACGAGCTGACGATCTCCACGGACTTCGGCGGCGCGACAATCCAGATTCAGCCGAAAGTCGTCGATGCGGGCCATCATTCACGTCGGTTGATGCGCCTGACCGGGCTCGACGTCGAGGAGAACCAGGCCCGTCGCCTGCTCAACGACCTCGACTCCTTCCGGGCTTCACAGGATCGGCAGAACGACGACGAGGCGATGGTGGCCCACGACTGGCTGTCCCAGGTCTACGAGCCGGTCATCCGGACGGTCCCGCGCAACCTCACCAGGAAGCTGGAGCCGGCTGAGGTCTTCCACGAGGTCCTCGAACACCGCTGGTACATGTCGGAGACCGCGGGCCACGACATACCCATCGAGGGAGTCATCGCCGACTACGTCAAGAAGGTCCTTCCCGGGAAGCCCGACGAGGCGGCAGTGCTCGGCGGCGTCGACACCGTCGCGATCCCGTTGCCGCGCTCCTTCGACTAAGAATCGCCCCGCCGCTGAGTCCGAAATGCCTCGTTTTGCCCTAATCTTCTGAGGAGAGGGACCAACACCTCGAGTCAAGACAGACATGTCATCGAGTGCAGGGAGCCTGAAATGTCCGACTACCCGCCACCTCCACCGCCACCTCCGCCGCCACCCACAAGCGGCCCCCAGCAGCCGGGATACGGCTCGGCACCCTCGGGCCCGCAACTGGCAACCTGGATACAGCGCGTCGGCGCCTACCTGATCGACTACGCCCTGATCATCGTGTTCGTGATCCTGGCGAACGTCTTCATGCCCAAGACGGTGACCACCAACATCAACGGCGTAGTCAACGTCTCGCAGAGCAGTGGCAACCTCGGGCTGGCCTTCCTGATGTCCCTCATCATCCTGGCGATCTGGGGTTACAACCGCTGGTACAACGGCGGCAGGGGCCAGAGCTTCGGCAAGAAGACACTGAACCTCGTCCTTGTGGCAGAGGCCACCGGTCAGCCGATCGGCACCGCCAAGGCGTTCCTGCGCGACGTCGCGCACGTCCTGGACGGCATCTGCATGATCGGGTACCTGTTCCCGCTCTGGGACGCGAAGCGCCAGACCTTCGCGGACAAGATCATGACCACGGTCGTCCCGCTCAAGGTCTGATGCTTCTCACCGCAGCACAGGCAGGGCCCGGGACCGTGCACACGTCACGGGCCCGGGCCCTTGCCGTCCCCCTGACCGCCGCGGGTGCGGTGACCGCGGCGACAGTCGTGCTGAACCGCACCGGCGGCCACGATCTGGGGCCACTGGCCACCTGCTGGCTCCACGCGGGAACGGGCCTGTACTGCCCGTTCTGCGGCAGCCTGCGCGGCGTGGCCGCTCTCTCCCGCGGAGACGTGCTGGCCGCGCTTCATGACAACGCACCGGTGATGCTGCTCCTGGGCGTCGCGACCCTGATCTGGTGCCGCAGGGTCATCTTCGCCCTCGCTGGCATGGTGGTCGACCAGCCCCGCACCAGTGGCCGTGTCAACGTGGCTCTCGCCGCGTTCTTCCTGGTGTTCATGATCTACCGCAACACCGGGTATGGCGCCTGGCTCGCTCCCCTGAGCTGAACCAGGACCGCACTGAACCAGGACGGCGCTGTGACAGGACCGCGCCGCAACAGGACCGCGCTGTAACAAGACTGAGTTGCTCAGACCGTGCGGGGCCGGGACCGGGTTGCTCAGGCCGGGGACAGCCAGGTCCAGCCGGGCACGTTGCGTAGAACCCAGAACGCCAGGATCGCGGCGAGGACGCCGTACAACACCCACGGTGGCGCCAGCCGGCGAAGAGGTCGCCCACTGGCCGTTCGCCGGAACCAGAGCACCCAGGCGACCACGAGATAGCCGGCCAGCACGACCGTGAGGGGGTTGCGGGCCAACGCCGTCGTCAGGTCCCCGTGGCCCAGAGCATGGACCGCACGCAGTGCGCCGCAACCCGGGCAGTACCACCCGGTGACCGCCAGGAACGGACACGTCGGGTAGTGGCCAGCGGTGTTCGGATCGACGGCCGTGACGAATCCGGCCGCGATCAGCGCCCCCGCCGCAACCCCCAGCGGCCGCAGCACTGCTCGCCGACCGCCGGAGAGGGCAGTCTGGGCAGAAGGCGAGACCGTCGGCATCGGGAAGTCCCAGCGTTGAGTGCAGTTCGGGTCAGTACCCGGTCGCGGCACTGGCACCCGTGGCGTGCAGACCGAAGATACCAAGAATGACGAGGACGTAGAAGACGACCCCGGCGACGGCCGCCCAGATGGCGAGCTTCCTGGCCCTGTCCGAGGCGAGATGAGCCCCGGCGACGTCCCCGGTGGCCCACTTGCTGTTGACCTGGGAGGAGAAGACGATCGACGCGATACCGAAGGGCGGGCAGCACAGGAGGGTGGACAGGAGCGCCCACGCCAGATGGTTGGGTGGCGGGGTGCTGACATGGTCAGACATGGTCCAACCCTAGAGCGCGCGGCGGCGGGCCACTTCGTAGAGCGTGACGCCGGTGGCGATACCGGCGTTGAGCGACTCCACGGCCGAGGACATCGGGATCGACACGATCTGGTCGCAGGTCTCCCTGACCAGCCGTGACAGCCCCTTGCCCTCCGAGCCGACGACGATGACCAGGGGCTCCTTCGCCAGCTCCAGCCCGGGCAGCGACACGTCGCCCTCCATATCCAGGCCCAGGACGAAGAAACCCGCCTTGCGGTAGTCCTGCAGGGTCCGGGTGAGGTTGCTGCACTGGGCGACCGGGATCCGGGCGGCCGCACCGGCAGAGGTCTTCCACGCGCTCGCGGTCATCCCGACCGAACGCCGTTCCGGCACCACCACGCCGTGGCCTCCGAAAGCGGCGACCGAGCGGATGATGGCGCCGAGGTTGCGGGGGTCCGTGATGCCGTCCAGTGCGACGATGAGCGGTATTCCGGGCATCTCCGGGTTGGTCAGGTCATGGGCGTCTGCGTAGGCGTACGCAGGCACCTGGAGGGCGAGCCCCTGATGGACTCCCCCGTCGGTGATCCGGTCGAGCTCGCCGCGGGGCGTCTCCAGGATCGAGATGCCGCGGCCGGTGGCGATCTTGAGGGCCTCGCGAACCCGGTCGTCGGAGTCGAGCCGGCCGGCGACGTACATCGTGGTCACCGGGATGTCCGCCCGCAGCGCCTCCACCACGGAGTTGCGACCATAGACGATCTCGCTGGAACCCTTGGCCTTGCGGGCTGATCCGCCACCGCGGGCCGGGCGTGACCGGGGCCCGCCCGGGGCGGACGGGCGTTTCGCTCCGGCTGCGGTGTTCTTGTACGCGGGGTGCTTGGTGCGCTCGACCGCTTTGGGTGTTGAGCCGCGGGCTTCCAGGCCCTTGCGCCGCTGGCCGCCGCTGCCGGAGCTCGGTCCCTTCTTGGATCCGCGGATGGCGCCTCGGCGCTGGGAGTTTCCAGGCATGTTCTTCTCGCCTTTCAGGCGTCGGTACGACGGGCGAGCGACCAGCTCGGGCCCGAGGGAGTGTCTTCGACAGCGATACCCGCTGCCGTGAGCTGGTCGCGGATCTGGTCCGCCACCATGAAGTCTCGCGCCGCACGGGCGGCCGCGCGGGCCTCGATGCGGTCCCTGACCAGCGCATCCAGCGCTGTCAGTGCCTCGTCGCTGCCGGTTCCGGGCGCTGCGTTCCATCGCGGGTCGAGCGGATTGACGCCCAGCACCTCGGTCATCGCCACGACCTGCCGGCCCAGCCACCGGGCCTGGTCCTCGTCACCCTCGTCGAGGGCGGTGTTGCCGGCTCGCACGGTCTCATGGATGACCGCCAGCGCGCCCGACACGTTGAGATCGTCATCCATGGCCGCGACGAAGCCGGGCGGGAGCTCGGTGCCGTCCTCGCCGGTGCCGTCACCTTGGCCGCTCTCACCGTTGACGTAAGCACCATGGGCGCCCCCAACCGGGGTGCTCTCGCCCTGGTTGCTGCCGAGGGCGCGGCGCAGGAAGCCCTCGATGCGCTCGACCGCAGCCCCGGCCTCCCGAAGCGACCCCTGGTGATACTCGATGGTCGAACGGTAGTGAGCCGCCCCCAGGTAGTAGCGGACCACGAGCGGACGCGCCACCTTGGTGATCTCGCGGACGAGCAGCGCGTTGCCCAGCGACTTGCCCATCTTCTCGCCGCTGACGGTCACCCACGCGTTGTGCAGCCAGTAGTTGGCGAACCCGAGGCCTGCGGCACGCGACTGCGCCTGCTCGTTCTCGTGGTGCGGGAAGCGCAGGTCAACGCCCCCGCCGTGGATGTCAAAGGTGTCACCGAGGTACTTGCGGGCCATCGCCGAGCACTCCAGGTGCCAGCCCGGACGACCCCGGCCGAATGCCGTCGGCCAGCTCGCCGTCTCCGGCTCACCCGCCTTGTGGCCCTTCCACAACGCGAAGTCGCGCGGGTCGCGCTTGCCGCGCGGGTCGGCATCGGCAGCCGCCTCCATGTCGTCTATCCGCTGGTGGGTCAGCTCGCCGTATGGCGGATAGGAGCGCACATCGAAGTAGACGTCACCGCTGCCGTCCGCGGCGGCGTACGCGTGGCCCTTGTCGATGAGGGTCTGCATGATCTCGTGCATCTCGGTGATGTGGCCGGTCGCGCGCGGCTCGTAGGTTGGTGGCAGGACGCCCAACAGGTCAAGCGCTTCGCTGGTGGCGCGTTCGTTGGCATAGCTCCAGGCCCACCACGGGACACCCGCCTCGGCGGACTTGGCCAGGATCTTGTCGTCGATGTCGGTGACGTTGCGGATCAGGGTGACGTCGAGACCGTGCCCGCGCGTCAGCCACCGGCGCAGGATGTCGAACGCCACGGCGAACCGGACGTGCCCGATGTGCGGGGCGCCCTGGGTCGTGAGTCCGCAGACGTAGATGCCGGCCCTGCCCTCGGTGATCGGGACGAAGTCGCGCAGCTCCTGCGTGGCGGTGTCGTACAGGCGAATGCTCACCAGCCAAGGCTACCGGCGAGAATGTTGCTGCCGAGCCGCCTGCCTGCTCGCTTCGGGGCGGTTTGCTCAGTTCAGGCCGGTTTTCGGCCCCAAATTGGCGGCTGGCAGTGGCCTGTACCGAGCGAGAGCGCGCGAAGAGGCTCAGTGACCGCGCTCGATCCACTCCTGCAGCTGCGGCGCCTCGGCCCCGATCGTGGTGTCATCACCGTGTCCGGGGTGGACGACCGTCTGTGGCGGCAGACTCAGCAGCCTGCCGCGGACGGAGTCGATGATCGTGGGGAAGTCCGAGTAGGACCGCCCGGTCGCGCCCGGGCCTCCCGCGAACAACGTGTCACCGGTGAAGACGACCCGCAGGGCCGGGACTGAGAAGCAACAGGCGCCCGGGGCGTGACCAGGGGTGTGCAGGACCTCGACGTCCACGCCACCGACGGTGAACACGTCACCGTCGGCGAGCTCGCCATCGGGGTCCACCGGGTAGACGGTGTCCCACAGGACCCGGTCGGCCGGATGCAGGTATGACGGACCGCCCGTCGCGTCATGGACCTCACCGACCGCGCCGATGTGGTCGTCGTGCGCGTGGCTGAGCAGGATCGCGATGACCCTGCGCCCGGACACGGCGGCCACGATCGGCTCGGCGTCATGCGCGGCGTCAATGACGATGCAGTCGTCGTCGTCGCCGATCACCCAGACGTTGTTGTCGACGTTCCAGGTGCCGCCGTCCAGGCTGAACGTGCCCGAGGTGACGACCTTCTCGATGCGGACGCCGGTGGCAGCCAGGCTCACAGCACCACGACCGAACGCAGGACCTCGCCCTTGCGCATCTTGTCGAAAGCCGCCTCGACGTCGCCGAGGCCAATGGTCTCGGACACGAAGGCGCCGAGGTCGAAACGACCCTGACGGTAGAGGTCGACCAGCATCGGGAAGTCCCGGCTGGGCACGCAGTCGCCATACCAGGAGGACTTCAGCGCCCCGCCACGTCCAAAGATGTCGATCATCGGCAGGGTGACCTCCAGACCGGGCGTGGGCACCCCGACCAGGACCACCGTGCCGGCCAGGTCCCTGGCGTAGAAAGCCTGCTCGTAGGTCTCAGGCCGGCCGACCGCCTCGATCACCACATCGGCTCCGTGGCCGCCGGTGTGCCCCCTGATGCCTTCAACGGCGTCGGTGCTGCGGGAGTTGACCGTGTGGGTGGCGCCGAGCTTCCTGGCCCACTCGAGCTTGCGGTCATCCACATCCACCGCGACGATCGTGGTCGCCCCGGCCACCTTGGCACCGGCGATCGCGGCACTGCCCACACCACCGCAGCCGATCACGGCCACCGAGTCGCCACGGCTGACGCCACCGGTGTTCACCGCGGCGCCGAACCCCGCCATCACCCCGCAACCGAGCAGGCCCACGGCAGTGGCGTCGGCCTGCGGGTCGACCTTGGTGCACTGTCCCACCGCGACCAGGGTCTTCTCGATGAAGGCACCGATCCCGAGCGCCGCCGAGAGCTCGGTGCCGTCGGTCAGGGTCATCTTCTGCTTCGCGTTGTGGGTGTTGAAGCAGTACTGCGGCTTGCCCCTGGCGCAAGCGCGGCACTGACCGCAGACCGCGCGCCAGTTCAGGATCACGAAGTCGCCGATCGCCACGTCAGTGACGCCCTCGCCGACGGCCTCGACCACGCCGGCGGCCTCATGGCCCAGCAGGAAGGGGAACTCGTCGTTGATGCCGCCCTCGCGGTAGTGCAGATCCGTGTGACAGACCCCGCACGCCTCGATCCTGACGACCGCCTCATCCGGGCCCGGGTCCGGCACGATGACGTCGACGATCTCCACCGCCGCACCCTTGGCGCGTGCGATGACTCCCTTGACCGTGCTCGGCATGCTGATCTCCTCTGATGGGTTGAAGCCTCAGACTACGCAGGCCGGTCTGCCCATCCTGCTCAGCTGAGGCCGGTCGCCGGCCCGGGACCGGCGGCAGGAAGCGGGTCTACCCGAGCACTGCGGGCTGACCTGAGCACTGCGGGCTGACCTGAGCACCGCCGGCTGACCTGAGCACCGCCGGCTGACCTGAGCAGTCAGGGTGCGGTGAACACGATCGCCGTGGCGATGGCGGCGATGCCCTCACCCCGTCCGGTCAGCCCGAGCCCGTCGGTGGTCGTCGCCGAGAGCGACACCGGTGCTGCCGCAGCCGCGGACAGCACGGACTGAGCCTCGTCGCGTCGGGGCCCCAGGCTGGGCCTGTTGCCGACGATCTGGATGGCGATGTTCCCGATGACATAGCCGGCCCCGGTCACGATCTGTGCGGCCTGCGCCAGCAGGGTGACCCCGGCGGCACCGGTCAGCTCAGGGCGGTCAGTGCCGAAATGAGTTCCCAGATCTCCGAGCCCGGCGGCGGAGAAGAGCGCGTCACAGGCTGCATGGGCAGCAACGTCGCCGTCGGAGTGGCCGGCCAGCGCGCGCTCACCCGGCCAGGCCAGCCCGGCCAGCGACAGCGTCCGGTCGTCGTCGCCGAACGGATGCACATCCACCCCGATCCCTATCCGGGGCACGGGGAAGGAACCGGGCGCCCGTCCGGGCGGCGCTCCGTGGCTGGACTGCGGGCTATCCGTCATACCGGCCATTCTGAAGCAGAGCCGTCGCGACAGTGAGGTCGAGGGGGGAGGTGATCTTGAGGGCCAGAGGATCGCCGGTGACGACGCGCACGTGCTCACCGCCCCGCTCCACGAGCCCGGCATCGTCGGTCGCGGAGGCACCACCCGCGTGGGCGTGCTCGAGCACGGGGCGCAGGAACCCCTGCGGAGTCTGGATGCCGCGCAGCGAGTCACGATCCGGAGTCGCCAGCACACGGCCCTGGGCGTCGACCACCTTGACGGTGTCGGTCACCGGGAGACCCGGCACGACTGCAGGATGGCCCGCCCGAACAGCCTCGATAACTCTGGCGAACAGGTCCGGGGGCGCCAGACACCGGGCGACGTCGTGAACCAGGACGATGCCGTCGTCGGGTCGCAGCACCGCAAGGCCCGCCTCGACCGATGCCGACCGATCGAGCCCGCCGGCCACGACATCCACGCGGGGGCGATCAGCCCCTTGACCGGCTCCGGAGAGGGTGCCGTCGGGGAGCACGCCGTGGCCGACGACGGCGCGGGCCTGCTCGAGGTGGGAGCCGGGGCCCACGACGATGACGTGCCCCACCTCGGCACAGCCCAAAGCGCCCCGCAGCGCGTGAGCCAGTAGAGGCTCCCCGCACAACGGGGCAAATGCTTTGGGCATCCCGGCGCCAAGCCGTTCACCGCTACCGGCAGCAACCAGGATCAGGGCCACGTTCACACTGGAGCGCCCTGGGTTCACCTGTTCGATCAGGAGGCGAGGACCTCGTCGAGGATGGCCTCAGCCTTGTCCTCGTTGGTCTTCTCGGCGAGCGCCAGCTCGGAGACGAGAATCTGGCGAGCCTTGGCCAGCATGCGCTTCTCTCCGGCGGAGAGACCACGGTCCTTGTCACGACGCCACAGGTCACGGACGACCTCGGCGACCTTGATGACATCACCTGAGGCGAGCTTCTCGAGGTTGGCCTTGTATCGCCGCGACCAGTTGGTCGGCTCCTCGGTGTGCGCAGCGCGCAGGACCTCGAAGACACGCTCCAGTCCCTCTTGACCCACGACATCGCGGACACCCACGAGGTCACAGTTCTCAGCTGGTACCTCGATGGTCAGATCGCCCTGAGCGACCTTGAGCACGAGGTAGATCTTGTCTTCGCCCTTAATGGTGCGGGTCTTCATCTTTTCGATCAATGCCGCACCGTGGTGCGGGTACACGACCGTTTCGCCGACTTTGAAAGCCATCTGCTAGGTACCCCTTTCGCGACCTTAAGGATACCACGGCAAAAGGACACGACGGAATGCGCGATCCGGCGTTTCTGCAGGTCAGAGCCATAGTATCGCGGATATTGGCTGCGCGAGGGGCCTTGACAGAATACTGATTCCCGTGCTTGCGCAGGGCTCAGAGAGCCTCGAACTTGTACCCCAGACCGCGCACCGTGACGATGAACTGGGGGCTGGCAGGGTCGGGCTCGACCTTGGAACGCAGCCGTTTGACGTGAACGTCCAGGGTCTTGGTGTCCCCGACGTAGTCGCTGCCCCACACCCGGTCAATGAGCTGTACGCGGGTCAGCACCCTGCCGGAGTTGCGCAGCAGCATCTCAAGGAGCTCGAACTCCTTGAGCGGCAGAGCCACGTACTTCCCGTCGACCGTGACGACGTGCCGTTCGACGTCCATCCGGACCGGACCCAACTCCAGCGTGGGAGGCAGCAGCTCCTCGGGCTCCTGACCACGACGCAGAACCGCCTTGATCCGGGCCAGCAGCTCGCGGCTGGAGTACGGCTTGGTGACGTAGTCATCGGCCCCGATCTCGAGTCCGACGACCTTGTCGATCTCACTGTCCTTGGCCGTCAGCATGATGACCGGCACGGACGAGCGCTGCCGCAGGGCCCGGCACACGTCCACCCCTGACAGGCCCGGGAGCATCAGGTCGAGGAGCACGAGGTCCGCGCCCGCACGGTCGAAGTCCTCGAGAGCCACGGGCCCGGTCTCGGCCACCGACACCTCATATCCCTCCTTGCGCAGCAGGTAGGACAACGGGTCGGAGAACGACTCCTCGTCCTCCACCACCAGGATGCGTGTCATCAGGAGACCTCTCGAGTTCGATGTCCGGCTGTGGGAGTCTGCGCAGCACCAGCAGGTGTGCCGGGGGCCGGGTCAGCGCTCGCCCGGGTCGTGGGTGCCGCCGGGAGACGCATCGTGAAGGTCGAGCCGTGGCCCGTCTCGCTCCACACCGTGACCTCTCCGCCGTGGTTGGCGCAGATGTGCTTGACGATGGCCAGCCCCAGACCCGTCCCGCCCGTCGCGCGGGACCGCGCGGCGTCGACGCGGTAGAACCGCTCGAAGATCCGGGCCTGCTCGCTCTCGGGGATGCCTTGCCCCTGGTCCGCGACGGCGATCTCGACCAGCTGTCCGGCGGTGCGCACGCTGACCGCCACCCGGGAGTCCGGCGCGGAGTAGTTGATGGCGTTGCCGACAAGGTTGCGGATGGCGGTCGCGAGCAGGTCGGCGTCGCCGAAGACGTAGGCGTCCTTCGTCAGCGACGACACGATCTCTGCGCCCCGGGACCCGGCGACCAGCCTCGACTGCTCGATGGCCTCGGCTGCTGCCTCGCCAACATCCACCAGCTCGGGATCGTGCAGGGTTCCGGCGATCTCGAGGCGGGACAGGTCCACGATCTCCTGGACCAGCCGGGTGAGCCGGGTGCTCTCCACCTGCATCCGGTGGGCGAAACGGGCCACCGCCTCGGGGTCGTCGTTGGCCTCGAGGACGGCCTCGGCCAGCAGGGCCAGGCCACCCACCGGAGTCTTGAGCTCATGGCTGACGTTGACGACGAAGTCACGACGGACATCCTCGACCCGTCGGGCCTCGGTGCGGTCATCCACCAGCAGGAGCACGAAACCGTTGCCCAGCGGGGCTACTCGCGCGCCCACCATGATGCGGCCACGTCCCAGCGGACCCCGCGGCAGGTCGAGCTCGACCTCCCTGATGACACCATCGCGGCGGACCTGCCTGGCCAGGTGGCGGAGCTCGTCGTGGACCAGGTCGTGATCGCGGACCAGCCCATGGGCAACGGCGGGGGGGCTGGTGCTGACCACGGCATCGGCTGCGTCCAGAACTATCGCCCCCGAGCGCAGGACGGCCAGCACCTCGGAGACTCCGGGCGGCAGCGCGCGAGGATCGGGAGCCTGCGGGGAACGGTGCGTCGCCCCCCCCGGCCTGCGCACCGAAGCCACCGAGACGGCGCCGATCAGCAGACCGAGCGCTCCACCAAGAACTGCCGCAGTCGTCGGGTCCACGTCACCCAGCGTACGCACGGTAAGATCCAAGGCTGTTCGCTCGCTCGAAGGGCTGAGCGCCATCGTCCCCTATTGTTCACCTCGAAGCCGATCACCGTTCACCGGCGGGTGCGAGCCTCCGCGAAGGCGTGTGGGCGCGCGCCCGGCAGGCACGGACACGCCGACGACACGGATACATCGATAACACTGAACCACCGACAATGAGAAGAGACCCATGCGCGATTCCTTCCATGAGGACCTGGACAAGATCTCCGACCAGCTGGTCGAGATGACCCGGCTTGCCGGGTCGGCAATGGCACGGGCGACCAGGGCGCTGCTCGACGCCGACCTGAACCTGGCCGAGAGCGTCATCGCCGCCGACGAGCAGATCGACGCATTGCGCCGGGACCTCGACGAGCGCTCGATCGACCTGCTGGCCCGTCAGCAACCGGTGGCCACCGACCTGCGCATGGTGGTGACCGCGATGAGGATGAGCTCCGACCTCGAGCGGATGGGCGACCTTGCACGGCACCTGGCCAAGGTGGCCCGGCTGCGCTACCCGAACTCGGCCATCCCCCCGGTGATGCGCTCCACCGTCCTGGAGATGGGTCAGGTGGCAGAGCGGATCGTCGCCAAGGCCGGATCGGTCATCGCCGGCAAGGACATCGAGACCGCACTGGCCCTCGAGCGTGACGACGACGAGATGGACCGCCTCCACCGGGACATCTTCAACATGCTGATGGACGGCAAGTGGAAGTACGGCACCGAGGCAGCCGTGGACGCGACGCTGGTGGGCCGCTACTACGAGCGGTTCGCCGATCACGCCGTCTCGGTCGCCCGCCGGGTCGTGTACCTGGTCACCGGCGAGTACTCGACAGAGGGCGACATGGACAGCGAGGACCTGTAAGCCGCCTCAGCGACCACAGCCTCAGTGACGCCGGGCGACCACAGCCTCAGCGGCCCTGGTTGGCCACCGCTTCGGCGGCCGCCCTGGCCGCCTCGGGGTCGAGGTACTCCCCGCCCGCGATGATCGGCCTGAGGTCGTTGTCCAGCCGGTAGACGAGCGGCATGCCGGTGGGGATGTTGAGGCCGGAGATGGCCTCGTCGCTGATGCCGTCCAGATGCTTGACGATCCCGCGCAGGCTGTTGCCGTGCGCGGCGACCAGGACGGTCTTGCCGGCTCGCAGGTCGGGCACGATCGCACTCTCCCAGTAGGGCAGCATCCGGGCGATGACGTCCTTGAGGCACTCGGTGACCGGCGGGCCGCCCTCGATGTCCGCGTAGCGGGGGTCATGGGCCTGGCTGAACTCGTCGTCGACGGGCTGCGGCGGCGGCGGGACGTCGAAGGAGCGGCGCCAGGTCATGAACAGCTCCTCGCCATACTCCGCGAGGGTCTGCTTCTTGTTCTTGCCCTGCAGAGCGCCGTAGTGGCGCTCGTTCAGTCGCCAGGAACGGCTCACCGGGATCCAGTGTCGGTCGGCCGTGTCCAGGGACAGGTTGGCGGTGTTGATGGCACGACGCTGCAACGAGGTGTGCACGACGTCGGGGAGCAGGCCGGCCTCCTTCAGCAGCTGGCCACCGTGCACGGCCTCGGCCCGGCCCTTGTCGGTCAGATCGACGTCGACCCAGCCGGTGAACTGGTTCTTGGCGTTCCACTCACTCTCGCCGTGTCGCAGAAGGATGAGCGTGAAAGATTCGGCTGTGGTCATGGTCCGAGTCTAGGGCGAGGGCGTCGGCCCCTCAGCGGGTGTCTCCAACAGGTGGCGGAATGCGTCAAGGTTGCGGGTGGACTCGCCCCGGGCGTTGCGCCAGGCCCACTCCTTCTTCATCGACTCCAGGAATCCCATCGCCAGGAGGTCGTTGAAAGCGCCGTCCGCGGCATCCAGGACCACGCCGAAGATCTGGTCGAGGTATGCCGCACTCACCCCCTGGATCGGGACGCGGCCCGTGACGTAGACGTCGCCGGACTTGTCGATTCCGTAGGCCAGTCCGGGCAGCTTGAGGTTGCGACGCAGCAGGTGGGCGTAGACGGCCGCGTGGTTCTCGTCCGGGTTGCGCACGACGAAGGCGGAGATCGACAGGGACTGCTCGCCGACCACCACCGAGCACAACGTCTTCAGCTTCTTCTCCCCCGGCAACGTCACGATGAACTCCCCCGGGCGCCGGCCGAGCTCCCACTCGATACCGGCCTCGTCGAGGAACTGCCGCACCGTCTCCTTCACGTCAACAGCGGCACCATCGGGCAAGGTACCGCTCACAAGAACCCCTCCAGACAAACACACCTGGGCGTACTGACCACGGTGCGCCCGACAGCGGGCAAACCCAGGGACGGTGCGCAGGCCCGGGGCGGCCGTCGTCCCGTCACGGGATCACCGCCAGAGCGCCGCTGAGGTCTGCGGCGTCATCGACCGGTGAGGCTGCTGAGGTCACCGGGCCGGCTGAGCCTGCTGAGTCTGCGCGAGCGACCATGGACTCGGTGTAGACCTCGAGCAGGCGGTCAGTCGTGTGTTCCCAGCTGAAGTGCGATGCGTGCTCAACAGCCTTGCGGCTCAACAGCTCCCGGCGTGTCGGATCATCGAGCAGGCCCTCGATGCCGGCGCTCCAGTCAGCCGTCTGATGCCCGTCGACGAGCAGGCCGCCGTCGCCGATCGCGCACGGCAGGCCACCCACCGCGGCGGCAACGACAGGAGTCCCGCAAGCCAGGGCCTCGACCGCCACGAGACCGAACGACTCGTTGTAGGACGGCACGGTGACCAGGTCAGCGGCGCGATACCACAGCGCGAGGGTCGCTCGATCGACCGGAGGCACGAAGCGCACCTGCGCCTGGATGCCGAGCTGGTGGGCCAGCTCCTGCAGCACGCGGGGCTTGTCCAGGCCCGAGCCGCTCGGGCCTCCCACGACGGCAACCACCAGTCTCTGGCGCAGCTCGGGCCGCCGGGCCAGGAGGTCCGCCGCCGCCCTGAGCAACACGTCAGGGGCCTTGAGGGGCTGGATCCGGCCCACGAAGAGCAGCACGTGCGCATCCTGGGGCAGCCCCAGCCTGGCCCGCGCCGCCCCCACGTCACCGACGGTGAAGAGGTCCAGGTCGACGCCCGGCGACACGACCCGCACCCTGCCGGGATCAGCGTCATACAGCTCGATCAGCTCTCCGGCCTCGCCCAGGGTGTTTGCCACGAGGCGGTCGGCGGCCTCCACGACCTGCGCCTCACCGATCTCGCGACCGGGCGGCTCGGGGGTGTCCCCTTCGGCCAGCCGGGCGTTCTTGACCCGGGCCATCGTGTGCATGGTGTGCACCAGCGGCACCCGCCAGCGGTCCGCCGCCAGCCAGCCGACCTGCCCCGAGAGCCAGTAGTGGGAGTGCACCAGGTCGTACCAGCCCTCCGGCCGGGCTGCCTCCGCACGCATGACCCCCTGGGCGAACGCACAGAGCTGTCCGGGGAGGTCCCCCTTGCCCAGGCCCTCGAAGGGTCCTGCGATGACGTTGCGAACGTGGACCCCGGGCGCAATCTCGGACTGCAACGGCAGTGAGCCCTCGGTCATCCTGGTGAAGATCTCAACCTCGATACCCCGGCGCGCCAGCCGCTTGGAGACCTCCACGACGTAGACGTTCAGGCCGCCCGCGTCGCCGGTTCCCGGCTGCTCGAGGGGTGAGGTGTGGACACTGAGCATGGCCACCCGGCGAACCTGCGGCACTGCCGACATCGGTCCCTCCTGGCACCTTGGCAACTGACAACGTCCGAACCTCTGACAAACCTGGGGACCGTGCTCCTCGGGCGACTACCAACCCAGGGACCGTGCTCCTCCGACGACCACCGACAACGACGAACAACCACAGACACGAACTGTGCCGGTGAATGGAACCTTCAGTCCCAACGCACCAGCGCCTCCAGGTATTTCGTCCTTCAGATTCGTCAGCACCCGACGGCCCCACCCGGTCAGGTCGACTGCTGACGAGGTTCTCCGGACAGAAACCCCCCGACCAGCTCTCTCAGCAGTGCCCGGTGGCTCCACATGATGCCGCCGGGCGCCATGACCTCCAGGCGGGCGTCCGGCAGCACGACAGCGAGCTGCTCCGCCACCCATACCGGGTGCAGGGGGTCATCCTCCTGGGCGATGACGAGCACCGGCGAGGTCACCGCCGCAAGCACCGCGCGGTCCGGGAGGGGAACCTCACGGGGCAGGGCCCGCAACGCCTGCGATACCGGCGTGCCCACCAGCGCGGCCGCCTGACGCCTGCACCAGAGCTGGACCGCCGGCTGCGTCCTCACCCGGGCAGGCTCTCCCTCAAGCAGGAGGGCCGCCAGACCCTCTACGCTGCAATCGTCGACGCATTGGGCCATCTCCAGCATTCGACCAGGGCAGTCATCGGTGCGCGGCCGGTCCAGGACGGCCGGCATGACGAACGCCAACCGCTCGAACCGGAGCGGGGTGCGGGCCAGCAGGCTGCACAACGCGCCGGCGCCCATGCTCACCCCCAGGGCCTGCGTCGCGCCGACATGGTCGGCCACAGCCCTCAGGTCACCTGCGAGGGCCGGGTAGGTCCAGGGACTCTCGACGGGAGCAGACGCTCCGTGACCCCGGAAGTGCAGGAACGTGCGGCTCCCCCTGACGCCCGACCCGAACGGGCGGGTCGTCTGGATCGAGCCGGCGAGGCCGTGCGCGAAGATCGTTGCGGGGATACCCGATCCGGTCGTGAGGTACTCAAGACAGCCATGCGGACCGTCCAGCATCGACCTGACCTGGCCAGCCGGACGGTCGGTCACCAGCCGTTGCGGGAGGACCCGCGACCCATCACCCTGCGCAGCGCCGGGCGCACATCGGCGAGATAGACCCCTGAGCCGACCACGGCGACGATCCAGGTGATCGTGAACGCGGAGTAGACGCTGACGATGCTCAGGGCGACGGCAACCCCGAGCACGAGCAGCCAGAAGTTCTTGGTCCGCTTGCCCGCAGCGGTGAACGCGTCAGGACGGTGTCGCAGAGCATCAACGAGACCGAACACCGACAACCCCAGAGCGGCGATGCCGAACGCGAACATGATGAGCGCCTGAAGGCTCCCGAAGATGTTGGACATGCGCCCAGCCTACGTGCCGAACCGGGATCAGACGCAGACGATCCCCGCGCTCGTGCTCAGATCCCGACGGCCTCGATCGACCCGACCTGCTGGCCGTGGCCGAGCACGGGGGCGTAGGCCAGCACATCAAGGACGTCGGCCGTGATCCGCAGCCGGCGCAACGCCGCTGCCATCACGACGGGCCGGGCACGCTGCCCTCCGTCGGCGATCTTGAGGGCGACGCCGCGGCCGTCGGCCAGCCCCACGGCATAGACCGCCTCGGCACCGTCCTTGGCGATCAGGCCCGGCACACCCCGGATCAGTGCGGTGACGTCCCGGTTCGTCCCGCCGAGCCACTGCGGATAGGCCCGTATCGCGGCCGCCACCCTGGCCTCGTCGGTGCCCTCGGGAGCGGTGGCAAAGCGGGCGAAGGCGCGTGCCAGGCCGGTCAGCGACACGGCCATGACCGGGGCACCACAGCCGTCAACCCCCACGGCCGCGGCGGGTTCGCCCGAAAGGTCGGCCAGTGTCTGCGCCATCAGCTGCTGCAACGGGTGTGCCGGCTCGAGGTAGGTCGTGGTGTCCCACCCGGCGGCGACACAGGTGGCGAGCATGGCCGAGTGCTTGCCCGAACAGTTCTGGGCGAGCGAGGTCGCTGCGCGGCCGGAGGCGATCCAGGCGTTGCGCTCCAGCTCTTCGTACGGCTGGTCGGGGGTGTTCCGCAGGTCCTTCTCAGTGAGCCCGGCCCCGGCCAGGATTCGCCGGACTCCCTCGAGGTGGAACGACTCCCCCGAGTGGCTCCCGGCGGCGAGCGCGAGGAGCTCGCCGTCCAGGTCCAGGCCAGCGCGCAGCATGGCCAGCGCCTGGATGGGTTTGCTGCACGAACGCGGGAACACCGGACCGGTCACGTCACCGACCGAGAGCAACGTCGAGCCGCCGGCATCCAACGCGACCACGCTGCCGCGATGCACGGACTCCACAAAACCGGACCGGACGACGTGGGCCACCACGGGTGCGTCGTACAGGGGCACTCGCTGAGGCGAGTCGTACCGGGGCGCTGGGAGCTCGGTCACGGGGAGGTTCACTGCTGGGTCACGAGGGCGAGTTTACGCTCCACCGACAGCGTGGCCGACGTCGAGTGAACGACGCCGGCCACGCTGGGCGGTCTCTTGCTCGGCTGCCAGTGGCAGCTGCTGTTGCTGAGTCAGTCGCCGATCTTCGGGGTGGCGACCTTGGTGGCCTCAGCGGCCGCGGCCACGGTCTTGGTGGCGCTGGTGGCCGTCGACTTGGTGACCCGCTCCGCCGCGGCGGTGCCCTTCTTGGCGGTCGTGGCGGTGCGCCTGGCCGATGTGCGAGTGGCGGTGGCGGACTTCTTCACAGCTCCGGTGGTGGCCTCCGTCTCGTGGTGGATCGACGAGACAACGGCGTCCCGAACGACCTCGGCCTCGTGGCGACCGGTGGTCAGCGTGGCCTTGGCCGCGCGCTGGGTGTCAGAGGCGGCCTTGCGGACGGTCGTGACGGCACCCTTGCCGAGGGAGACGGTGCTGCCTGCCTGGGCCAGCAGGTCCTGGGTGGACTTCTGGGTGCGGAGGCGCTTGACCAGGCTGTGGCCGCGCACGGCGAGCTCGGCGTAGGTGTGCTGAGCCTTGTCGGCCGCCTCGACGGTCTGGGTCCGCACGTCGGCCGGGATCTGCTGGGCCTGCTCGGTGACCTTCTCGAAGCGCTGGACTGCCTTGTCCTGCAGCGCACTCAGGGTGAAGTCGTGGCGAACGACAGCAGCGCGGGCGCGGGCGTCCCGCAGCCTCTCGACGGCCAGGTCGGTGACTCCGACGACGGCGAAGACGGGGGTGGTGTCGGTGACGGTCTTGCGGATGTCCTTGACGAGGGTCATGGTTTCTTCTCCTTTTGGGTGATTTCTGAGTCGGCCGGTGTTCCCGGCTTGCGTGCTGG
>DASVKO010000026.1:0-65680 GCA_036385355.1 Dermatophilaceae bacterium
CCCCCCGCACCACCCGTGCCACGTACCGGTCGCAACCCGCGCGGCCGTTCAGCGGCGCCTCGTCGGCCAGCCGCACGGCATACCCGCGCTCGTTGGCCGCGGCTGACTCGATGGCAGCCGGGTCGAGGAAGGTTCCGCCGGTCGCGTGGGCGTACTCACGGGCCATGCCGCGCATGCTGAGGCAGTAGCCGCGGTCCGGGGTGACGGTGACCTCGACGACCTCGTCGGCGAGGGCCAGCAGCTCGATCGCGTCGTCTCCGGGGGTCAACGTCGCCGCCTCCTGGTCGCCGAGCAGGGACTGCAGCACCACGATGCCGTGCGGGTCCGTGCCGGCGCCCCCAATGCCCAGCTCCTCGGCTGAGCAGATCATGCCGTTGCTGACATGGCCGTAGGTCTTGCGGGCCGAGATGGCGAAGCCGCCGGGCAGGACTGCCCCGGGCAGCACGACGACGACGAGGTCGTCGACGGCGAAGTTCCTGGCGCCGCAGACCACTCCCTGCGGCGTGCCCTCGGTGACCCGCTGACCGTGCTGGCCCACGTCGACCTGGCACCAGCGAATCGTCTTGCCGTTCTTCTGCGGCTCCTCGGCGAACTCCAGAACGCGACCCACGACCAGAGGGCCGCTGATGTCACCACCGTGCAGGCCCTCCTCCTCCAGGCCCAGGCGGACCAGGCTGGCGGCGACCTCACGACCCGTCGCGACCGGCGCACCCTCGACGTACTCGGTCAGCCACGAAACAGGCGCCCGCATCAGATCTCCATCCCGAACTGCGTGCTGAAGCGCACGTCTCCCTCGACCATCTCGCGCATGTCCTTGACCCCGTGGCGCAGCATCAGCGCCCGCTCGATGCCCATGCCGAACGCAAAGCCGGTGTAACGGTCCGGGTCGATGCCGCACGCTGTCAGGACATTGCGGTTGACCATCCCGCAACCACCCCACTCGATCCAGCCGGTCCCGCCACAGGTGCGGCAGTGCTCGTCCGAGCCGCCGCAGACGAAGCACCGGAAGTCCAGCTCGGCGCTGGGCTCGGTGAAGGGGAAGTATGACGGTCGCAGTCGCGTCTCCAGGCCCTGTCCGAAGAGCGCCTCGACGAAGTGGTCGAGCGTGCCGCGCAGGTGCGCCATGGTCAGACCCTCGGCCACCGCGAGGCCCTCGATCTGATGGAACACCGCGGAATGAGTCGCATCGAGCTCGTCGGTCCGGAACACCTTGCCGGGGCAGACGATGTACAACGGCAGGTCACGCTCGAGCAGCGAGCGGATCTGGACCGGCGAGGTGTGCGTGCGCAGGACCAGGCCGGCGTCCGGGGGGTCGACGAAGAAGGTGTCCTGCATCTGACGCGCCGGGTGGTCGACGCCGAGGTTCAGGGCGTCGAAGTTGAACCACTCGGACTCGACCTCGGGCCCCTCGGCGATCTCCCAGCCCATGTCGACGAAGATGTCGCCGACTCGTTCGGAGGTCAGCTCGAGCGGATGACGGGCGCCGAGACGCCGGCGGGCCACCGGCGCGGTGACGTCCACGGCCTCCTCGACGAGCAGCCGGGCGTCACGGTCGGCCTCGAGCTCGCCCTGACGTTCGGCCAGAGCCCTGGCCACCCGACCGCGAGCCATTCCGACCCGCTTGCCGGCCTCGGCCTTGGCCGTCGGCGGCAGGGCGCCGATCTCGCGGTTGGCCAGGGACAGGGCGCTCGTGTCGCCCTGGTGGGCCAGGCGGGCGGCCTTCAGCGACTCCAGGGAGCCGGCTGCGGCGAAGGCGGCCAGTGCCTCGGCGACGGCCGCCTCGAGGGCAGCCGGGTCGAGAGTGCTGACCTCGACCGGGTCATACTTCTTATTGGGTGCAGACATCGCTTTCCATCTGTTCGGGTGATGGTGTTTCGGGTGACGGGTTGCTCAGGTCGCGCACGGTGAGTCTAGATGCCGGCTCCGCTGGTCCGGCGAGGTGTCCGACCGGTCAGCGAACGTTCTCGGGGGCGCCCGCAGGCAACGTGAACCGGAACTCAGCCCCGCCCGAGGCGGCCCGGCCGACGCCGACCTTCCCGTCGTGGGCCTCCACCAGCCCTCGCACGACGTACAGACCCAGACCGGTGCCACCGCGGCGGGACCGGTGCCAGAACCTGGTGAAGATCATCGGGTAGTTCTCGGGGGGGATGCCCTCGCCCTCGTCGCTGATCGTGACCGCGACGGCCTCTTCGCCACCCTGGGTGACCGGGGCGACGGTCAGGCTGACGGTCCCCTCTCCGTGGCGCACGGCGTTCTCCATCAGGTTGGCCAGGATCTGATCGAGCCGGTCGGGGTCGGCCCACACCTCGGGCAGCTCTGTCTCGTGCCCGCTGAGTGCGAACCGCTCACGCTCGTAGCCGCTGGCCACGAAGCGTTCGATGTGCCGCTCGATGGCCGCGTAGATGTCGACCGGCAGCTTGCGCACCTGCAGCCGGCCGGCGTCGATCCGGGAGATGTCCAGGAGCTCCGTGATCAGCCTGGTGACCCGGTCGGCGTCGGCCTCGATGGTCTGCAGCATCAGCCGCTTCTGGTCGTCGGTGAAGCGGTCCCAGCGGCGGAGAAGGGTGGAAGAAAAACCCTTCACCGACGTGAGTGGCGAGCGCAGCTCGTGGGCCACGGTCGAGATCAGCGCGGAGCTGTTCGCCTCGGCGCGGCGGCGCGCCTCGGCGTCGCGCAGGGCGACGACCACCTGGCTGACCGGCATACCGCGTCCCGGGCGCAGGTACTTGGCGGTCACCAGGACCTCCTGCATCCCGGGGATGACCAGCAGCTTCTCACGGTGCCCCGAGCGGATGGCCAGTCCGCTCCAGGGATCGGTGACGTCCCACCAGGAGCGACCGTCGTACTCCTGCAAGGGAATCGCCTTGCGGATGTCCTGGCCCATCAGCTCCGGGGAGGAGACTCCGACGATGCGGGCGGCCCGGGCGTTGACATAGACGATGAGGCCCTGGTCGTCGGCGACCACCATTCCGTCGGGGTGGTGGTCACAGACATCAGCGAACCACCCGGCGGAACGTTCGCCAGCCGATTCGTTGGCCCCTAGTCCCATCCCAAAACTCTAGCGAATTCCGGAGCGATTCTGCACGCCAGCCGACCGGTATAGACAAAGGGTTGCGGCCATCGCGAGGTTCAGCGACTCGGCCTTACCGTAGATGGGAACCCGAACGACCGCGTCGCAGCCCGCCCTGACGTCGGGCTCGAGGCCCCAGGCCTCGTTGCCCATCACCCAGGCGTGGGGCCTGGCGAGCATGCGTCCGTCGAGGTTGCCGTCGACGTCGCCCAGAACCTCGTCTCCGCCGCCGTCAGCCGCCAGCAGAGCCAGACCGGCCGAGCGCACCCGATCCAGCAGCGCGGAGATCGGCAGCCCGACCACGATAGGCAGGTGGAACAGCGACCCGACGGTTGACCGGACCACCTTC
The DNA here is from genome assembly GCA_036385355.1 of Dermatophilaceae bacterium. Taxonomy (GTDB): domain Bacteria; phylum Actinomycetota; class Actinomycetes; order Actinomycetales; family Dermatophilaceae; genus UBA4719. Next base: position 3,420 of record DASVKO010000026.1, read on the forward strand.
GGGTTGTAGATGTCAACACTGGAGTCGCTCAGCAGGACGGCGTCGGCCCCGGCGGCATCGGCGCCCCGGATCACCGTGCCGGCATTGCCCGGGTCGCGGACGTTGGTGAGGATCACCAGCAGACCCGGGCGCGCATCAAGCACGGAGTCGAGGGCGACGTCGACAGGGCGGCAGACCGCGAGAATCCCCTGCGGGACAACCGTGTCGCTCATCGCCGCGAGGACTTCTGGGCTCACTTCCCGAAGGGACAGACCTGCAGCCCGGGCCGCGTCCAGTACGGCGCCCTGGCGGCTGGCCGCCTGCGCCTCGAAATACACATCCCTGACCGTGTCAGGGCGGTGCGCAACGGCCTCGCGAACAGCCTGCGGCCCCTCTGCGAGGAACAGGTGCTCGCGCTCACGCACAGCGCGCCGGCTCAACGCCCGCACTGACCTGACCCGGTCGGAACCGATATTGGTCAGCATCTGGTGGTCACCATCTGCTGGTCATCATCTGTGGGTCAGGACAGTGACGTCGAGCCGGCGCGCTGCTGAGCTGTGACTCAGACCGTGGCGTTGACGACGGCCTGCGCCGGCGCGTTGGCCCGGGAGATCTCGACGAGGGCGGCGAAGGCGGCGGCGTCGTTGACGGCCAGCTCGGCCAGCATCCGGCGGTCAACCTCAACATCGGCAGCCTTCAGACCCTGAATGAAACGGTTGTAGGTCATCCCGTTGGCGCGGGCTCCGGCGTTGATCCGCTGGATCCACAGGCGACGGAAGTCGCCTTTGCGAGCGCGACGGTCACGGTAGGCGTAACCGAGCGAGTGGGTGACCTGCTCCTTGGCCTTGCGGTACAGGCGCGAACGCTGTCCGCGATAGCCGCTGGCGCGCTCGAGAACTACCCGGCGCTTCTTGTGGGCGTTTACTGCCCGCTTCACGCGTGCCACGTGAGACTCCTTGCCTTGATTTTGCTTGAGCTGTTCTTGACGATCCAGCTGGGTGGACTACTTGCCGAGAAGCTTCTTGATCTTCTTGGCCTGCGGCTTGTTCAGCTGCACGTCGTTCGCGATCGAGCGGGTCTTCTTCGAAGACTTGTGCTCAAGCAGGTGTCGGCCACCGGCCTGCTCACGCATGACCTTGCCGGTGCCCGTGAGGCGGAAGCGCTTCTTGGCGCCGCTGTGGGTCTTCATCTTCGGCATGGTGCCGATCTCCTTCAGTCGTGCGGGTCCTTCCGGACCCACTGGGTTCTGTCGTCAAGCTGTCGAAAAGTCAGGGACTACTCGGCTGTGGTGCTCTGGGCGTCAGCGGGAGTGCTCACCGTCGTGCCAACAGCGGCATCCGCGGCCGGCTCGACCACGGGATCCGGTGCTGCCTCGGCCTTGCTGTCCGCAGCCGGCGCGGCGTGTGCGGCAGCATTGGCTGCTGCGTCATCCTCACGCTTGCGACGCTGTTCGGCCTTTGCCTCAGCCTTCTTCTTGGTCGGACCGATCACCATGATCATGTTGCGCCCGTCCTGCTTGGGTGTGCTCTCGACGAAGCCGAGCTCACCGATGTCGCTGGCGAGACGCTGCAGCAGGCGATAGCCAAGCTCGGGCCGGGACTGCTCACGGCCGCGGAACATGATCGTCACCTTGACCTTGTCGCCGGCCTTGAGGAACCGCTCGACGTGGCCCTTCTTGGTGGCGTAGTCATGGGGGTCGATCTTCGGTCGGAACTTGATCTCCTTGATGACCGTGTTGACCTGGTTCTTGCGGGCTTCCCGCTCTTTGATGGCTGCTTCGTACTTGAACTTGCCGAAGTCCATGAGCTTGGCGACCGGCGGCTTTGCCATCGGGGCAACCTCGACCAGGTCGAGATCCGACTCGGCGGCGAGACGCAAGGCGTCCTCGACGCGCACGATGCCGACCTGCTCACCATTGGGGCCAACCAAACGCACTTCCGGGACCCGGATTCGATCGTTGATACGAGGCTCGCTGATAGTGGTTCTCCTTAGCTTCCCGTCAAGGGGGACAGTTTGTCCGTCCAGGGTGACCACCGGAAGACGAGAAAAGCCCCTCGCCAGCGTGGTGCGCGAGGAGCATTCATGCCAAGGAGCATCCAACCAAACCGCCGCGTATGACGGGTGACAAGCACGCGCCGTACGTTGCACGTCTTCGACGGCACACCGTGGGTGCGACGCCTCAGCCGGGCGGACCTGGAACCCGGCGGCTGTGACTGCAGCGAACTGCGAGCGTGCCGACGCGGGTGGAAGCAACTTGCTGAGAGCTTCTCTTGCACGCTGCGCCACTCGCAGAGCACTGCTTTGAGGCAGAACTTGCTGACGACACAGCCGGTCGAGTGACAGGGTACCAGCGTGACCCCTCGGACTGCCAATCCGCAGGCTCCCTCGCTGTCGCGCCCGGTCAGCGATCCGCCGACGACGTCAGGGACTGGGTGAGCCGAACCTGGCGGACCGCCGCCCGGCGGCGCGAGCGGCGGTACGACCTGGTCGCGCCAGCACCGGCGAGGGCCACGGCCAGACCCACCAGGGAGACGCTGACGAAGCCACCGGCCCAGCCCCACTGGTCGATCGCCAGACCGGCCACCGGGGCGCCCAGCGCTGAGCCTGCGGTCATCGCGGACCCGTGCCAGCCGATCGCCTCTCCCCGGGCCGCGTCGGGCACCACCCGGCTCAGCTGGTCGACCGTCGCGGTGATCGTCGGCGCGCAGAGCAGCCCGGCCACGAAACCCAGCGCGGCGAGCGGCCACACACTCGGGGCGAGGGCGATCGGAATGGTCGTCAGGCTGAGGCCGCCCAGGAGCAGGAACGCCGAGATCGACCGGTGCAACATGCCGTAGACGAGACCGCCGATCACCGACCCCAGGCCCCAGATCGCGAGAACCGGACCGATCAGCGAGATCTTGTCGAAGTCGCGCAGGGCAGCGACAAACGCGATGTCACAACCGGACAGGACGATCGTGCTGGCCATGGCTGCCGCACACATAGCCAGGAACTGGGGGCGGAACCACGCCTTGCGTGGCAGGGGTTCCTCACTGTCCGTACCGGCGGTGCCGGCTAGGCCTCCTTCGCCGCCTCCTTTGTCGCCACCATCCGCGCGCAGGACCGGGTTGGCCAGCCAGAGGCCGATGCCCGCCAGGACACCGAGCATCTCGACGGTGAAGAGGACCCAGGCCGTGGGCCAGATCGTGGCCGCCCAGACCCCTACGAGCGGGCCGACCATGAAGGAGACCTCGACGGCCACCGAGTCCAGCGACAGTGCGGTGCGCCGATCGCTGTCGGGGACGGCAGCCATGACTGCCTGCCGGATGATCGAGAACACCGGCACGACGAACAGACCGGCCAGTGCGGCCAGCAGGAGCAGCGGGAGGTAGTCCACGAAAGGTGCGATGGACCAGCAGAGGGCCGTCACGATCAGCGAGGGCAGGACCACCCGGCGCAGACCCTTGCTGTCCAGCAACCTGCCCCGCCAGGGTCCGCTCACCGCGATGGCCACCGTCGCCGCGGCGGTCACCAGCCCCGCAGAGCCGTAGTCACGGTGGAGGGTCTGGACGACGTGCAGGGTGAGCAGGACGCCACCGGCGAAGATCGGGATGCGCACCATGATCCCGAGAAGCAGCGCCTGCCGCATCGCGGGCACGGCTAGTACGCGACGGTACGGGCTGAGCGGCATACCACTCAGGTTGTCACAGCTCCGGTCGTCAGGCGTGGCGGATGGTGAAGGACAGACCGTCGATGCGGGCACGCGCCTCGCCGTCGGTGGCGATCCGTTCCCCGATACGAGTGGCCAGGGCCTGCACCCGGGCGGCGTCGAGCCCTGCGCGCAGGCTCAGCACGACGCGCAGGATGCCGGCTCCGGCAGGGTCAGCCTCGCCTGCGCAGCTGACAACACACTGCTCGTCGGCGGTAGCACGGACCAGCGCCTGAGCCACGAAGGGATCGGTATGCGCCGGAAGCCAGTCGCGCTCCTGCGCCAGAGCCCACACCATGCTGGGCCGCAGGACACGCTCATGTCCCGAGCCGCAGTCGAGCAGCATCACGTCGCAGCGCTCGGTCACCGCGCCCTGAGCGGCCCGAGAGCTGGTGACCGGGGACGGGCGCGCGGTCGCGTCCCAGGCCGAGAGCGCCGCCATGCTGCTGAAGACCGGGAAGGCACGCTGACCATCCGACGAGGTCAGGGTCACCACGGCCATGTCAGTGGACTTGTGGGCCGCCGGCTCGGCTGGGTCATCGGACTCGCCGGGCACGGCCACGATCGGGACGAGCAGGCGAGCGCCTGCCACTGCACGCATCAACACCGTATCGTCGCGCGGGTCGTCAAGTGCCGCAAGCAGATCCGGGTCAGCCTCGCCCTGGTCGCCATCGAACCCGGTGCCTGTCAGCTCGCGACCGGTCCAGGGCACACCACCGGAGTCTCGCTGCCCGGAGGATGCGTCGGTCACGGTCGCCCCGCGATGTCCAGCGCCTCGGGCAGGGTGAACGCGTCACAGTAGAGCGCCGATCCAATGATCGCCCCTTCGACGCCGATGCTCACCAGAGACCTGATGTCCTCGATATCCGCCAGGGTCGAGATGCCACCCGAGGCGACGACCGGGCGATCAGTACGCGAGCAAACCTGTTGTAACAGCTCGAGGTTGGGGCCCCTGAGCATTCCGTCCTTGTTGACGTCGGTGACCACATAGCGCGCGCAGCCCTCACGGTCGAGACGCTCCAGGGTCTCCCAGAGGTCCCCGCCCTCCTTCGTCCAGCCTCGCGCGGCAAGCGTGGTGCCCCGCACGTCGAGACCGACCGCGACCCGGTCGCCGTACTCGGCAATCGCCGCAGCGGTCCACTGCGGGTCCTCCAGGGCCGCCGTGCCGAGGTTGACCCTGCGGCAGCCATTGGAGAGCGCAGCGGCCAGGCTCTCGGCGTCCCGGATGCCTCCCGACATCTCGACCTGGATATCGAGCCGGCCGACGATGTCCGCGAGAAGCTCACGGTTGGAGCCGCGGCCGAAGGCAGCATCGAGGTCGACCAGGTGTATCCACTCGGCGCCCTGGTCCTGCCACGCCTTGGCCGCCTCCCACGGGTCACCGAACTGGCCTCCGGTTCCGGCGACCCCCTGGACGAGCTGGACCGCCTGACCGCCAGCGATATCGACAGCCGGCAAGAGCTCAAGGCGAACAGGTGAGGTCACGATCGGGTAGCTCCTGTGCTGGTTGTCACTCGGTGATGGTGCTCGGTGATGGTGCTCGGTGGGCGTGATCAGTGGACGTGATCAGTGGTTGCTGGTCAGCGGTCGGTTGCGCGGTGGGTTGCGCGGTTGGCGGACTGGCCGGCTCCGGCGGATTTCACAACATCGCCACCCAGTTCTCCAGCAGCCGGGCACCGGCGTCCCCGGACTTCTCGGGGTGGAACTGAGTGGCCACCAACGGCCCGTTCTCGACCGCAGCCACGAAGGGTGACCCGTGCTCGGACCAGCTCACCCTGAGAGCCACCGCCGCCATGCTCCCCTCGGGCTCGAGCTCCCACCCGAGCGCCGCGTAGGAATGAACGAAGTAGAAGCGCTCATCCTCGACCCCGGCAAACAGCCGTGAGCCCTGCGCGGTCTTCACGCCCGACCATCCCATGTGCGGGACCACCGGTGCCACCAGCCTCTCGACGACTCCGGGCCACTCCCCCAGGCCCGGTTCCTGGCCGTCCACACTCAGCTCGGTCGACCCGTCGAACAGCACCTGCATCCCGACGCAGATACCCATCACCGGTCGCCCCCCGGACAGCCTGACGTCGATCATCCGGGGCGCGTCCACCGCGCGCAGCCCGCGCATACAGGCGTGGAAGTTGCCGACGCCCGGCACGAAGAGCCCGTCAGCCTCCTGGACCAGCCGATGGTCGGCGGTCAGCTCGACGCTGGCGCCGACCCGTTCGAGCATCCGGACCGCCGAACGGACATTGCCGCTGCCGTAGTCCAGCACCACCACCCGGGCGACCATCTAGTCCTCCTCCAGCTCGGCCCGCAGCCGAGCCTCTTCGCTCACGGTCTTCTCGAACCTGGCAACGTGCTGCTCACCAGGCTCCACCCTGATGTACCCCCGCGTCGCCGCCGGGTCCCGTCTGCCGTCGAGCAGGTCGGACCCTGGCAGGGCCAACAGCTCCAGCAGCCCCGCGAGGAACTGGGGAGCGTCACCACCCCCGTCGACAAGAAGCTCCCGGACCCAGCGACGAGCTGTCCTGTCCCGGGTCCCGGAGACGGCGACGAGGTCGGCGGGCCGACCTGCCACCAGCTGCCGGGGCTGCACCACGCCTTCCCCCGGCATCCAGATGTACCACCGCTGGGCTGCCCGCCAGCCGGAACGTTGAGCGCTGACCACCGCGTTGCCGTCGACCGCGAACAGACCGAGGGCGGGACGTAGACGGGAAGGAACCGGGCGCCCGGCCAGCGCCTTCAGCGTGTCGTCATACGGCGCCATGGCATGGGACGGCCCCGCGGGCATCACCGCGGTCCAGCCTGCCAGAGGCACCACGTGAACTGGCAGCAGACCACGCCGGGCCCAGGACACCACCGGGTCCGGCGCGCCCTGCAGGAGAAGCATCCCTCGCCCTTGCCAGGGCAAGTCCGCCAGCTCAGCCACGGATCAGAGACTCCCCTTCTCGCTGGGAATGCCCTTGACCCGCGAGTCGAGAGTCACGGCAGCGCGCAGGGCACGCGCCACCGCCTTGAACTGCGCCTCGACCAGGTGGTGCGGGTCCCGGCCGGCCAGCACGCGCACGTGCAGGGCGATACCGCCGTGATGGGCGAAGCTCTCCAGCACATGAGCGGTCAGCGACCCGGCGAAGTTGCCCCCGATCACCACGTAGGCCTGGCCGTCGGGCTCACCGGTATGCACGAAGTACGGCCGCCCGGCCACATCGACCACCGCCTGAACGAGCGCCTCGTCAAGGGGAACGGTCGCATCCCCGAAGCGCGAGATGCCGCTCTTGTCGCCCAGTGCCTCCCTGAACGCGTCGCCGAGCACGATGGCAACGTCCTCCACCGTGTGGTGGGCGTCGACGTCCACGTCCCCGGTGGCCTGGACGCGCAGGTCGATCAGCGAGTGCTTGGCCAGGCTGGCAAGCATGTGATCGTAGAAGCGCACGCCGGTGCTGATCTCGGAGTCACCACTGCCGTCGAGGTCGAGCTCGACCTCGACGGTGCTCTCCTTCGTCGATCTCCTGATGTGGGCGGTGCGCCCAGCGGCCTGGTTCTCGGCGATGGGAGCATCATCGCGGTGCTCGCGGCCAGCGGCCTGTGCTGGCCGTTCACGCTGTTCTGGCTGTTCCGTCTGTTCCGTCAAAGGACCTGCTCCTGCCGGTGGGTTGGTGCGAGGCTGCGCATCGTCTCCAGGAACGCCCCGGTCTCCTGGGGGGTCCCTGCCGTGACACGAAGATAATGGGCCAGCCCGACGTCCCGAATCAAGATGCCACGGTCCAGCAGAGCCTGCCAGGTGGCCTGCTCGTCCACGAGGCCCCCGAACAGCACGAAGTTGGCGTCGCTGGGCACCGGGTCCAGGCCCATCTGCGTCAGCTCGGCCACGATGCGGTCACGTTGGGTCTTCAGGAGCTCAACCGTGGCCAGGAGCCCGTCCGCATGCTCCAGCGCCGCACAGGCGACCGCCTGGGTGGGGGCCGAGAGGTGATAGGGCAGGCGGACCAGGCGCAGCACCTCGGTGAGCTCCGGGTCGGCAGCCAGGTAACCAAGACGCCCCCCGGCCAGCGCGAACGCCTTGCTCATGGTCCGGGTCACCACGAGCCGCCGGCGGCCCCCGAGCAGGGTCAGCGCGCTCGGGGTGCCAGGGCGGGCGAACTCGGCGTAGGCCTCGTCCACCACCACGATCGCCCGGGGCGCCGCGTCGTAGATGGCCTCGACGATGTCGAGGCCCAGTGCCGTGCCGGTCGGGTTGTTCGGCGAGCAGAGGAACACGATGTTCGGCTGGTGGGCTCTGACCTGTGCCACGGCCGAGTCGACGTCAAGGTCGAAGGCGCCCGCGCCCTCGACCCCGCGGGACCCGTCAACCCATCTGGTGCCAGCGGTCCGGGTGATGATCGGGTGCATGGAGTAGGCGGGAGTGAAGCCGAGTGCGACCCTGCCGGGGCCGCCGAACGCCTGGAGCAGGTGCAGCAGCACCTCGTTGGAGCCGTTGCCCGCCCACACCTGCTCAGCCGTGACGGCAACCCCGGTGGCCCGCGTCAGGTAGGCCGCCAGGTCCTGGCGCAGCCGGACGAACTCACGGTCCGGATAGCGGTTCAGACCTGACGCCACCGCGGCCATCGACGAGACGATCGCGTCGATGACGTCCTGGGGCACGGCATACGAGTTCTCGTTGGTGTTCAGTGGAACCGGCACGTCCAGCTGGGGGGCGCCATAGGCTGTCCGGCCGCGCAGGTCAGGGCGCAGCAGGTCAGTCAGGGAGGTGCTCAGGGAGGCGCTCATGCCGGGCCCTGGTCCCCGAAGCGCGCCGTCACGGCCTCTCCGTGGGCTGGCAGGTCCTCGGCACCGGCGAGGGTGACCACGTGGTGGGCGACCTCGCGCAGGGCGGCCTCGGAGTAGTCCACGACGTGTATGCCGCGAAGGAATGACTGCACCGACAACCCGCTGCTGTGACAGGCGCATCCGCCGGTGGGCAGCACGTGGTTCGAGCCGGCGCTGTAGTCACCCAGGCTCACCGGCGCGAAGGCTCCCACGAAGATCGCCCCTGCGTTTCGGATCCGAAGAGCCACGGCCCGCGCATCGCGGGTCTGGATCTCGAGGTGCTCGGCGGCATAGGCGTTGACCACGGCGATGCCGGCCTCGAGGTCGTCGACCAGGACGACCCCGGACTGCCTGCCGGCCAGCGCGGCAGCGACCCGCTCGGTGTGCTTGGTCGCGGCCACCCGGCGTACCAGCGCGGCCTCGACGCGCGCGGCGAGATCCTCGCTGTCGGTGACGAGCACCGAGGCGGCCAGTGTGTCGTGCTCAGCCTGGCTGATCAGGTCCGCGGCGACGTGCTCCGGGTCGGCGCTGTCGTCGGCCAGCACCGCGATCTCGGTGGGCCCGGCCTCCGCGTCGATGCCGATCACGCCCTTCAGCAGGCGCTTGGCCGCGGCGACGTAGATGTTCCCCGGACCGGTGACCAGGGTGACCGGCTCACAGACCACGCCCCCGGCGTTCGGGGTGCCGTCGATACCCGGTTCGCGAGCCCCGTAGGCAAACATGGCGATCGCCTGGGCCCCGCCCACGGCGTACACCTCGTCGACGCCGAGAAGCTCGCAGGCGGCCAGGATGGCGGCAGCGGGGTAGCCCGCGAACACCCCGCTGTTGTCCCTCTGAGGCGGGCTGGTGACCGCGACCGAGGACACGCCCGCGATCTGCGCCGGGACGACGTTCATGACGACGCTGCTGGGGTAGACCGCGACCCCGCCGGGGACATAGAGGCCGACCCTGTCGACCGGCAGCCAGCGCTCGACGACGGTCCCGCCGGGCGCCACCGTGGTGGTCGTGTCGGTCCGGCGCTGGTCCTCGTGGACGATGCGCACCCGCCGGATGGTCTCCGTCAGGGCCGCCCGCACCTGCGGGTCGAGCTCGGCCAGGGCAGCCTTCAGGACCGCTGCAGGCACCCGGAGGTGTCCTGGTCGAACCCCGTCGAACCTCTCGCCCAGGTCGCGCAGTGCCTCGGCCCCACGATGGCGCACGTCGTGACAGATCGGTCGAACCGTCGACAGTGCCGCCTCGACGTCGAACTCGGCGCGGGGCAGCACCTCTCGAAGGGAACGAGCATCGAGAGCACGGCCACGCAGGTCAATCCGGGAGATCACCCCCCCAGTTTAGGGTGATTCGTGCGTAGAACCGCCATGTGTCCAGCGTCCGGGGATAATACGGTCCGTGATACTCCCCAGGGCCGTCCCCGCTGCCGGGCTCGTCAGCGTGAACGGGGTGGGGGGGCTGGTGCGCCTGGCCATCGTGGTGGTCCTCTGTGCCGGGCTCGCCGCGGCCATCAACCGCTGGGGACACCTGGGACATGGTCGTGACGACCTCTCGGCCGCTGCCCGGGCAAGTGTCCAGCTCGTCGTCGTGGGCCTACTGATCGCCGCCGTGCTGGGTTCGTGGTGGCTGACCCTGGGTTTCATCCTGCTGATGCTGTCGGTGGCCTCGCTGACGGCGGGAAGGCGGCTGGCACCGCAGGGCCGGTGGTGGTTCGCGGCCGCCCCGGTCGCCCTGGGTGCCGTTCCCGTCGCCACCGCCCTGATGGTGAGCGGCCTGATCCCCCGCCAGACCATCGCCGTGGTGCCGATCGTCGGCATCCTGATCGGTGGGGCCATGACCGCGACGACCCTTGCCGGCAAGCGTGCCCTCGACGCCCTGCGAACCCGCCACGGGGAGTACGAGGCTGCCCTCTCGATCGGGCTCCTCCCACGCGACTCTGCCCTGCTCATCGCCCGGGACGATGCCGCCCTGGCGCTGGTCCCCGGACTGGACCAGACCCGGACCGTCGGGCTGGTGACCCTCCCCGGCGCCTTCGTCGGGATGCTGCTGGGTGGCGCCTCACCGCTTCAGGCCGCCGCCGTCCAGCTCGTCGTCCTGGTCGCCCTGCTGCTGGTGCAGTCGATCGCGGTGCTCGTCACGGTCGAGCTGGTAGCACGCGGACGTCTCAGCCCCTCTGCGGGACCGCGATGACCTGATGACTTGGTGCCCGGTCTGCGCCGGCGGCGCCAGAGCCCCAGCGCCCTGCAGTGGTTCATCCCCCATGGGTGAGGGGGACCCAGTCCCCCGGTGGCAGGGTCGAGGGCATCCGTTCGGGTGAAGGATCTGTGAGAGGGAGCCACCCATGCTCATTCTGGCCATTCTCGTCCTCGGCCTCGCTGCCGGCTGGGTCGCACATCTTGTCGTCGATCGTGGCGGGGAGGCGAACTGGCTCCAGCTCTTCGGGGTCGGGATCGCCGGCTCGTTCGTGGGCGGCCTGCTGTCAAGCCTCATCTTCGGCGATGGCCTCAACCTGCGGCCGAGCGGTTTCGTCGGGTCCATCCTCGGCGCCACGATCGTGCTGCTCATCGTTCGCGCAGTCTCGGGGAAGCCTGCGCGCTAGGACGAGACCTGCGCGTCGGGACCATCCTGGGGACGCATCACCCGCAAGACGCTGCCGCGGCCCTCAGCGGACCAGGGTGGGATCAGTGGAAGCGTGGGATCAGTGGACCAGCGTGGGATCGCCGTCCGGGGTCGGGAGGACCAGGCTCGCGGTGGTGAGCTGGGTGACGCCGGCGCAGAATGGCAGCCCCGCCAGGCCCCGGCCGTCGGTGAACACCGGCGACTCGTGGGACGTCTTGGCGCGCTCAGACCGGATCCGCCTGGCCGACGGGTGAGGTCGGTGGGCTTCGAGCACAGCCCAGAGGACCTTGCCGCCGTCCTCGGTGGGCAGAACCCCGAACGCCTGAGAGAGGCCGGCCACGACGGTGAGTCCTCGCCCGTGCAGATCCGAACCTGGGTGACGCTGGCCCGGTATGGCGGGACCGTGGTCGCGGACGGCGAGCCGCAGGGCGCCCAGGTTCCAGACGACCGACAGGTCGATCTCGGTGCCGGCATCGATTGTTGAGCTGGCCACGAGCTCGCTGACCACCAGGGTCGCGAAGGGGATGACCCGGGCCAGCCGCCAGTCCAGCAGGGTGCGTGTCACGAAGTCCCGCGAGGCGCGCGGTGCGGTCGGGTGCGGCGCCAGTCGCTTCCGCTCGACGGCCATGGCGGGGGTGGCCAGCACCGCGGTGACCGCGGAGAACAATGACGAGGTCACGATCAGCAGCCCGCCCAGGGGATGAGCAGCCAGCGTCTCGCGTACCTGCGGGTCCGCGCTGGCAACCGCCACCGGGATCCCCGGCCAGTCGCGTGCATGTCGTCCTGCCATCGCGAGCACCTCAACGGCGATCAGGTCGGCGCCGTCGAGCACTGCCGACAGGTCGCAGACCACGCCGCGCGGTCCCTCGGCCAGGGCCAGCTGGATCGCCCGGTCCAGCTCCTCGACGACCTCACTGAGATGACCGGAGACCTCAACGACCGCCACCTCACGGATGGCGCGCTTCCGCGCCCGCACCCGCGGACTCGGGGCCCCACGGCCAGACGACGCTGCCGGGAGGTCGGTCGGAACCTGGCTCGGGTGAAGGATCACCGGGCGGGCAGTGGGAAAGTCGGACGATGGGTTCGGCTGCACCATGACTGGCTCGTTTCGATGGTCCCGGAAGAACAAGGACACGGGCCGCCAAGGGTCATGAGCAGCACGGGCGAAAGAAGACGTCACCAGGGTCTCGGGAGACGTCGCATCACAAACGTTACACCACGGTCATTTTCAAACCTATTTTCCAGGCTGGCCGGCCGACGGCCGGACGTCAGACCCGGAGCCCGACGGCCACGATCGCCTCGGCGACCACCCTGAGGCTGGCGTTGTTGTTCCGCGCATGGGTACGCATGCGCTGGTAGGCGTGATCGATCGTGACCGCGTTCTGCTGGGCGGTGATCCCCTTGGCCTGTTCGATGACCACCCGGGACTCCAGCGCCTGCTGCAGCTGCTCGCTCAGCTGCTCCTGCTGGCGCAGCTTGGAGGCGTTGACCACGTAGCTGGTCGCCACATCGGCCAGTACCTTGGCCACCGCGATATCCTCGTCCGACCACTCTCGCGGCTCGCCGGAGTAGAGGTTCAGGGCCCCGATGATCTGGTCGGCCAGCCGCATCGGAATGCCGGCCACGCCGGCCACGGACAACCGGTCGGCGGTAGCCGAGAACTCCGGCCACCGGGCGGACTCCGCCCGCACGTCGGTCACCCGAACCACCTCGCCGGTGTCATAGGCATCCCGGCAGGGGCCAGCCTGTTCCTCTTCCTGGTTGCGCTCCAGCTCCCCCGAGGCCTGGCTCACCGCGGTCACGAATCGCAGCAGCCCGTCCTCGGACATCGTGACCCCGCTGCCGCTCAGGCCCAGCACCGCGGTGACGCTCTCCGTGAGCTCGGTGAGTGCTGCCTCCAGGTCGTAGTAGGCCGGCAGGATCACAGCGAAGCGTGACAGCGTCTGCAAGAACAGCTTCTGGTCATACATCCTGGGCAACCCTCGGTTCACGCCGCCGGCATGGCGGCTGACCGTAGCGCGGGACCGAAACCATAAGGATCGTGAATCACCGCTCGGGCGCCACATGCTTACACCCGAGTCTACGTCTCAGGGCCTGCTGCGGTGACCTTTTCGGAAAGGGCACCCTTACCGGCGACCGGCAGCGGTCTCGGCTGCCGTCCGGCCCCGCACCTCCGGCTAGCGCACGCTCACCTGATCCATCAGGAAGGCCAGCTCCCAGGCGTACTGCTTCCAGGCGTCATACCGGCCGCTCTTGCCGCCGTGACCGGCGACCATCTCGGTCCTGAACAGGATCGGCCGGGTCGCCGGGTCGCTCGTCACGGTCTCCCGCAGTCGGGCCACCCACTTGGCCGGCTCGACGAAGTAGACGCGGGTGTCATTCAGGCTGGTCGTCGCCAGGATGGCCGGGTAGTCGACCGCCGCGATGTTCTCGTACGGCGTGTAGCCCTTCATGTACCGGTAGACGTCCTCGTGGTGGAGGGGATCTCCCCACTCCTCCCATTCCGGCACGGTCAGCGGCAGCGACGGGTCAAGGATCGTGGTGAGCGCGTCGACGAACGGGACCGCTGCATGGATCGCCCGGAACCGTCCGGGGGCGAGGTTGGCCACCGCGCCCATGAGGAGTCCGCCGGCTGAACCGCCCTCGGCGGCCAGGCGGTCCGCAGCCACCCACCCAGAGCCGACCAGATGGTCAGCGCAGGCGAGGAAGTCGGTGAAGGTGTTGGTCTTGTGCTCCATCTTGCCGGAGTCATACCACTGGCGGCCCATCTCCCCGCCCCCTCGCACGTGGGCGATGGCATAGACGAACCCCCGGTCCAGCAGGGACAGCCGGGCCACCGAGAAGTACGGGTCCATGCAGATCTCGTAGGCGCCGTAGCCATAGATCAGACCGGGAGCCGTACCGTCCGCCGTCACGTCGCGGCGATGGACCAGCGAGATCGGCACCAGCGTCCCGTCCGGGGCCGTGGCCCACTCGCGGCTCTGCACGTAGTCGGCCGGGTCGTAGCCGCCAAGCACGGTCTGGGTCTTGAGCACGGTGTACTCGCCGGTCACCAGGTCGTAGTCCGAGATGGTCTTGGGTGTGACCATCGAACCGAACACGATCTGCAGGGCAGAGGTCTCGTACTCCGGATTGTTCCCGGTACCGACCGAGTACAGCGGCTCGTCGAAGGTGAGGTCCTGCGCGGGGCCGAAGCCCGAGACGACTAACGGGTCCCGGGGCATCACCCTCAGGGCCGTCAGCCCGTCGCGCCGCAGGGAGACCACCGCGTGGGAGGCGAACGCCTCCACCCCGAGCAGACGCTCCCCGGCGACGGTCTCGGCCAACGGTGACCACTGATCGTGACCCGTCGCGTCCAGCGGTGCCTGGGCCAGCTCGAAGTCGGGGTAGTTCGCGTTGTGCACGATCAGCAGGCGGTCCCCGGCCGGCTCCACGTCGTACTCGACCCCGTGACGGCGAGGTGCCACTACCCGGGGGTCATCCAGGGGCGCCGCGGCGTCGAGCAGCAACACCTCGGTGGTCAGCTTGGAACCCACCTGGATGATGAGCCAGGCGTCGTCGCGAGAGGACCCGATCCCCATCCAGAAGCGCTCGTCCGGCTCCTCGAAGACCAGGACGTCAGCCTGCACCGGAGCGCCGACCTCATGGCGCCAGACCTGCCAGGGCCGCCACGACTCATCCATCCTGGTGTAGAAGATGTACTGCCCGTCCAGTGACCACACGACGCCATAGCCGATGTCGGTGACCGCCTCGTCGATCACCGCGCCGGTCTCGATGTCTCGGACCCGCAGGGCAAAACGCTCGTCACCCTCGACGTCCACGGCATAGGCGATCCGGCGCCCGTCGATACTCACCTCGAAGGCTCCGAGCGAGAAGAACTCATGGCCGCGGGCCTCTTCGTTGCCGTCCAGCAACAGCTCCTCACCCTCGGGGGCGACTCCCGGCTCGAGCTGGGGTCGCTCCATGCCCGCCACCGTGCGAACCCGGCACTGCACGGCATACTGCTTGCCCTCGAAGGTGCGTGAGTAGTACCACCAACCCCGGTACGACTCGGGCACCGACAGGTCCGTCTCCTGCGTCCGGGACTTGATCTCATCGAAGATCCGCGCCCGCAACGGCTCAAGATGGCTCGTCATGGCCTCGGCGTAGGCATTCTCGCTCTCGAGGTGGGCAATGACCTCCGGGTCGTCCTTGTCCCGCAGCCACTCGAACGGGTCGGCGACCCGGTCGCCGTGGTGGACGCGTTCGTGCTCGACGTGCTTGGTCACAACAGGCTTGACGGTGTTCACAACGGCACGGTAGCCGACAAGTGACCAGGGCCCGCACGGACCATCCGCGCGGCAGCGCCTGCGACAGCCCCTCGTCGAGACAGGTCAGGGCGCGGCGCCGAGAATGCCCAGCGTCTCGGTCTCCGCTGCAGGTGGGGTCACAGCCGGGACGGTTCGCAGGAAAAGGGACAGCGCGAGCGTGCCCACGGTGAGAGTGCCGCACAAGGCGGTCACCAGCGGCCAGCCGCCGGTCGACCACGCGGTTCCGGCCAGACCGCCGAACAGCGACGCCCCGAGGTAGTACGACACCAGGTAGAGCGATGCGGCCTGACCGATGCCACCGGAGGCCAGGTCAGCCCTGGCCGCGACCCACCCGCTGCTGACGCCGTGGACCGCGAAGAACCCGCCGGTCACGACCGCGAGCCCGAGCACGACCACGGGCAGGGGACGGGCCATGGTCAGCAGGAAGCCGGCCAGGGTGACCAATGCTCCCCCCGGAACCACCACCCGGCGGCCCACCCGACCGGCCAGGCGCCCGGCCAGGGGCGACGCGAGGACACCGACGAGGTAGACCAGGAACACGAACCCGCTGACCGACAGCGGGAGATGGTACGGCGCATCGGTGAGCCGGAACCCGATGGCGTTGAAGGCCGCGGTGAAGCTGCCCATCGCCACGGCTGCGATGCCGTACAGGGCCAGCTGGACGGGGTCGCGCAGCAGCCGGACGGACGTCCGGGCCAGCGATCGGGGCGACGACGGCGCCGGGGTGAACCGTCGCGAGGCCGGCAGGAGGAGGATGGCTGCCACAGCGCTGAGCAGACCCAGCAGCGCCACCCCGCCGGCGGCCACCCGCCACCCTCCCAGGTCGGCGAGCACTCCCCCGAGCAGCCGGCCGAGCAGGCCGCCGATCGCCGTCCCGCCAACGTAGAGACCGGCCGCCCGTGCGTGGCTGTCGTGGTGGATCTCCTCGCGAAGGTAGGCGATCGCCACCCCCGGCAGACCTCCCAGCGCGAGCCCCTCCATGAAGCGCAGGACCAGCAACATGGTCCAGCCGGGGGCGAGGGCGCAGGCCATTCCCACCAGGGCGGACATGACGAGGGACCAGCGCATGAGCGGGGTCCGGCCCACCACTTCGGACCATGGCCCGGCCACCAGAAGCGCGATGGCCAGGCCGAGGGTCGCCACCGAGACACTCAGGGCGCTCTGGCCCTGGCTGACCGAGAAGTCGCGCGCCAGGTCAGGCAACAGCGGCTGGGTCGTGTACAGCAGGGAGAAGGTGCCCAGTCCGACGAAGAAGAGACCAGCCATGACCCGCCGGTATGCCGGCTGGCCGGCTCGGTAGCCGCGCCATGGCCCCCGATCCGCGCCCGCACTGCTGGCTGGCCGTGCCCGACCGTCTGCAGGAGCAGGCGGCCGGCCGGGTGGTGAGGTGACGGGGGTCAGGCTCGAGGTCATGCCACCACCGTCCTTGTTCGCGCGACATATCGGGAACCTGCGCCGCGCCAAGCGGCACGGCCGCCTGCGTTCAGGTCAGGTCAGGTCAGGCAGGCTGGCCCCAGGAGAGCCTTCAGGTCACCGAACAGCGCCGGGGACGCGGTGACCCGCAGCGAGTCGTCCAGCCGCATGAGCACGGAACGCCCGGGCTGGGTGAGCTTCAGATGGACCTCGGTGACACCGGGGTGCTCACCCAGCACCCTCTTGATCCGCTCCGCGACGCCGTTGGTGGCTCTGGCCAGAGGCAGGGTCACCACCACCGGCCCTCGCGGCCCGTCCTTGATGTCGGGCAGGGTGAGCTCCTGGGCGAAGATCGTCGGCGTCTCGTCCCGGCGGTTCAGGCGCCCGCGCACCACGCACACGACGTCATGACCCAGCATGGTCGAGACGGTCATGTAGGCCGAGGGGAAGAAGAGGCACTCGATGGCACCGTCGAGGTCCTCCACCGTGGCGATCGCCCAGAGGTCGCCCTTCTTGGTGCGCTTGATCTGCAGTCCGGTGATCAGCCCGGCGATGGTGACATTGGCCCCGTCGGGCTTGCTGTCGTCACCGGTCAGGGACGCGATCGACGTATCGGCGTGCTGGGCCAGGACGTGCTCGATACCGAACAACGGGTGGTCGGAGACGTAGAGGCCCAGCATCTCTCGCTCGAAGGCCAGCAGGGTCGCCTTGTCCCACTCGATCGTCGGGATCGGGGGCATGGCCAGCAGCGACGTCGGCTGACCAGCGCTCCCGCCCTCACCATCGGAGCCGCTGTCACCGAAGCTGAAGCCGCCGAAGAGCGAGTCCTGACCGATGGCCTCCTGCTTCTTCTCGTCGACCAGGGCGTCGATGTACGCCTCGTGCACCCGCACCAGACCCTGGCGGGTGTGTTGCAGGGAGTCGAAGGAGCCGCCCTTGATCAGCGACTCGATGGTGCGCTTGTTGCACACGACGGCCGGTGACTTGCGCACGAAGTCCTCGAACGAGACGAACCGGCCCTTGTCCTCACGCGCGGTCACGATCGCCTCGACCACGTTGTGGCCGACGTTGCGGATGGCGGCCAGCCCGAACCGGATGTCGGTGCCGACCGCGGTGAAGTTGGCCGAGCTCTCGTTGACGTCCGGCGGCAGGACCTTGATGCCCATTCGACGGCACTCGTTGAGGTAGAGCGCCGACTTGTCCTTGTCGTCGCGCACGCTGGTCAGCACGGCGGCCATGTACTCGGCCGGGTAGTTGGCCTTCAGGTAGGCGGTCCAGTAGGAGACCAGCCCGTAGGCCGCGCTGTGCGCCTTGTTGAACGCGTAGTCCGAGAAGGGGACCAGGACGTCCCACAGTGCCTTGATCGCGGCAGGGCTGAAGCCGTTGGCCACCATGCCGGCCTCGAAGCCGAGGTACTCGGCGTCCAGCACCGAGCGCTTCTTCTTGCCCATGGCGCGGCGCAGCAGGTCGGCCTTGCCCAGGGTGTAGCCGGCCAGCTTCTGGGCGATCTCCATGACCTGTTCCTGATAGACGATCAGGCCGTAGGTCGTGCCCAGCAGCGGCTCCAGCGCCTCGGCAAGGTCCTGGTGCGGATAGGAGATCTCCTGCTGGTGGTTCTTGCGCAGCGCGTAGTTGGTGTGCGAGTTGGCGCCCATCGGGCCGGGACGGTAGAGCGCGCCGACCGCCGAGATGTCCTCGAAGTTGTCGGGCTTCATCAGCCGCAGCAAGGCACGCATCGGACCGCCGTCGAACTGGAATACGCCCAGGGTGTCCCCCCGTCCGAGCAGCTCGTAGGTGACGGGGTCGTCCAGGGTCTTGCTCAGCGCGTCGAGGTCGATCTCCTCGCCACGGTTGCTCCGCACGTTGATCAGCGCATCGTCCAGGATGGTCAGGTTGCGCAGGCCGAGGAAGTCCATCTTGACCAGGCCGAGCGCCTCGCAGCTCGGGTAGTCGAACTGCGTGATGATCTGGCCGTCCTGCTCGCGGCGCATGATCGGGATCAGGTCGAGGAGCGGCTCGCTGGACATGATGACGCCCGCCGCGTGAACCCCCCACTGGCGCTTCAGGCCCTCGAGGCCCAGCGCCGTCTTGACGACCTCCTGTGCCTGCGGGTCCTCGTCGTGGACCTGCCGGAAGCTGGCCGCCTCGGTATAGCGCTTGTGGCTGGGGTCGAAGATCCCCGACAGCGGCACGTCCTTGCCCATGATCGCCGGCGGCATCGCCTTGGTGAGCTTCTCGCCCATCGAGAAGGGGAAGCCCATCACCCGCGAGGCGTCCTTGACCGCCTGCTTGGCCTTGATGGTGCCATAGGTGACGATCTGGGCGACCCGCTCCTCGCCGTACTTCTTGGTGACGTAGTGGATCACCTCGCCGCGACGACGCTCGTCGAAGTCGATGTCGAAGTCGGGCAGCGAGGCGCGCTCGGGGTTGAGGAAACGCTCGAAGATCAGGCCGTGCTTCAGCGGGTCGAGGTCGGTGATCTCCATGACATAGGCGCACATCGAGCCCGCTCCCGACCCACGCCCCGGGCCGACCCTGATGCCGTTCCTCTTGGACCAGCCGATGAAGTCGGCGACCACCAGGAAGTACCCCGGATAGCCTTTGGAGACGATGACCTCGGTCTCGTACTCCGCCTGCTTCCGGACCGCGTCCGGGACCCCGGCCGGGTAGCGCACGTGAAGGCCGCGCTCCACCTCCTTGATGAACCAGGAGGTCTCGTTCTCGCCCTCGGGGCACGGGAAGCGAGGCATATAGGCGCCCTCGTTCTCGGTGAAGCTCACGTCGCACCGCTCCGCGATCAGCAGCGTGTTGTCACAGGCCTCGGGCAGCTCACGCCACAGGTGGCGCATCTGCTCCGGGCTCTTGAGGTAGAACTCGTCGGCATCGAACTTGAACCGGTTCGGATCCATCAGGGTCGAACCGGACTGCACGCAGAGCAGCGCGGCGTGGGCCTTGGCGTCCTCGGCCTTGGTGTAGTGCAGGTCGTTGGTGGCGAGCAGGGGCAGGCCGAGCTCCTTGGACAGGCGCAGCAGGTCCTTCATGGTCCGGCGCTCGACATCGATGCCGTGGTCCATGACCTCGCAGTAGAAGTTCTCCGCTCCGAGGATGTCGCGGAACTCGGCAGCTGCCGCAACCGCCTCGCGGTACTGGCCCTGCCGGAGCCGGGTCTGGATCTCGCCGCCGGCGCAACCCGTCGTGCCGATGAGACCCTCACCGTAGGTCGCCAGCAGCTCACGGTCGATCCGGGGCTTGAAGTAGTAGCCCTCCATAGAGGCGAGCGAGCTCATCCGGAAGAGGTTGTGCATCCCGCCGGTGTTGCGCGCCAGCAACGTCATGTGGGTGTACGCACCCGAGCCGGAGACGTCATCACGACCGCCATCACCGAACTT
The DNA here is from genome assembly GCA_036385355.1 of Dermatophilaceae bacterium. GTDB lineage: Bacteria > Actinomycetota > Actinomycetes > Actinomycetales > Dermatophilaceae > UBA4719. The sequence continues at coordinate 23,606 of DASVKO010000026.1, forward strand.
CACCCGGGTCTTGTCCGTGCGGTGGGTGCCCGGGGTGAGGTACGCCTCAAGGCCGATGATCGGCTTGATGCCGTGCTTCCTGGCCTTGGACCAGAACTCATAGGCCCCGAAGATGTAGCCGTGGTCGGTCGTGGCCAGAGCCGGCATACCCATCTTCACCGCGGTCTCGAACAGCTCGTCGATGCGGGCGGCACCATCGAGCATGGAGTACTCGGTGTGGACGTGCAGGTGGACGAAGCTCGGGTCGGAGGCTGGCTGTGATGACATCGGAAGAGAGTCTATGCCGCCAAAACGATAGGGCCGGTATGCCGTGCCGCAGGGACAGGCGCAACCAGGCCCTGCTCACTTCAGGCAGGTTGCGCGGGCGACAACCGGCCTGAGGGAACGGCCTGAAGCGGGCAGATCGGCCTGAGCTGAGCAGGCGCTCACCTAGCTGCTGATGCGGTCCAGCGCTTTCTGCAGATCCTCGGGGTAGGGGCTGGCGAAGTCCACCCGCTCGCCGGTGCTGGGGTGCTGGAACCCGAGCCCGACCGCGTGCAGCCACTGGCGCTCCAGACCCAGCCTCTTGGCCAGCACCGGGTCCGCGCCGTAGGTCAGGTCGCCGACGCAGGGGTGGCGAAGCGCTGAGAAATGAACCCGGATCTGGTGGGTACGGCCGGTCTCGAGATGGACCTCCACCAGCGATGCCGAACGGAACGCCTCAAGGACCTCGTAGTGGGTGATGCTCGCCTTGCCGCTGGCCGTCACCGCGAACTTGTAGTCGTGGCTGGGATGACGGCCGATCGGCGCGTCGATGGTGCCGTTCAGCGGGTCTGGAAGACCCTGGATGAGGGCATGGTAGGTCTTGTCGACCGTCCGCTCCTTGAAGGCTCGTTTGAGCACCGTGTACGCGTGCTCGCTCTTGGCGACCACCATCAGCCCGCTGGTCCCCACATCGAGGCGGTGGACGACGCCACGGCGCTCGTCCGCCCCTGAGGTCGAGATGCGATAGCCGGCTGCGGCCAGACCGCCGATCACCGTGGGACCGGTCCAGCCGACGCTGGGATGGGCAGCCACGCCGACCGGCTTGTCGACGACCACCAGATCGTCGTCGTCATAGATGACAGCCATCCCGGGCACGGGGTGCGCGACCACGGCGAGCCCGCTGGCCGAGGGCGGATCAGGCAGCGACACCTCGAGCCAGGCGCCCGCGGTCAACCGGTCTGACTTGCCCACGGTGCGCTGGTCGACGGTCACCCCGCCTGTTGCGGCCAGCTCGGCGGCTTTGGTTCGGGACAGGCCGAAGAGGCGCGCGAGAGCTGAGTCGACGCGTTCTCCCTCCAGCCCGTCCGGCACGGACAGCGAACGAACATCAGGCATCGTGATCTGGTCCTGCCGGGTTCTGGGGGGGCTGCTGCTGCTCGGCAGGCTGGGCGGTCGCGCTCCGGGGCTTCCCGGGCAACTCGTGCTCGTCGGGCTTGTCGTGCTCGTCGTGCTCGTCGTGCTCGTCGTGCTCGACGTTCTTGTGGTGCTTCTCGTGCTTGCCTGTCCGGTCGCCGGACGCGCGGGTTCCGTCGATGTTGATGCCGCGGAAGGCCAGCACGGCGATCAGGATCGCCGCACTGACGATGGCCGAGTCGGCGATGTTGAAGATCGGGTAGTGCGGCAGCTGCAGGAAGTCCACCACGTGTCCCCGACCGGGTCCGGGAGCCCGGAACATCCTGTCCGTGAGGTTGCCCAGGGAACCGGCGAGCAGCAGCCCGAGCGCAAGCGCCCAGCCGCGACTGCCCAGGCGTCGGGCGCTGACCAGGATGAAGACCACGACGGAGCAGGCGATCAGCGTGAGGATCCAGGTCGCCCCGGTGCCGATCGAGAAGGCAGCACCGGAGTTGCGGATCAGGTTGAGCTGCAGCACCGACCCGATCAGCTCACGTGGCTGTTCGGGCCGGAGGTTGGCGGTGGCCCACGCCTTGGTCAGCTGGTCGGCTGCATAGAGCGGTACGGCCACGACGACCAGCGCAAGATACAACAGCCGTCGTGGGGCCGGACGGCCAGTCGTGACCTTGTTTGTGTCCGGTGAGGTGATTAGCGGCGCTCCTGCTTTGATTTGCATGTCAGGCATAGCGTCGCACGGGGGAAGGCCAGCAGACGATTCTTGCCGATCGGGCTGCCACAGGACTCGCAGATGCCATAGGTGCCGGCAACAAGCCGCGCGAGCGCCCGGGCGCTCTGTTCGAACACCTCACGGGCGTTGTTGGCCAACGAGATCTCCTGCTCGCGCTCGAACGTCGCGGTGCCCGCGTCGGCCGGGTCGTCGCCAGCCCCGTCACCGACGTCTCGCATGAGGCCCGCGAGGTCGTACTCGGCCGCCGAGATCTCCTTCTGCAGGCGGACCACGTCGGCTTCGAGCTCGGCCCGGACCTCCCCGAGCTCCTTGGCCGTCCAGGGCTTCTCGTTCTCGCGGACCTGCAGGCGTTGCGGCCGGGCACCTGCCTTGGTCGCACCTGCTTTTGGCGCAGCCACCCCGGGCGGCGTCCTGGTCGCGGTCTTCGTCACCACGGACTTCGTCGCACCCACCTTGGTCGCACCCGCCTTCGTCACCACGGACTTCGTCACCACGGACTTGGTCGCACCCGCCCTGGTCGCGGTCTTCGTCACAGCGGACTTGGTCGCGGCCACCTTGGTCGCACCTGCCTTCGTCGTGTTCTTCGTCACAACGGACTTGGCCGGCGCAGCCTTCTTCGCCTGCGCACCCCTCTTGGTGGCTGAGGTCGCCTTCTTCACAGCCATGATCTGCCCCTCACGATGGCATTCGTCGTCCCGAAAGAACGCGAACGTGTGGCGTGAGGATATGACCTTCCGGCGCAGTACTCAATGGAGAAACGCCGCTCCGGGATCGGTTGGTCAGCGTTCAGGCCCCGGAAGTGGGTCGCCAGCCACGACAGATGACGAGAGCGGGGCGCCAACCGTATGGTCAGGCCCCGCATCGTCCGCTCACCGGCCGGAACCGGGGAGCCGTCGTACTACTGGCCACCCTGCTGCTTGCCGTCGCTGACTTTGCCTGGCTCGCTCTCGCCGATCTGCGCCAGCTCGTGAAGCTGATTCTCGAGGTGGGACTTCAAACGGGCACGGTAGTCACGCTCGAATATCCTCAGCTCGTCGATCTTCTTCTGCAGCAGGCTGCGCTCGTGACCAAGCGTCTGAAGCACCTCGGCCCTCTTCTGCTGCGCCTCGGCGACCATTCCGGTGGCACGCTCGCGCGCCTCGGTGATCATCTGCTCGTGCCGTGTCGTGGCCTCGGCGATGAGTGAATCGTGCTTGGCCTGAGCGCTGTACCGAAGCTCTTCCTGCTTCGCAGTTGCCTCGCCAATGACCTGGTCATGGCGTAGCTGGCCCTCGCCGATGAGGCGTTCACGGGTCTTCTGGCCCTCGGATACGTACTCTTCGTGCAGCTTCTCAGCAAGGGCAAGGACACCGGCCGCTGAGCCCAGGCCGGCCACCCCCGGACCGGAGACCTCGCTGGACGTCTTGGACGCCTCCTTGGTTGCCGCAGGAACGGCAAACGCGGACCGGGCGATCTCGTTCGCGGATTCCTCGGCTGCCTTGGTGCGCTGAGCCGCGAGAGCCTCGGCACGATCAGCGTCGGCATTTGCCTTGGCGATACGGACGCCGGAGTCCCGCTCGGCTCTCGCCCGCTCGGCCGCCAGCGTCTCAGCACGATCAGCGTCGGCACTTGCCTTGGCGATACGAGCGGCGGCGTCCTTCTCTGCCTGCTCAGCGGACATTCTGGCGGCCGCGACCTTGCCCTTGGCATCAGGCGGGATGACTCCCTTGTCTTCCTGGCAGGCCTTGAGCTGTCTGCCGAGGTCTTCGTTCTCGCTCGTGAGACGGCGCAGCTCGACGACGATCTCGTCCAGGAAGTCGTCAACCTCATGCTCGTCGTAGCCACGACGGAACTGAGTGGCGGTGAAGTTCTTATTGAGAACATCCTCGGGCATGAACGCCATGTAGTCACCTCGGTCGATTCGTTCGGGGGGCCGCACCACCTTATAGCGCATCCGGGGGATGTCCGAAATGCGCGCACACCTCCGAGACCAGTCACCCGTCGGTCAGCGGGGTCCTCAAGGAGGTGGCCGGTCAGCCAGGTGTCACAGACTCCCTAGGAAATTTGACGTGAAGGATACAGCCAGTATCAGCACCAGAAACGCCATGTCCAGACGGATCCCACCCAGGGAGAGCGGCGGGATCACCCGTCGCAGGAACTTCAGCGGCGGGTCGGTGACGGTGTAGATGGCTTCGGCAAAGAAGAGGACAGGGCCATGAGGTCGCCACTCCCTGGACAGCACCTGAATCCAGTCGAGGACGAGCCGACAGATGAGGGCAGCAAAGAACAGGTTCAACACAAACACCAGTGCGGAGATCACAATACCCAGCATGCCTGTCTCTGTCGGGGATCGGGCAAGCGGGTGGGGATGGTGTCCCGATCAGCTCTGGTTGAAGAAGCCGCGCGAGGCAGCCTTGGGCGGCGCGACCTCGTTGGCCGTCACCTCGACATGAGCGGGAGACAGCAGGAACACCTTGCTGGTGACCCGCTCGATGGAGCCGTGCAGACCGAACACCAGGCCGGCGGCGAAGTCCACGAGGCGTTTGGCGTCTGCATCGTCCAGATCGGTGAGGTTCATGATCACCGGGGTGCCCTCGCGGAAGCTCTCACCGATGTTCTTCGCCTCGTTGTAGGTCCGTGGGTGGATCGTCGAGATGCGGTTGAGCGCGCCGACCTCGACGTCTCGGACCACCCGGGCCACCGGGGTCCGTGTCGGCAGCGGCGTCACCGCGGCTGAACGCTCGTGGCGATCAGGAGCATCCTGGTGCACAGCGGCCTCGTCGTAGTCGTCATACGCCTCGTAGGCGTCGTCACGCGGGTCCTCCGCCAGCCCGAGGTACACCATCGTCTTGCGCAGTGCCCCAGCCATCGCGAGCTCCTAACTACGTTCTGCTGTCATCGGGTTCAGCATGTCATCGGTTTCTGCACGTCGGTCGACGAGTACTCATCTCAAAACTACCCAAACGGCGGACGCGAACCGAGGATTGCGCTGCCGACACGCAGGTGTGTCGCGCCGTTTGCCACGGCAGCCTCAAGATCAGCGCTCATCCCTGCGGAGATCCAGGTAGCCCCCGGGTGATCAGCGCGCACACCACCGGCCACGGCGGCCAGCTGGCCGAACGCCTTCGCCGGGTCCGCTCCCAGCGGCGCGACCGCCATGACTCCCCGAAGCGCGAGATGCTGAGCGGCAGCAATGCTGTCCGCCAGCGCGGCAACACCCTCCGGCGGTATGCCGGCACGACCGTGTCCTGCCGGGTCACCGTCCAAACTCACCTGGATCAGGGCGCCGAGCTCACGCCCTGCGGCGGTCGCAGCCCGGTCGAGGGCGCGGACCAGCTTGTCCCGGTCGATCGAATGCACCGTGTCGGCATAGGACGCCAGCGAGGGCGCCTTGTTGGACTGAAGCTGACCGATGAAATGGACCTGAAGGCCTTGCCGCACCTCCGAGGGCAGAGCTGCGACCTTCGCTGACGCCTCCTGATCGCGGTTCTCCCCGATGTCCGTCACGCCGAGCCGGAACAGAGTCTCGACATCCGCGGCCGGGAAGAACTTCGTGACCACGATCAGCGCGACATCGCCACCCGGCCGGCCGGCTGCCCTGCAGGCAGCACCGATCCGCTCCTGGACGTGGCGGAGGTTGGCAGCCAGCTCCTCACGACGCGCGGCGGGATCGCGGGCGGACGTCATACGCCACCCTCAGGACGGGCTTCCACCAACCGGACGATGCCGGCGAAGCGGCCGGTACGGTGCTGGCGGCGATAGGAGAAGAGGCTCTCCGACTCACGACTGCAGCCCGGGATCCAGTGCACCGCGACGGATCGTGACTGCAGCTGGTCGACCACACCGGCAGCGACGTCGATGGCCGGCGTCCCGCGCCAGGAGACGGCAGCCGCCACGGGACTGACAGCGGCGGCCAGGGTTCTCATCTCCCCGGGAACCTCGTAGCAGCGCCCGCACACCGACGGACCGACCGCAGCGCTGATCGACCGAGCCCCCAGATCGGTCATCGCGTCCACGACTCGCCCGACGATTCCGGCCATCATCCCCGGACGCCCGGCGTGCACCGCCGCGGCCACGCCAGCGACCTGGTCAACCAGCAGCACCGGGGTGCAGTCCGCGACAAGAACCGCCAGGGCAAGGTCGGTCGACGTCGTGACGAGGGCGTCCACGGCAGGGGGCTCTCCCTGCCAGGGCGTATCCACGATCGCGATCTCGGCGCCGTGGCACTGGCTCATGAACAGGAGATGATCTCGTGGGACGTCGAGCGAGCCGGCCACGAGCCGCCGATTTGCCTCGACGGCAGCGGGATCATCCCCGACGTGCCCGCCAAGGTTGAGACCGGCGAAGTCCCCCACGCTCGATCCGCCTCGAGCTGAGGTGAATCCCCAGTCGACACCCGGACCGCTGACTCCGGAACTCCGCTCACGCCAATGAAACACACTGCCCACGCTAGTCGAATCCTCATCCCGGGCAGTGTCAGGGGCGGCCGGCTCGCGGGCCGACCGCCCCTGACACTGCGTTGCCTGCGTTGACTGCGTTGCGTCGTTGACTCGAGTCATGTCGTCGTGCCGTCTGCACAGCATTCTGGGACAGCCTCGGCACGCGGCGTTCCGGGCAGGTGCTACTTCAGGAAGTCGGGCACGTCCAGGTCGTCGCTGTCGTCGAAGGTGACGGTGCGCGGTGGCCGCACCACTGCGACCGGCACCGGCTCCTGCTGGTGAACAGCCGGAGCCTGGCCATTCTGGGCAGGAGGCTGCGCAGAGGGTGTGGTCGGTGTGCTGGCGGGTGCCTGCGCCGGCGCCTGCGTGCTCACAGGCGTCTGGACAGGAGGCCTGACCTGTTGTGCCGGCTGGACCACGCGTGGCTGCTGGACGGGTGCCGCTGTCGCGGCGGGCCGCTGGGTGGAACCTGCGACCTGACCCAGTGCATGGTCGTCATGACGACGGACCGGGCCGCCACCATCGAAGCCGGCCGCGATGACGGTCACCCGCACCTCGTCGCCGAGGGCATCGTCGATGACCGTGCCGAAGATGATGTTGGCCTCGGGGTGGGCAGCTTCCTGCACCAGACGCGCGGCCTCGTTGATCTCGAACAGCCCGAGGTCTGAACCACCCTGGATCGACAGCAGCACGCCGTGCGCACCGTCGATGCTGGCCTCCAGCAACGGCGAGGAGATCGCCAGCTCAGCGGCCTGGACCGCCCTGTCGTCGCCACGAGCCGAGCCGATGCCCATGAGAGCCGAGCCGGCGCCCTGCATCACGGCCTTGACGTCGGCGAAGTCGAGGTTGATCAGGCCGGGCGTGGTGATCAGGTCGGTGATGCCCTGCACACCGGAGAGCAGGACCTGATCGGCGCTGCGGAAGGCGTCGAGCATGCTGACCGCGCGATCGCTGATCGAGAGCAGCCGGTCATTCGGGATGATGATGAGCGTGTCGACCTCTTCGCGCAGACTGGCGATGCCGGTCTCGGCCTGGTTGGCGCGACGGCGGCCCTCGAAGGTGAAGGGCCGGGTGACCACGCCAATGGTGAGCGCACCGATCCCCTTGGCGATCTTGGCAATGACCGGCGCGCCGCCGGTGCCGGTGCCGCCTCCTTCGCCAGCGGTCACGAAGACCATGTCGGCGCCCTTGAGGACCTCTTCGATCTCTTCGGCGTGGTCCTCGGCGGCCTTCTTGCCGACCTCGGGGTCAGCCCCGGCGCCGAGACCCCTGGTCAGCTCACGGCCCACGTCGAGCTTGACGTCTGCGTCACTCATCAGCAGGGCCTGGGCGTCGGTGTTGATGGCGATGAACTCCACGCCTTTGAGCCCGACCTCGATCATCCGGTTGATGGCATTGACACCGCCTCCGCCAATGCCGACGACCTTGATAACGGCTAGGTAGTTCTGCGGTGCTGCCACGTCGGTTGGCCTCTCCTGGAGAAATGCTGCTTGAGTCTGTGGGGGTCCTGCAGGCATCGTATGCGTTGTCCCACGCATCGAATGAATCTCTATGTGAACTATAGGGTTATACGCGATTCCAACCCCGTCCACGATGACCGTAAAGCCTGAGGCCCCCGTGATCAACCCTGGGAGCGGCGTGTCGGCTGACTCATCTGATGACGGGGGTGCGCGGCGCGCTGACGTCGATGGTCCCGACGTCCTTCTGCCTCAGCAGAGCGGTCAACACCTTGACCTTCAGTTCAGGTTCGGACGCTCCTCCCCACACCACCGTGACCCCGGCCACCTTGAGGGTGACCATGTTCGGCCCCAGAACGGTCACCCTGCTGACCTGATCTCGCTGCACCGAGGACAGCGCCCGGAGAACGGCCATGGCCGCGCGCATGGACTCGATGCTCGAGGGGTTCTCCACCGTGCTGATCAGCGGGACTCCCTTGGGCGGCTCGCTCACCGTCGCATAGGCAACGCCTTGAGAATCCACAACCTTCACTTGACCTTGAGGGTTTTTCACGGCAAGGACCGGCACTCTGGGAGTGGCCGAGATCACGATCGTGCCCGGCCAGGAACGGCTCACCGTGACCTCCGCCAGCGCCGGCCAGAGAATCACCCTACGGGCGATGGGGCCGGTGTCGACCGTGGCCAGCGGAGTGCCCATCGGGACCGCCGCCCGGCCCACGATGGCGGCAGCGTCACCTGCCGGCACACCCTCGACCCGGACCGACTTGGCGACCAGCACCGGGCTGAACTCGACCAGCCACACCCCCCCGGCCACCACTGCGAGGACGACGATCAGCAGGGCCGACAGCCTCCAGGGACGGCGTCGAACCCGCGCTGCCCGAGCATCAAACCTGGCCCGCGAGGACGGCAGCCCCGAGGAACGACGAGCCGGGGTGCCAGGGGCACCGCGCCTCTTGTCCGGACGGGCTGGCCGGCTCAAGCCATGTCCTGTCCCGCTGTGCCTGCAGCCGCATCCGGTCGCGTGCCCAGCAGCCTGAGGATCTCGGGACCGATCATGGTGACGTCACCTGCCCCGACGGTCAGAACCAGATCGCCCTCCCGGGCAACCTGCACCACCAGCGGGGCGACATCGGACCAGGACGGGACGAAGCGAAACCGCTCCCCTGCCTGAACATCGCCGCCCTGCTGCCGGGAAAGCTGATCGGTGATCAACGCTCCGCTCACCCCCGGCATCGGGTCCTCGCGCGCGGCGTAGACGTCCATGACCAGAACGATGTCCGCAGGCGACAGCGACGCGGCCAGCTCTGCGGCGAAGTCACGGGTCCGTGAGTAGAGATGGGGTTGGAACACCACGATCAGTCGTCCCGGTGCGGCCAGGACCAGTGCGGTCTCGACCACTGCCGCGACCTTGCCGGGGTTGTGTGCGTAGTCGTCCACAACCCGCACCCCCGCCACCTCGCCCTTGGGCTCGAACCTGCGTCGGGTGCCGGTGAAGCCGGCGAGTCCCGCCAGGACGCGGTCAGGATCCTGCCCGAGCCCTTCGGTCGCGGCGACGAACGCGGCAGTCGCGTTGAGCAGGTTGTGTCGCCCCGGTATGCCGATGTCGAGGCGACCAGCAGACCCACCAGCAACACTGCCGACACCGGCCCCTTCGCCCACACTGCCGGACCTGTCCCCGCCAGTTCTGGTCAGCTGCGCGTGCGCGTGCATCCCGACACCCCCCACACCGGTAAGCCGGATGTCGGCATCGGCCGCCATGCCGTAGGTGATCACCCGGGCGCCGGCCGCCCTGGCGACCTCACACAGGCCCCGGGACCCCTGGTCGTCCGCGCAGGTCACCAACAGGCCGTCCGGCTGCACGGTGGCCGCGAACCTGGCATAGGCCGCCTGGACCGCCTCGAAGGTGCCATAGAAGTCGAGGTGGTCAGGCTGCACGTTGGTCACGATCGCAACCTCGGGCCGATAGACCAGGAAGGACCCGTCACTCTCGTCGGCTTCGGCCACGAAGATGTCACCAGTGCCGTGGTGAGCGTTGGTGCCGTGTTTGGCAAGCTCGCCCCCGACGGCGAAGGAAGGGTCGAGCCCGCACTGCTGCAGGGCAACCACCAGCATCGACGTCGTCGTGGTCTTGCCGTTGGCACCAGCCACCGCCACCCGCCGGGACCCCTGCATCACCGATACCAGCGCCTGAGATCGGTGCAGTACCCGAAGCCCGCGTGAGCGCGCCTCTCGCAGCTCGACGTTGTCCTCGCGAATAGCCGAGGAGATGACGACGGTATCGGCGTCGCCGAGATAGGACGCGTCATGGCCGATGTGGACGTTCGCCCCCTCTGCGACCAGGGCTGCCAGAACGAGAGACTTCTTGGCATCCGATCCGCTGACCGCCAGTCCCCGAGCCAGCATGACCCTGGCAACGCCCGACATCCCGGCGCCGCCGATGGCGATGAAGTGGACCGAGCCGAGAGTGTCGGCGGCCGGGATCTCGGCGGTGAAGTCGAAGCGGCCGTTCGGGCCGTTGACGACCCGGACGCCTTCGGAAGGTGAGGAACTCACCGGGGACGAGAAAGACGCCGAGGACGCCGGAGATGCCGGGGAGGGGTGTCCGCCCGTTGTTGAGCTCATCGGGATTCTCTCGAGGCCGCGGCAACGACAACCAGGTCGGCCAGCCGCTCGTCCGCCGCACGCTCCCCGATAGAGGCCGCGGCAACCGCCATCCTGGCGATCCTGGGACCATCGGTCACCACCGGCAGCAGCGCTGCGTCGATCCACTGTGGCGTCAGGCCCGAGTCGTCGACCAGGATGCCACCACCGGCCGCGACGACATCAGTGGCATTGAACCGTTGCTCGCCGTTGCCGATCGGCAGGGGCACGTAGACCGCGGGCAACCCGACAGCCGTCAGCTCGCACACCGTGTTGGCACCGGAGCGGGCAACCACGAGATCGGCCACCGCATACGCCAGGTCCATCCGGTCGACATAGGCAACAACGACGTAGGGAGGTCCGGCCACCCTCGAGTCATGCACGAACTCCTTGCCGAGGCCGGTGATGTGCAACACCTGTATGCCGCGTGCGCGCAGCTGGCCGACCCGTGATGCGAACGCCGCGTTCAGCCGCTGCGCGCCCAGGGACCCCCCGGTGATCAGCAGGGTCGGACGGTGGTCGTCGAGCCCGAAGTGGGCCAGCCCCTGCGCGCGGCTCGCCGCCCGGTTCAGCGTCGCGATCTCGCGACGCAGCGGCATACCCAGGACTGTGGCGTGTGGCAGGGATGTGGAGGCGAACGTCGTGGCGACGTAGGGCGTGATCCGGGCACCCACCCGGTTCGCCAGGCCCGGTTTGGAGTTCTGCTCGTGGACGACGATGGGGATCCCGCGCTTGCGGGCAGCCAGGTAGGCCGGCGTCGAGACGTATCCGCCAAAACCCACCACGACATCAGGGGCCGCCTCGTCGATGGCCGCACCGGCCGCTTCGACAGCCACCTTCAGCGCGCCGGGCAGGCGCACCAGCGCGCCTGAGGGCCGCCGGGGGAAGGCCACCTTGGGAATGGTCCGCAGGTCGTATCCGCGGGCCGGCACCAGCCGCTGCTCCAGGCCCTCCTGGGTGCCCAGAACCGTCACCCGCAGACCGGGGTCCCGTCGCCGGAGGCAGTCAGCAAGAGCCAGCAGCGGGGACACGTGACCGGCCGAACCGCCACCGGCGAGCAGCACCGATCGCAACGGCACAGAAGACAACGGCACAGAAGACAGCTCCGATGGGTCGGGATCAGTAGTCATGATGGGCGACCCCGGCGCGTGGGGATGACCGCGAGCGAGCGACGCACCACGCCCGGCCGGGCGGCGAGGGCCTCCCGGCAGCCCGGTTCGTTGCGCGCGAACGACAGCAGCATCCCCAGGGCGAACAGGGTCGCCATCAGGGCTGACCCGCCGCTGGAGACCAGGGGCAGCGGGACTCCGATGACCGGAAGCAGGCCAATCACCCCGCCCATGTTGATGAGGGCCTGGCTGAGGATCCAGACCATCACCCCGGCTGTCGCGATCCGGACGAAGAAGTCATCACAGCGCAGGACCAGCCGGTAGCACGCGAAGGCCAGCAGCCCGAAGAGCGCGATGATCACCAAGGTGCCGGGCAGACCCAGCTCCTCACCGATGATGGCGAAGATGAAGTCGTTGTGAGCCGCAGGCAGCCACGACCACTTCTCACGGCTGGCACCCAGGCCGACCCCCCACCAGCCCCCGTCGGCGAGGGCGTACTGGCCGTGGATCGTCTGAAAGCACTTGGTGGAGTCGGTGCAGCCACCCAGCCACTCCTGGATACGGCCCATCCGGTTGGCGCTCGTGAGCGCCATGCCTGCGGCCAGCCCTGCGGCGGACACCCCTGCCAGGAGAAACATCCGCCCGGGGACACCCGCGACGAAGAGCATCCCGCCGATGATGGCCAGGAGCACCAGACCGGTGCCAAGGTCGTTGCCGGCCATCACGAGCAGCAGCAACAACCCGCCGGCCGGGAAGACCAAGGGCACCGCGACATGCAGGAACTTGCCCAGCAGGCGCCGTTTCTTAGTCAGCACACTGGCACCGAACAGGACCAGCGCGAGCTTGGCGAACTCCGAGGGCTGAACCTGCTGACCTGCGATGTGGATCCAGTTGCGGTTGCCGCTGACCGAGACGCCCAGGCCGGGCACGAAGACCAGCGCCTGCAGGACGATCGCGACCGCCAGCAGCGGCACGGAGATCCGCTTCCAGACCGCCAGCGGGAGCCGGTTGGCCACGAAGGCGCCGATGATCCCGGCGACGGCGAACTGCAGCTGGTTGAGGAAGATCGTGTAGGAGGAGTTGGTGTCCTTGTACGACGTCACGCTGGACGCAGACAGAACCATGGTCAGGCCGATGATCACCAGCATCGCGGTCGCGCTCAGCAGCAGGTAGTACGTGGTGACCGGGGACTCGAGCCGTTCCAGCCACGGCATCGTCCGGCGCCATGCGGAGGAACCAGCTGGGGACGTCGGGCCCTTCCCTCTCGATCCGGCTGAGGAGCCGGGCCATTGCGAAGTCGTGGTCACGGTGCCGTGGGCCCTTCGTGTCGGCTGGCATAACGACGAACCGCACCGGCGAACGCGTCGCCACGCGCGCCGTAGCTGGTGAACATGTCCATCGATGCCGCAGCGGGTGCGAGCAGGACAACATCGCCGGGCTGTGCCAGGTCACCGGCACGAGCCACCACGAGATCCATGACTCCAGTGTCTGTGTCAGCCACGTCGACCACCGGGACATCGGGTGCGTGTCGTCCCAGGGCAAGGGCGATCTGCTCACGATCGGCCCCGATCAGGACGACAGCGCGTAGCCTGTGGGCCACCGACCGGACCAGCGCATCGACGTCGGCCCCCTTGAGGAGGCCCCCGGCGATCCACACGACGTGCTCGAAGGCGGCCAGCGAGGCGCCGGCTGCGTGCGGGTTGGTGGCCTTGGAGTCGTCGACGAAGCGCACGCCGTCAACCGTTGCCACGTCGGCGATCCGGTGAGGGTCGGGGACAAAGGCACGCAGTCCGTCACGAACAGACAACGGGCCGACCCCGTAGGCGCGAGCCAGCGCCGCAGCCGCCAGGGCATTGGCCACATTGTGGGGTGCCACCGAGGGGGCATCCCCCTGCAGGTCTGCCAGAGTGGCCAGCTCCACGGCTGAGGTCTTGCGCTGCTCGATGAACGCCCGGTCGGCCAGCACATCGTCAACCAGCCCGAGCATGGACGGGCCCGGAAGCCCCAGTGTGAAACCGATGGCGCGACAGCCCTCCACGACGTCGGCCTCCCTGACCATCTGCTCCGTGGCCGGGTCCTGGACGTTGTAGACGCAGGCGACCTGGGTGTTCGCGTAGACCCTGGCCTTGGCCAGGCGGTACTGCTCAAGGGAACCGTGCCAGTCCACGTGGTCGGGCGCGACGTTGAGGCAGGCCGACGCGAAGGGGGTCACCGACCTTTGCCAGTGCAGCTGGAAGCTGGACAGCTCGACGGCCAGCACGTCATACGGATCGGGGTGCAGGACCACCTCGAGCAGCGGCGTGCCCACGTTTCCCGCACTGGTCGCGCGCAGCCCGGCGGCGCGCAGGATACCCGCGAGCATCTTGACCGTCGTCGTCTTGCCGTTGGTGCCGGTGATGGTGATCCAGGGCGCCGCGCCGGACTGCGCGCGCATCCGCCACGCGAGCTCGACCTCGCCCCAGACCGGAACTCCGTGTGCGACTGCGGAGAGCAGCAGGGGGTGATCGGGGCGGAAGCCCGGCGAGGTCACGACGAGCTCCGTGCCCTCCGGGAAGTCGAGCAGGTGCTCCGGCCCCAGGCGAACGTCCACATCCAGGATCTCCAGGATTCGGGCGCGCTCACCAATAGCGGCGGTGGCGTCGGCGCTGACCACGGTGACGATGGCGCCGCGCTCCGAGAGCGCGTCAGCTGCGGCGAACCCGCTGACACCGAGACCGGCGACCAGGATGCGCAGGCCTGACCAGTCTGCGTCACGATGAGTGAGGTTGCGCACCCCGAGACGGGGTTCGTAGCCAGGGTCGAGATCCTCGGGACTGTTCATGTGTTCCTCACCCTGCTCCGACAACCCACTCCGCGTAGAAGACACCCAGACCCACCGCGACGAACAACCCAGAGAGGATCCAGAACCTGATGACGATGGTGATCTCGTCCCAGCCGGCCAGCTCGAAGTGGTGCTGGAGCGGGGCCATCCTGAACACCCGCTTGCCCGTCATCTTGAACCCGCCGACCTGGATGATCACCGAGAGCGTGATGATGACGAACAAACCACCGAGAATGACGATCAGCAGCTCGGTGCGGGTGGTGATGGCCAAACCCGCCATGGCACCACCGAGGGCCAGAGACCCCGTGTCACCCATGAAGATCTTTGCCGGGGAAGCGTTCCACCACAGGAATCCGAAGCAGGAGCCCATGAGGGCGGCTGCCACCACCGCCAGGTCGTGCGGGTCACGCACCTCGTAGCAGTTGACGCCCGGGTTGCTCTGGCAGTTCTGGTTGAACTGCCAGATCGCGATCAGGACGTAGGAGCCGAACACCATCACGCTCGCGCCGGTCGCCAGCCCGTCCAGGCCATCGGTGAGATTCACGCCGTTGCTGGTGCCGGCGATCATCAGGTTGGCCCAGACCACGAACAGGAGCATCCCGATCAGGGTGCCGGTGAACGCGAAGTTGACGTTCGTGTCACGAACGAACGACACGAACGGCACCGCGGGGGTGCGGAACCGGCTGTTGGGGAACTGAAGCGCCAGGACAGCGAAGATCACCGCAACCAGAGTCTGCCCGCCAAGCTTCTGCTTGGTACGCAACCCCAGGCTGCGCTGTTTGGAGATCTTAATGTAGTCGTCCAGGAAGCCCACGATCCCCAGCCCGGCCATCAGGAAGAGCACCAGCAGCCCGCTGACCGTCGGAGGTGTCACGGTGAAGAGGTGGGCCCCGAAGTAGGCCAGGAGCGAGGCCCCGATGATCAGTGCCCCACCCATGGTCGGGGTGCCCCGCTTGGTGTGGTGTGAGGTCGGTCCGTCGTCCCGGATGAACTGGCCATAGCCCCGGCCGACCAGGAACTTGATGAACAGCGGGGTGCCGAGCAACGACACCATGAGCGAGATCGCTCCGGCCAGCAGTACCGCCTTCACGACGGGACCACCGATCCTGTGGCATCCAGCAGACGATCTCCGAGCCACCGCAGCCCGGCGTCACGGCTGGACTTGACCAGCACGACGTCGCCCGGGGACAGGTGCTGCCGGAGCAGCTGATAGGCCGCTTCTGTGTCGGGGACCCAGATCGACTCGCTGCCGCTCACCTCGCCCGGGCCCGCGTCACGGGCACCACGGTCGATTGGCTGGGCCCCCTGCCCCACGGCGACCAGACGCGAGACGTCCAGGCTCACCGCCAGCCGGCCGACCGCCTCGTGCTCGGCGGCGGATTCGGGTCCCAGCTCGAGCATCTCGCCCAGCACCGCCCAGGTCCGCCGCCCCTGGCCCATGGCCGCCAGAGCCTGCAGCGCGGCGCGCATCGAGTCGGGGTTGGCGTTGTAGGCGTCATTGACGATCGTGACGCCATCGGGCCGCTCATGGACCTCCATCCGCCAGCGACTCAGCGGACGGGCCTCACCGAGCGCCGTCGCGACCTCGGCCAGCGGCATGCCGACGGCCAGCGCGACGGCGGCCACCGCCAGGGCGTTCCCGACATGGTGCCCGCCGTGGTACCCGAGAACGACCGGGGCCGTGCCCTGATCGGTGGCGAGGGTGAAGGAGGCGCGGCCCTGCGGGTCGAGGGAGATGTCGAGCGCCCGGACATCTGCCTGAGTCGACTCCCCCACCCCTATGACGTGGGCCCGGGTCCGGCTGGCCATGCCCCGGACAACCGGGTCGTCCGCGTTGAGCACGGCGAACCCGGTTGCCGGCAGTGACTCCACGAGCTCGGCCTTGGCCTCACCGATGGCCTCACGTGAGCCGAACTCACCGACATGGGCGGTCCCCACATTGAGGACGACACCGATCCGGGGCTGCGCTATCCGGGTCAGGTACTCGATGTGACCGATCCCCCGGGAGCCCATCTCGAGGACGAGGTAGGCCGTGGTGGGAGTGATCCGGCAGACAGTCAGCGGGACGCCGACCTCGGAGTTCAGCGAACCGACGTTGGCGACCGTCTCACCGTGGCGCTCCAGCACCGACCAGAGCAGGTCCTTGGTGCTGGTCTTGCCCGAGGACCCGGTGATGCCGATGACGACGGCACGGTCGTTGCGCCCGACCAGGGCCTGGGCGAGCGAGACGAACGCCTCCTGGACGTCCTTGACCACCACGGACGGCAGGTCAGCGACCGGCCGCGTGGTCAGGGCCGCGACGGCTCCCCGGGCATGCGCCGATGCGACGAAGTCGTGGCCGTCCAGATCCTCCCCGACGCGGGCGATGTACAGGCTGCCGGCGGTGGCCTCCCGTGAGTCGGTGACCACCGGTCCGTCCACCAGGGGATCCGGTCGCCCGGCGGCTGGTCCCCCGACCTCGACGGCGTCGACCGCGTCACAGACCTCGCCCCCGGTGATCAGGGCGATCTCACTGAGCCTGAGCGGGATCATCTGTGCTCTCCGGACGCCGGCTGGTCTCTGGTTGCCGGCTGATCACTGGTTGCCGAATGGTTCATGGATGCTGTCTGGGTCATGGATGCTGCGCGCTCCGTCAATGCTGCTCTCAGCTGTGCTCGGTCATCGAAGGGGTGAACCACCCCGGCAGTCTCCTGCCCGCTCTCGTGCCCCTTGCCGAGGACCACGACGGTGTCGCCCGGGCCGGCCCGGGCGACGGCCTCGCGAATGGCCGTGCCCCGGTCGCCGATCTCACGGATCCGCGAAGGCGACGGGCGGACGGGGTCCTGCTCACCCAGGGCGCCAGCCACAACTGCCGCGCGGATGGTCGCCGGGTCCTCCGAGCGCGGGTTGTCATCGGTGACGATGACGACGTCCGCGCCGGCCGCTGCCGCCGCGCCCATGGCCGCCCGCTTGCCGGAGTCGCGGTCTCCGCCGGCTCCCAGAACCACGATCAGCAACCCGGAAGTGCTGTGCCGCAATGCTTTGAGGGCCGAAGCCACGGCCACCGGGGTGTGTGCGAAGTCAACGACAGCCAGCGGCATCACGTCGCTGGCAGGGCCACCGACAGGTTCGGCGGAACCGGCGGTCCGGGCGCCGCCCACCTGGACCCGCTCCATCCGGCCGGGGACGTGCGGGTCGGCGGCCAGGGCCGCCTCGATGGCGTCGGGCGGGTACCCCGAGCCCAGCAGCACCAGAGCAGCCACCGCGGTGTTGACCCGGTTGAAGTCTCCGGCCAGGGCCGACCGCAGGGACATTCGCCGATCGCCGGCGACGAGATCGAAGGCGGAGGCGTCCAGCCCTGTGGTGTGGATCTGCCAGTCAGCCGGGACGTCCGGGAGCGATGAGATCGAGACCACTGGCACCCTGGACTCCCGGACGAGCCGCTGACCCCATTCGTCGTCCACGCACACCACGGCGCGGACCGCCCTCTCCGGAGTGAACAACGACGCCTTCGCCTGGAAGTACTCCTCCATCGACCCGTGGAAGTCGAGGTGGTCCTGGGACAGGTTCGTGAAGGCGGCCACGTCGAAGCGCACGCCATCGACCCGGTGCAGGGTCAGGGCATGGCTGGACACCTCCATGGTGCAGGTGCCCACACCGCGCTCGAGCATCACGGCGAACAGGGCATGAAGGTCCGCGGACTCGGGCGTGGTCCGGACGCTCTTGATGGTCTCCTGCCCGATCCGCGTCTCGACAGTGCCGATCAGCCCCGTCACGGCCCCGAGGGCGTGCAGCGCCGAGTCGAGCAGGTAGGCGGTCGTGGTCTTCCCGTTGGTGCCGGTGATCCCCAGCATGGTCAGCTCCCGGCTGGCCCGGCCGTAGATCAGCGCCGCCACCTCGCCCAGGACGGCCCGGGGCTCGGCAACCACCAGGACAGGAACCGGGACCTCTCTGAGTGCGAGCAGTGCCGCTCCCGCCGGGTCGGTGAGCACCGCCACCGCGCCCAGCCCGATCGCTGCGCCGACGAAGCGGGCACCGTGCACATTGGCTCCGGGAAGGGCCGCATACAGGTCCCCGGGCCGGACTGCGCGCGAGTCCAGCGTCACCCCGGTCACGCCGGGACGAGAAGCCTTCCTGGGGCTGAGATGCACCATCACGTCGGTCGTCGCCGGAACCCCCGCACACTCAGCCACGGACTGGAGGCAGATGCCGCGGACGGACTGGGGACGCGGGGTCGCGCTCACGAAAGAACCACGGGCGAGACTTTACCGGGCGGGTGTGGGGGGATGGGGACCCGCGCCTGCCTTCAGGGCTGCCTCTGCCCCGTCGGCGGATACCGGCGGGCCGTCGATCTTGAGCTTCAGGACCGGCGCAGGGGTGCCGGTCGGCGGGATGGCGAACTCCTGCAGCGCGTACGTCATGACGTCCTTGAACACCGGGCCGGCGGTCGATCCGCCGTAGTAGCCGCGAATGGGATTCTGCAGGATCACCGCCACGACGAACTCCGGCTTGTCTGCCGGAGCGAAGCCGATGAAGGATGCCGTCTTGCCCGAGTAGCGCCCGTTGTCGCCAACCCGGTCGGCGGTCCCGGTCTTGCCCGCGACGCGATACCCCGGGATCTTTGCCTGCCGGGCGGTGCCGCCGTCGGCGACCACGAACTCGAGCATCTGGCTGAGCGTCTTGGCGGTCGCGGCGGAGATGACCCGCACCGGGGTGGTGGGCGGCGTCTGCGTCCGGGTGCCGTCGGGGTTCTCCATGCCGGCCACCAGGGTCGGCGGCACCCGCACCCCCCCGTTGGCGATGGTCTGGAAGACGCCCGCGGCCTGGATGGCGTTGACCGCCAGTCCCTGGCCGTACATGACGGTGTAACGCTGCGAGGCGCTCCAGTCCTGGGACCGGGCGAAGATGCCGGGGGTCTCGCCCGGGAAGTGGATTCCGGACGACTTCCCGACGCCGAAGCTACGGAAGTACCTCTCGAGGGTGGCCGGCGGGACCTTCTCGCCGACCATCATGGTGCCGATGTTGCTCGACTGGGCGATCACGCCGGCGAACGTGAGGGGCTCGATGCCGTGGTCATGGGAGTCCCGGAACGACTGGCCCCCACGGGGCAGCCGATTGGGGACTGTCACGGGAGTGGCGGGCGTGGCGACACCCTCCTGCAGAGCGGCCGCCGCCGTCATGACCTTGGCGATGGAACCTGGTTCGAACGCCTCCTCGAAGGCGTTGTTCTTGAGGCTGCTGCCGGCCTTGGAGATGTCGTTGGGGTCGAAGGTCGGATACGACGCGACCGCTGCGAGCGAGCCCGTCCGGGCATTCATGACCACGACGGTGCCTGACAACGCCCGCGTCTCGTTGACCTTCTGGGCGATGGCGTTCTGCGCGAACCACTGGAGATCGCTGTTGATCGTCAGCTGAATGTCGCGGCCGGCAACAGCCGGGGTGATCTGCTGGTCGCCGGTGGGGATGGGACGGCCGTCCCGCGACTTCTCGAAGGTGGACACACCCGGCTTGCCCTTGAGCTGCTTGTTGAACAGCAGCTCGAGGCCACCACCTGCTGACCCGTCACCACCGACCCAGCCCACCAGGGAGGCCGCCGACGCCGCGGTGGGGTAGGAACGTCTCGTTGTCGGCTCGCTCAGGATGCCCGGGATCCCCAGGGCCCTGATCCTGCGCCAGTCCGACACGGAGATGTCCTTGGCGACGTACACGAACCGTCGAACGCCGCTCAGCGTCACGGACAGCTCGGCCTCCGACATGCCCAGGATGGGTGCGAGGTCGGCAGCCGCCCCCGCAACCCCGACCGTCGTGCGGACGCCGTTGACCTTCTTCTTGTAGGACGGCACCGCGGTCTGGTCCGCCGTGACGTTACGGCGCTCGATGCTGGTGGCCAGCACGGAACCGTTGAAGGCCGTGATGTCACCGCGAAGTGCGGGCACCGGCACGATGCTCAGGCGGTTCTTGAGCGCCGCGCTGGCCATGGCCGAGGAGTCAAGGGCCTGCAGACGGAACAGCTGTGCTCCGAAGAGGCTGAGGATGAAGAGCCCCGTCAGCAACAGAAAGCGGACGCGGCGTTCGGGATGGACGACACCCAGTCCGGCGGGCCTGGACGTCCCTCCCCCCCGCCGGGATGCCCCCTTGGCGGGTCGGCGAGCAGAAGCGCCGCCGGCTTTCGTGGACGTTGGAGACGTGCCTCGCACCGGCTTGCGGGGCCCTGAGGCCGCAGGCTTCCTGGCCGAACGGGAGACGCTCCCGGCCGGCGTGCGTCGGGCCGGCTTGCCAGACCGAGCGTTGGATCCCGAGGATCGGGCAGGGCGGGCGTCGCCCGATCCTCGGCCTCGGGTCTGACTCATGAGCTCACCTCTTTGCTGGCGTGGCCGGCCTCGCTGCAACTGATGCTGGCGTGGCCGGCCTCGTTGCAGACGGGGCTGGTGCCACTGTGGCCGTTGTGGCCGGCTTGGCCGTTGTGGCCGCAGGGGCGGCTGGAGCTGTCTTGGCCGGCTTCGCGACGGCCGGAGGCGGCGGGGAGCTGGTCGTTCTCACCACGTTAAAGCCCTGCCCGCGGGATGCCGGCTTCGCCACGCCGATGACCTTGCCGTCCGAGAGCCGCAGGAAGGCAGCGGACTGCGCCGGCACCATCCCCATGCCGGTCGCCCGCGTCGCCAGGCTGGCCGGTGACTTCGAGGCATCCAGGGACTGGTTGAGGGCGACCTGGGTGTCGCTCAGCTGATCGGAGGTGGCCTGAAGCTTCTGAAGGGTGAAGGAACCCTGTGCCAGAGCGGTGTTGAGCACCAGGAGTCCGACCAGCCCTGCCGCCAGAAGGATCGCGCAGACGATGCCGAAGGCGGCGCTGCCACGCCTCAGGGGTGCTCCGGTGACCACGCGCAGTCTGGGCGTGGTCGTGTCCGGACGGTTCAGGGCGCGTGCGCCGACTCGCGCTGTGGAGGTCATCTGACTCATGCGAGGTGTCCTTTCGAGACGCGGGTTCGTTCGGCTGCCCGCAACCGGGCCGATGCCGCTCGCGGGTTGAGACTGACTTCGGCGGCACCGGGCTCCTCGGCTCCGCGGGTGAGCAGGCGAAGGTATGGCGCCAGCTCGGGGAGCTCGACCGGCAGGCCCACCGGAGTACCGCTGTGAGCGCCGGCCGCCAGTGTCTGCTTGGCGAGGCGGTCCTCCAGCGAGTGGTAGCTCAGGACAGCGATCCGGCCACCCACCGCCAGCGCGTCCACGGCTGCCGGAAGCACGGCCCTGAGCGCCTCGAGCTCACCGTTGACCTCGATCCGCAACGCCTGGAAGGTCCGTTTGGCGGGATGCCCGCCGCTCTTCTGAGAAGCGGCCGGAACTGCCGAGCGCAGGATCTCGACAAGCCGTGCCGAGCTGGTGAACGGCTGCCGGGCGCGCTCTCGCACGATGGCCGAGGCCACCCGCTTGGCGAATCGCTCTTCGCCGTGGTCGCGCAGGATCCGCTCGAGATCGGCCTGGCTGTAGGTGTTGAGGACGTGGGCCGCGGTGATGCCGCTGTCCTGGTCCATCCGCATGTCCAGCGGGGCGTCGTGCCGGTAGGCGAAACCGCGCTCCTCCTCGTCGAGCTGCAGCGAGGACACTCCGAGGTCGAGCATCACTGCCGACACCGATCCGCGTCCCGATGGGCCGGTCAGTGCCTGGGCGGCAAGAATCTGCGGCAGCTCGTCATACACCGCGTGAACGGGAGTGAAACGATCACCGAAGCGAGCCAGTCGACCTCCGGCCAGGGTCAGAGCCTCCTGGTCGCGGTCTATGCCCACCACACGCGCCTCGGGGCACTGTTCAAGGATCGACTCGCTGTGACCGCCCATCCCCAGGGTGGCGTCCACCAGGACCGAGCCCGGCTCCTGGAGCGCGGGTGCGAGGAGCTCGACGATGCGATCGCGCATGACAGGGACGTGGAGGTCCTCGGCCGTCCGGCGAGCGTTCATCGGTACGTCTTCTCTCGTGTCTGGAAGGGCCTCGGGCTTCTTTCCATGAAGTTCGATGTCGTCAACGGTCCTGGTCGTCAACGTGCTGCGAGGTTCTGTGGCGCTGGTCCGGTCCCTGGTTTCAGGTCTCCAACCGCTTCTGAGAGGTGCGGCCCGACAACGGGGAAGTGAAGTCGGGACGCGAAGCGGGTGGAGACCTGACTTCAGGGCCCATCTGCTGTGCATGGAGTCGCTGGGGATCTGCTCACAGGAGTCCGGGAATCACCTCCTCTGCCTGGTCGGCAAAGGCTTGCTCCGTGCTCGCGAGGTAGGTGTCCCACGCCCCGGTGTCCCACACCTCGACCCGTGACCCGGCGCCGATGACGGTGCAGTCCCGGGTGAGCCCGGCGTACTCGCGCAGGTTCGACGGGACGGTCACCCTCCCCTGCTTGTCGGGTATCTCGTCCGAGGCGCCGGACAGGAACATGCGCATGAAGTCGCGAGAGGCCTTGTGCGTCAACGGTGCGCCGCGCATGTTCTCGGCCACCCTGGCGAACTCGTCGGTCGGGTAGACGTAGAGGCACCTCTCCTGGCCGCGGGTGATCACCAGGCCACTGGCCAGACGGTCCCGGAACTTGGCCGGCAGGAACAGCCGTCCCTTGTCGTCGAGTCGGGGGGTGTGCGTGCCAAGGAACACGATGCCCTCCCTCCCCATTCACGATCCGTTGTGGGCCACTGATAAGTTCTGCTCTCCACCACGCTCCACGTTACTCCACTTTGCACCACCGTCAACGCAAATCAGAGCGATTCTTGGGTGTTCAGCAGCGTGTCTGCGCAGGCGGACGCCAGCCGCCGGTGGTGAAGCCGGGATGCCGGAAGACCGGTCCTGGACGGCAACCGGTGACGGATGAAGGGATGTGGGGGAAGATCAGGGAAAGAATGGGAGGCACAGTGAGCGCGATCGGCACCCCGCACGAGGCACTCGTGCACGATCAGGTCATCCAGGCACCCGGGGTCGACAGGGCCGGACTTGAGCTCGTGACCGACGTGACGACCAGGATCCGCCTCGCCATGGCGACCGTCATCGAGGGCAAACCGGACGTCATCAACACCGCCATCACCGTCCTGCTCGCCGAAGGGCACCTGCTGATCGAGGACGTCCCCGGCGTCGGCAAGACCATGCTCGCCAAAGCCCTGGCCAAGTCCATCGACTGCTCAGTACGACGGGTGCAGTTCACTCCTGACCTGTTGCCCAGTGACATCACCGGGGTCAGCGTCTTCAACCAGGACCTGCGTGAGTTCGAGTTCCGGCAGGGTGCGATCTTTGCCAACGTCGTGGTCGGTGACGAGATCAACCGGGCCTCGCCCAAGACGCAGTCAGCGCTGCTGGAGTGCATGGAGGAGGGCCAGGTCACGGTCGACGGGCGGACCTACCCGCTGCACAAGCCCTTCGTCGTGATGGCCACCCAGAACCCGATCGAGATGGAGGGCACCTACCCCCTGCCGGAGGCCCAGCGCGACCGCTTCATGGCTCGTATCTCGATGGGCTACCCCTCCTCCGCAGCCGAGGTCGCGATGCTCGACAGCCACGGCGGAGCCTTTCCGCTCCTGGAGATGACGCCGGTGACCGACGGCCACACCATCGCCAAGCTCGTCGAGATCGTCCGGACCCTGCACGCCAGCCGGGCCGTCAAGCAGTACATCGTCGACCTGACCAACGCAACGCGTGCCACCCCGGCGCTACGCCTGGGCGCTTCCCCGCGGGCCAGCCTGCACCTCCTGAGGGCGTCCCGGGCGTATGCCGCCCTCGCCGGACGCGAGCACGTCCTGCCCGACGACGTCCAGGCGCTGGTTGAGCCCGTCCTGGCCCACCGGGTGATCCCGGCAGGAGAGACCCAGGTCGCCCGCCGCACCAGTGCCGACGTCCTGAACGAGATCGTCCGCCGGGTCCCCATCCCCTCTGCAGATCGCTGATCGGCATCGCGACAGGCAGGTCAGGCACGGTCAGGCACACAAACACAGACACAGACACAGACATAGACATAGACACGGACAGTCACAGGGACACGGACAGGGACAATGGACGGTCAAGCGCAGTGACCCGCCTCCGGGAGGCACTCACCACTCGCGGCCATGCCTTCGTGGCAGCAGGCGTGACCTTGCTGGCCGGCGGCCTCCTGCTCGGGTTCACCGACATCACCCGTGTCGGGGTGCTGGTGGCCACGTTGCCGCTGCTGGCCGCCATCAGTGCCAGGCGGAGCAGGAGCGGCAGCAAGGTGGTCGTCACCCGCACCGTTCACCCGGCCCGGCTCGTCGTCGACCAGAGCGCGAAAGTCACCGTCGTTCTCGAGTGCACCTCGGACAGGCACATCCCGCTTCAGATAGCCGAGGAGAATATCCACTACCTGCTGGGCGACCGACCACGCTTCGTCCTGCCCTCGATGCTGCCGGGCGACATCCGGGAGGTGAGCTACCAGATCCGCTCCCAGGTCCGCGGACGATTCCGGCTCGGGCCCCTGCGGGTGCGCCGGCGGGATCCGTACGGTCTGGCCGCCATCGCCGCAACACTGCCCGGCTCCACGGACATCCTCGTGCTGCCGCGCATCGAGGCGCTCGGCAGTGGGCGCCCCCGCGGGGAGGGTTTCGGCACTGCAGGGTCAATCCCGCACATGGTCGCACTGCACGGCGAGGACGATGTGACCGTCCGGAACTACCGGGACGGCGATGACCTGCGCCGTATCCACTGGCCCGCGACGGCCCATCACTCGGAGCTGATGGTGCGCCAGGAAGACCGCCCGGCCAGGCGTCGGGCCGTCATCGTCCTGGACTCGCGCGCGGACGGGCACCAGGGCTCAGGCACTCTGGGATCCTTCGAATGGGCAGTCACCGCGGCTGCCTCCGTCGCCGCTCACCTCTGCGAGCACCGCTACGCGCTGCACCTGGTGAGCGGCGAGACCACCGCCGAGGGCACAGCGGCCCAGACCGCGGAGCTCGACGATGCGCTCGCCTCGCTCGCCCTGGCCCAGCTCGGCTCGGCTGAGCGGTTCGACCAGGTGCTCCATTGGGCGAATCCCCTGACCTCGGCCGGCGGTCTGGTGGTCGCCATCGTCACTGACCATGACGAGGCCGTACTGCAACGGATCGCGGCCCTGCGCCAGCCCGAGGGAACCGGCCTTCTGATCCTGCTCGACTCCGCCAGCTTCGCCCCACCCCGGGCCGGAGCGTCCTCAGCGCAGACGCGGACGGTGGCGCTGGCGGACATGGTCGCCGACGCCGGATGGAGCACCTGTGTCGTGTCCTCGGACATGACCGTCGCCCAGGCATGGGATGCCATCTCGGCTCGCAGCACGGTCACCTTCGGGGGGTGGCGGTGACGGGCCGGGCGCGTCATCCGGGTCAGGGGGTGGACGCGATGCTGGCCGCGATCGCGACACTGGTCGCAGCCTGGCCGATCTCCACCCTCCTTGGCGAACCAACCTGGGTGGGCGGCACGGTGCTCCTGCTCGTGGTGGTTGCCCTCAGCGGCGTGGCCGCCAGGTCCCTGGCCCTGCGCGGCTGGCAGGTCCTGCTGCTGCAGCTCGCGTGTCTGGTCCTCGCGGCGAGCGCCACCTTCGGCCGGGGTCATCTGTGGCACGGCCTGCCGACGTCTGAGACGCTGGGGCTGGCGGAGAGACTCGTGCGTGAGGCCGTCACCACTGCGCAGACGCACGCCGCCCCGGCCCCCACCACCCCTGGGCTGATCTTCGTGGTGGGCTGCGCCCTCGGCCTGATCGCCCTTGCGGTGGACTACCTCGCCGTCACCCGCCGCTCCCCCTCGCTGGCCGGCCTGCCCCTGCTGACGGTGTTCCTGGCTGTCGTCGCCAACCGGGGCTCGGCGCTGCCGATCGCCTTCTTCCTGGCAACTGCCGCCATGTGGCTCATCCTGGTCGCCAGGGCAGGTGGCGCCCTGCTGCGCCGATGGGGAACCACGGTGACCGTGGCCCACACACCCGCCCCGCAGAACCTGGATTCCCGGGGCTTCTACGAGTACGCCTCGGCGGCAAGGACGCTGGGTGCGATTGCACTGGTCGTCGCGGTAGCCCTGCCCGTCGTGCTGCCCAAGCCGCCACCGACCTTCGTCGCGTCCGGTCTTGGCCGTCACGCCCCGGGGGCCAGCACGGGCTCCGGCGGGGTGGGGTTCTCCCTGAGCCTCGATCTGGCCGCCGACCTCGAGAACCCGAGCAAGGCACCGGTTCTCGAGTACACGACCTCCGACGCGTCACCGCCACCGCTGCGGGTCGCCGTCGGCTCCTACTACCGGCCCGAGCCAGGCGTATGGCTACCGTGGGGCCGGCCCTCGCCAATCCTGTCCACCCACCCCGACGTACCCGCCCCCGCAGGGCTGTCGCCCTCTGTCCCCAGAAAGACCTTGCTGCTGAACTTCCGGCGCAACCTGCTCGCCGATCCCAACCTGGCTGCTCCGTATCCACTGATCGACGCCAATCTCGCCGGAATAGCCTGGGGAACGGACGCCCAGACCCAGAGCATCACGGTGGCCCAGCGTCCGGACTCCTACACAACCTCCTACTGGCACCTGAACCCCAGCACCTCGATGCTGCAGGGCGCGCCCTCGATGCGTGCCCGCGACCGCTACCTCTTCGACCTGGACCTGACCCTGTCCGGGCCGTATGTCGAGAAGGTCACCTCCCTGACCGAACGGCTCACCTCCGGCAAGTCCGCCGCCTATGACAAGGCCATGGCCATCCAGCAGTACCTGCGCGCCGATGGCGGCTTCACCTACTCCCTGACCCTGGCTCCCCCCGCCAGAAACGCCTCCGGGAGGGATGCCGGGTTCGATCCGCTGACGAACTTCCTGGTCACCAAGCAGGGCTACTGCGTGCAGTTCGCGACGGCCATGGTGATGATGTCGCGCGCTGCCGGCATACCCGCACGGATGGCTCTCGGATTCCTTCCCGGGACCAAGGCCAAGGGCGTCTGGACTGTCCTGGCAGCCGACGCCCATGCCTGGCCGGAGCTCTATCTCGAAGGGATGGGGTGGACCCGTTTCGAGCCCACGCCCTCGCGTGCAGCCCCCCCGCCGTACGCCATTCCCGCGACGTCGCCCGGAACTGCCGCCGAAGGCCGCTCACCGGGCAACGCCACTGCCCCCGCTCCCCTGAGCAGCGCGCGCAAGGACCTGGCCGACTCTCCCGCGGGCAGCGGCCCGAACGCACCGGTCGGGCTGAGCCCGGCTTCCGTACTCCGGTGGATGACCCGCGGTTGGGGTGCAGTCCTGCTCGGATCCCTGATAGGGCTGTTCGGGTCCATGGTCGTGCCCACGGCAGCGCTGTGGCGACGCCGGCGAGGACTGCACGCAGCCAGAACGACCGCTCAACGAGTGGAGGCCGAGTGGGAGCTCCTGACGTCCTCGCTGGGCGATCTCGGCATTCCGCCTGCGCCGAGCCGAACCCCGCGACAGCTGCGCACCTACTACGACCGGGAGGCCAGGCTTGACGGTGCAGCCTCCGAGGCGCTGGACAGGATCGTCCAGACGCTGGAACGCTCGCGCTATGCACTGTCACCTCCACGCCCGGGCGGTCTGTCCGCCGATGCCAGGCAGGTCTTCAGGGCAGCTTCCGCCACCAGCCGGGGCAGGAACCGCGTCCGGGCGGCCCTGTGGCCCAGCGCGGGCATCATCCAGCTTCGCTCAGCGAGATCCCGTTTCTCGTGGCGCATCCAGACGTCCGTCCGCAGGATCAGCGACCTGCCGGACCGGCTGCTTCACCGCCGACAGCCAGCACACGCTCCCCCGGCCGCCCCGAGGTGAGCTGCCCGGCACCGCCTACGTGTATGAGACCAACGAGATCGGTCCCAACCGCTACCTGACGGTCGACCACCACAACCAGGGCCAGGTCCTGACGTTCGACCGCTCCGGAAGGGTGCTGTGGCGCTATGCCCCGACCGGGAGCACGGCCCTGAACAAGCCCTCGCTGGCGCTTTCGCTGCCCGGCGGGAACGTCCTGATTGCCGACTCGGCCAACCACCGGGTGATGGTCGTGGACGCCCGCACCAAGGCCGTCGTCTGGCAGTACGGTCAGACCACGGTCGCCGGAGCTCGCCCAGGACAGCTGAACAAACCCACCTGCCTCGACTTCCTCCCACCCGGCTCGCGGCTGGTCAGGAACGCCGCAACGATGGGCTGAGCCACCACACCCGGCGCGGGCTGAGTCACCAGGAGCCGAACGACGTCGGGCGTGGCTTGATGGTGGCCAGGTCGATGGTCGACGTCGTCTCGGACGGCAGGCCGGCGGAGGCCTTCTCGGCTGCGTCGTTGGCAAGGATGTCAGCGGCGGTGTTCAGCGGGTACTTGTTGCCCGGGTCGTGTCCGGGGACCTTCACGAATTCCACGGTGCCGACCCGGGTGTCCAGGGCGGCCCAGATGGCGGCGACGATGTCGGCGTTCTTCACCGGCTGCCGTTTGGAGTTGCGCATCCCGTTGCGCTCCCAGCCTGCCCGCCAGGTCGTGGAGCAGTCCCGTGCGTACGTGGAGTCGATCTGAATGACCAGGTGATCGATATCGGGATGATCGGTCAGGGCATCCAGGACAGCGCGCAGCTCGGCGATGTTGTTGGTGCCTTTGGCCTGCCCGGACGAGTGGTAGGTCCCGTGCTCGTCCACCCAGGCCCAGCCGGCCGGGCCCGGGTTCCCCAGGCACGCGCCGTCGGTACCGACCGTCAACGATCCGTCTTGCATGTCAGTCCCTCTTGTTGGGCTGATGCTCAGTCCAGGTAGTCGCGAAGGACCTGCGAGCGCGACGGGTGACGAAGCTTGCTCATCGTCTTGGACTCGATCTGACGAATCCGCTCCCTGGTCACGCCATAGACCTTGCCGATCTCGTCGAGAGTCTTGGGCTGGCCGTCCGCCAGACCGAAACGCATCGAGACCACGCCGGCCTCGCGCTCGGAGAGCGTATCCAGCACGGAGTGCAGCTGCTCCTGCAGCAACGTGAACGACACTGCGTCGGCGGGCACGACGGCCTCGGAGTCCTCGATGAGGTCCCCGAACTCGCTGTCACCGTCCTCGCCCAGCGGCGTATGCAGGGAGATGGGCTCGCGACCGTATTTCTGGACCTCGACGACCTTCTCCGGAGTCATGTCGAGCTCTTTGGCGAGCTCCTCAGGTGTCGGCTCGCGGCCCAGGTCCTGCAGCATCTGGCGCTGGACGCGGGCCAGCTTGTTGATGACCTCGACCATGTGCACGGGGATGCGGATGGTGCGGGCCTGGTCAGCCATGGCACGGGTGATGGCCTGGCGAATCCACCAGGTGGCATAGGTCGAGAACTTGAAGCCCTTGGTGTAGTCGAACTTCTCGACGGCACGGATCAGACCGAGGTTGCCCTCCTGGATCAGGTCAAGGAAGAGCATGCCTCGGCCGGTGTAACGCTTGGCCAGCGAGACCACCAACCGCAGGTTGGCCTCGAGCAGGTGGTTCTTGGCGTTCTTGCCGTCCTGGGAGATCCACCACAGCTCGCGTTTGAGCTTCATGTCCATCTTGCCGCCGGCGTTGAGCTTCTCCTCGGCGAACAGACCGGCCTCGATGCGCTTGGCGAGCTCGACCTCCTGCTCTGCGTTGAGCAGGGCAACCTTGCCGATCTGCTTGAGGTAGTCCTTGACCGGGTCAGCCGTCGCACCCGCGGTCACGACCTGCTGGGCCGGCGCGTCATCCTCATCGTCGTCTCGCATGACGAAACCTTTGGTCTCGTCACCCTCGTCCTCGGCGGCCTTGGCCTTGACCTTGGCCTCGTCGGCCTCATTCTTGCCGTCATCGTCAACGCCACTGGTGTCCTGGGTTGCGGCGTCGCTCTTGCCGGCCTTCCGGGAAACCGCCTTCTTGGCGGCCGCCCTCTTCACCGGGGGCTTCCGCGTCCGCGCCGTAGCGGCCTCAACGTCCGGCTCGGCATTGGCAGCCCGCTTGGCCGTCGGTGACGAAGCAGTCTTTGCTGCGCCTGTCTTGGCCTCGGGCGCAGGCTTCGTCGCGGTCTTCTTCGCCGCCGCGGACTTCGCCGGATCGGCTACCGGTTTGCCCGCAGTAGCCTTCGCTGCGGTCTTCTTCGCGGCAGCCCTCTTGGTCGCGGTGGCTGTCGCGGTGGCACGAGATGCGGTGGCTGCGACAGCTCGATGTGCTGTCGCCTCGTCCAGGGTCACGTGGATCCCCTGCTGGTCCAGCGAACGAAGGACCGCCTTCATCCGTTTGGGGGTGATCTCGGCGTCCACCAATGCAACTCGCAGCTGCTCGCTGTCGACCGAACCGTGAGTCTTGCCAATCCGCACCAGCTGCTCAAGTGCGGGGTGGGCGAACTCGGCTGGAACCTTGGTGGGTGGAACTATCGCAGACAGGGATGAAACCTTAGACACAGTCGACACCGACTACCTTTCGTCGCGAGGACATTGCAACGCATGGGGTCAGTCGCCGGCGCAGAAGCGTGAACGGTGACCACTGATGGGCGGGAGGAGTTTGCGACGACCGGGTCCGGCGGTAGGGATTTCCGGTCGTGCTCATGACCATTGTAAAACGTCAGGTGACATGCTACCGCCTCGGCACCCCGACATGGTGCTCTTGACGTACGGCCGTGTCACGGTCGCAGACCCCCCGGAATGGATGACGGACGCCCGCGGACATCAGCAGCAACAGCCGTGACATCCGCGAGTGGCACGGTGAGCGCCACGTTTTCATATCAGATACCACAACGCCGCGCGCAGGCAAACACTTCCCCGAACCGGTCAGCTCGGCCCGACAGGTCAGTCGTTGACCCCGGCCTTGACGGCCAGCACCGGGCATGAGGCGTCTAGCAGGATGCGCTGGGCGTTGGACCCCAGGATCAGCTTGCCGACCGGAGTGCGGCGGCGCAGACCGATCACGATGAAGTCCGCGTTGACCTCGTTTGCCACCTCGATCAGGTCCTGTGAGGGTTCGTTCCCGCGGACGAGCTGGCGGACCTCGTGCTCCACGCCGGCCTCGTCAAGGTGATTCTGGACAGAGAGCAGCTCAGCCTCGAATCTGCGGGCCTCTTCCGCGTCGAAGTCCTTGCCCCCACGGCTGGAGTTGATGACGATCAACTTGGTGCGCCGCAACAGGGACTCCTCGGAAGCGCGGCGCAATGCTGCGCGGCCTTCCTTGGTCGGCACGTAACCCACAATAACGGACACCTGGAAACCTCCTTGTTCACCACATCGCGGCGACACTGCCACGGGTGGCAACGCTATCCGATTATCAGTCGGATGGTTCTCCGGCACCGATCGCGCGTGACAACGATTCGCGCACGATCTTGCCGACCTGTTCGATCTCAATGAGGAAACCGTCGTGGCCATGATCCGAGGTGATCACGTGAGCGGGGCCCGAACTGGCGCTGCACATCGCCATCTCGTGGGACAGCCGGGGCGGATAGAGCCGGTCGGAGTCGATTGCCACCACGACCAGATCGG
This sequence comes from Dermatophilaceae bacterium, assembly GCA_036385355.1. Taxonomy (GTDB): domain Bacteria; phylum Actinomycetota; class Actinomycetes; order Actinomycetales; family Dermatophilaceae; genus UBA4719. Next base: position 55,526 of record DASVKO010000026.1, read on the forward strand.
CAGTCACACGCTCCAGGGCGGCCTGCACGCCCCCGCGTCCGCGACCCACATCGTGGGAGTTCATCGACTCGGTGAGGACCACGTAGGAGTTGGCGTCGAACCGGGCCGCAAGAGTGTCGGCGTGATGGTCGAGGTAGCTCTCCACGGCGTACCGGCCGCCCCCGCCGAGCGGCTGCTCCTCGCCCTGGGCCGAGCGACCGAAGCGGGAGTCCAGCTCGGGCTCGCTGCGGTAGGTCACATGCGCGATCCGGCGGGCGAGCCCGAGTCCGAGGTCGGGACCGTGCGGACGTGCGTAGTAGTCGCCGCCCGCGAAGTCCGGGTCCTGGCGGATGGCCAGCAGCTGAGGCTGGCACCAGGCGATCTGTTCGGCCGTCGCGTACGCCGAGCCGGCCAGCACGATGCACCGGCGGACGCGTTCGGGGTAGGTCACGGCCCACTCCAGGGCTCGCATGCCGCCCATCGAGCCCCCGAGGACAGCGGCCCAGACGGAGATCCCCAACCGGTCTGCCAGAGCCGCCTCAGCAGCAACCTGGTCACGAACTGTCACAAAGGGGAACCTGCTCCCCCACGGTCGCCCGTCAGGTGCAGGCGAGGACGGGCCCGTGCTGCCCTGGCAACCTCCGATGACGTTGCTTGCCACGACGAACCAGCGGTCGGTGTCCAGGGGTGCGCCCGGGCCGATCAGCCCTTCCCACCACCCCGATGTCGGATGTCCCTCACCCGCCGGTCCGGTGACGTGGCTGTCACCGGTCAGGGCGTGCTCGACCATGATCGCGTTGTCACGCGCAGGGTTGAGGGTCCCCCAGGTCTCATAGGCGATGCGCACCTGCGGGAGTGCTCCACCCGCCTCGAACCTGAGGCTGCCGATGTCCACACTGCGCCGGGACCCCTGCGCAGATCCCTCGCGCCAGGCTCCGGTGGGCCAGTGCGCCGACTGGTCCGCCGGCTGAGGCTGGGTCGAAGGATCCACTGCTCGCAATCGGTGACGTTTTGCGGTGACGGTCACGATAAGCTCCAGAATGATCTGGGCCCGCCGTAAAGGTCCGGGCCCGCGCTTGCCAACTCTGGTTCGAGCCGGCCGGGTCATCACCCGGGGCACCCCACCGCGGAGGAGGGTTGCCGCCCAGCGAGCCGGGGCTTGACGCTGGAACTCATGACCTGGAGCCAACTATACGGAATGCGCGCCCTGACCGGGAGCATTTGTCCACCTCGTGAACAACCTTGTGCCCCGGTCAGGAGGTCAGGCGGATGCTCGCTCAGGCCGGATGGCCAGGTCCACCATCCGCTCGAGAAGCTGGGCCAGGCGGTATTGCGGGTCAACCCTGAGCGCACGATCAAGGGCGACTCGGGTCAGAGCCCCGTCTCCGCGCCACCAGGTGAAGGCCGCGAGCAGGGTCAGCGTCGAGACCGCCCACCCGTCCGGCAGTGCGGCGCTGAGCTCGCACAACCTCCGCTCGATCCGCTGCCGACCGATGACGTGCTCCATGCCGCCGACGTCCCCGGTGAGCCACTGCTCCGGCAGCACCCGGTTCATCTGAGCGAACAGGATCGGGTCAATCAGGTCCACGGACAGGGTGCCGGGACACAGCCAGGCGATCAGCCCGTCACGCAGGTCCACATCGGTCAGCGACACCGCGAGCATGGCCAGATCCTGTGGTGGCAGCTCCCGGATCGGCTCGGCCTCGTCCTCGTCGCACAGAACTCGAGACCAGACTGCGAGCTCGCTCGCACGAAAGTCACGAAGCTCGCTCTCCTCAGCAGAGAGCTCAATCTCCTCAATGACCTCGCTCTCCGGGACAGGGAACCGGCTCTCCCCTGCGCTGAGTCCGGTCTGCCCTGCATCCGTGGCCTCCAGCCGTAGCTGCAACCACTCGTCCGCAAGTCGTGACACCACCGGGCTCAGCAGCGGGCTGTTCGGCTCCAGCAGATCCGCCAGCGCCGAACGGTCGGGCAGCGGGTAGATCTCACGTCCGACGAACTCCGCGACCGCCGGAACCTCGCTGGGAGGCGGCAGCGGCAGGCCCTCGGGCGGGCAGCACTTCTGGAGGCAGTCCAGGTCGAACCAGCGCCCTCCCCGCACGACCATGCGATCGGCGACCCTGACGCCGTGGGCCCGGCAGGCGTCGCCCATGTCGTCCAGCATCGCCCGGCTCTCACCCTCGCACTCCTCGAATCCAATGAGCAGCACGGCGCCGGGGCTGTCCTGCAGCAGCGGCACAATCATCGCGTCGACGGCATCGCCAACGTGCTCCGGCGGCGGCAGGTCAATACGCTGGACCAACCCCATACGAGAGCCCCGCAGGCTCACGACCACCAAGCAGTCATGGGGGTGGAAACCGAGCTGGTAGGGCAACACGGTGAGCACGTCGGCGGGCCCGTCCAGGCGGATCGTTGTCGTCATAGGACGACTCTGGGACCGCTGGGCGGTCGCGTCATACGGCCTTGCGCGACCTGTGGACGGCGAGACGAGGACCCGACCCATGTGCATGAGTGCCGGCGACTCAACCCGGGGTCGCGGGTTCGGTCAGGTCGCGAAGGTCACACGACGACGTGACCTCGCACGGTGCGAGCACGCTCCCGTTCCCAGCCCAGGAACGACTCAGTCTCGTTGATCAGCGTCGCGGCGATCCAGCTGATGACCAGGGCGTCGTCGCCCAGTCCCAGGAGCGGCACGAACATCTCCGGCACCAGGTCGATGGGCGAGATGACGTAGAGCAGGGCACCCACGATGGCGGCCAGCCGCCCCCGGGACGTCCCGGAATACTCGCCCCTGATGGTCGCCCAGGCCAGTCGAGGCAACGACGCCAGGCGGACTCCCACGCCAGGGGTGCCCGGGCGGGTCGCCGTGCGAAATGCGGTGGCCAGCGAGCGGAATGCTCCCCAGCGCAATGACTTGGCGGCAGCCATGTGTGCTCCCTTCGGAAATGCCGGTCTCCTGATCTTCTCAGAGACGCTCAGTCTCTCAGGTAACCGTTCCTGCTTTCAACGGGAACTCCCGACGCGCGTGGTCGGCGATCCGCTTGAGCAGGTAGGTGTCGACACCGGCCCCCACCAGACCGCCGGCCACCGGCACCGCCTTGCCGAAACGGGTCACCGACTTCTTGCCGATCCGGCAGACCAGGCGGAACGCGACGCCTTTGCGGACCGCCATCAGCACCGGTCCCGGCAACCGCTGGGCGGCCAGGTTGACCAGCCGTCCGGTGCCTGCCGCGTCACTTGCCTTCCTGAGCAGGTCATCGGCCTCGGCGCCGACCAGAGCGAGCAGAATCGCAGAGCGCACCTCGGGCTGATCGATGTCATGACCACGGGTCACGGCGATACCGGCGACCATCCGGGTGGCCAGCAGGTAGAACCCCAGGACGTTGGCAGGCAACGCGACCGGAATGGCGACAAAGCCCCCCAGGCTCGTCACGAAGCCACTGGCGGCCGCGAGCCTCAGGTGCGACCGAACCATCGCGGCCACCGCCGACTCGATGTCGGGGTGCGCCTCGCCGGCTGCGCTCGCAATCCTCTGGGCCGAGCTGAACGGGCCGGCACCGTCGATCCCGATGTCCATCAGACGCTCGATCAGCGGCGAGGTGGTCCCGGGAGCCGGACTGCCGTCAACCCCGGACCATGAGGCGGCGTGGCCAGCGTGCCCGTCGTCCCTGCCAAGAATCTCCACGAGCGTCCTCCCGTTGGCTGTCGGACCTGCCTGCCAATATTGGACCATGCTTCTGTCCGATGTCGTGCGCGCCTCGCGCCAGGTGTCCGGGACGAGCTCACGCCTCACCAAAGTGTCGCTGATCGCCGACCTGCTGCGACAGTGCGCTCACCAGGTTGTCGACGGCACAGCTCCCGCCGACGAGATCGGGTTGGCCACCCGCTACCTCTCAGGTTCGCTGCGCCAGCGCCGAACCGGCATCGCGCTGACATCGTTGTCCAGGCTCTCCCCGTCATCCGCGACGTCCACGTCATCCGCGTCATCCACGTCATCCACGTCATCCACGTCGCCTTCCGGGATGTCATGGACCGAGCTCCCGGCACCCGCTACGGGCACGGTAACGCTGTCCGAGCTCGACACCGTGATGCAGCAGGCCAGCGAGCTGGCCGGCGCCGGCTCCTCGAGCCTGCGCACCGACCTGTTCCTGGGCCTGGTGGCCAGACTGACGGCGCAGGAGCGAGGCTTCGTGGTGGGTCTGCTGCGTGGCGGGCTGCGCCAGGGTGCGCTGGAGTCGGTGGTCATGACCGCGGTCGCCGACGCCGTCGGTGTCCCTCGTGAGGATGTACGTCGCGCCGTGGCCACCCAGGGTGACCTCGCCGGTGTCGCACAGGCCGTTCTGGTGGACGGCCCGCAGGGTCTGGATCGCTTTCGCCTGACCGTCGGCCGGGGCGTCAGCCCGATGCTGGCCGGTTCGGCCAAGAGCGTCGCCGAGGCCCTCGCCAGGACCGGACCGGCCGGCGTCGAGTGGAAGCTGGACGGCATTCGCGCCCAGATCCACAAGCGGGGCAAGGACATCCGCGTCCTGACCCGATCCCTCGATGACATCACCGATCGGGTTCCCGAGGTGGTCGAGCTGATCTCGTCACTGCCGGTGACGACGGCGATCTTCGACGGCGAGCTGATTGCGTTACACCCCGGCGGGCGGCCGAAACCCTTTCAGGAGACCGGCTCTCGTACCGCCACCAGCGTCGATCCCGCGCAGGCCCGGGAGCGGACCCCGCTCACGGCATACCTCTTTGACGTCCTGCACCTGGACGGGACCGATCTCATCGACGAGACCGCCCAGGTCCGGCGCCGCGTCCTGGAGACGGTGGTGCCACCCGCCCATCTGACGCCCCGGCTCGGGGTCGAAGACGTCACCCAGCCCGCCCAGGTCGACGCGGCCACCGCGTTTGCCGCCGACACCGTGGCACAAGGGCATGAGGGCGTCGTGGTCAAGGCCGGCAGCGCGCCCTACGAGATGGGACGGCGAGGGGCAGGCTGGATCAAGGTCAAACCCGTTCACACCCTCGACCTGGTCATTCTGGCAGTCGAACGCGGCAACGGACGTCGCAGCGGCTGGCTGAGCAACATCCACCTGGGCGCACGCGACCCGGCAGGGCGCTTCGGCCCGCAGGACGGGTTCGTCATGCTCGGCAAGACGTTCAAGGGGCTCACCGACGACATGCTGCGCTGGCAGAGTGCGGAGCTGCCCCGGCACGCCGTCGGACCGACCGACGGGTACCTCCTCGAGCTGCGCCCGGAGGTGGTGGTGGAGATCGCCGTCGACGGTGTGCAGACCTCTCCTCGCTATCCGGCCGGACTGGCGCTGCGCTTTGCACGGGTGGTGCGGCACCGGCCGGACAAGACGGCGAACGAAGCCGACACGATCGAGATGGTGGAGGCCCTGTACGAGTCGTGACCGTGCCTTGTGGGACACCTCACAAGATCTTTGTGGGACACCTCACAGGAAGGGCGCGTCTGCGCGAAGTGACCCCGCCCCTATTCATGGGTAAGGCAGAGGCGTAGATTCCGCCCCAACCCAACGGCTCCACCGGGAGGATCCCCCATGTCAACGGTCACGTCTGCTGATCAAAGAGGGCGGAAGATGACGCCCAGGTCCATGGTGGTCTGGGGGGCGGTCGCCCTGGTCGGAGCGGTCTGCTGGGCGGTGCTGGCCCTGTCCCGGGGCGAGAATGTCTCGGCCCTGTGGATCCTGTTCGCCGCGCTGTCGTCATACGCCATCGCCTACCGCTTCTACGCCCGCTTCATCGCCTACAAGGTGCTCGGCGTCAACAACAAGAGAGCCACCCCGGCAGAGCGCCTGCAGAACGGCGCCGACTTCGACGTGACCGACCGCCGGGTGCTGTTCGGGCACCACTTCGCGGCCATCGCCGGCGCCGGTCCGCTGGTCGGCCCCGTCCTGGCCGCCCAGATGGGGTACCTCCCGAGCACGATCTGGATCATCGTCGGCGTCATCTTCGCGGGCGCCGTCCAGGACATGGTGATCCTGTTCTTCTCGATGCGTCGCGACGGCAAGAGCCTCGGCCAGATGATCCGCGAGGAGATCGGCACGGTCGGCGGTATCGCCGCGCTGGTCGCGGTCTTCTCGATCATGATCATCCTGCTCGCCGTGCTCGCCCTCGTCGTGGTCAATGCCCTGGCCGAGTCGCCCTGGGGCGTATTCTCCATCGGCCTCACGATCCCAATCGCACTTTTCATGGGGTTCTACCTGCGCTACCTGCGGCCCGGTCGCGTGATGGAGGTCACCGGGATCGGTGTCGCCCTGCTGCTGGCGGCGATCATCGGCGGCAACTGGGTCAGCCAGATGGGCCTTGCCGACGCGCTGACCCTCTCCCCGAACAACCTGGTCTTCGCTCTCGTCATCTACGGTTTCGTGGCCTCGATCCTGCCGGTCTGGATGCTGCTGGCCCCGCGTGACTACCTGTCCACGTTCATGAAGGTCGGCGTCATCGTGCTCCTCGCGATCGGCCTGGTCATCGCCAGACCCATGCTTCAGAGCCCGGCGATCTCGCACTTCGCCACCGACGGAACCGGGCCCGTGTTCGCCGGAAAGATGTTCCCGTTCGTGTTCATCACGATCGCCTGTGGCGCCCTGTCAGGGTTCCATGCGCTGATCGCCTCGGGCACCACCCCCAAGATGATCGGCAAGGAGAGCCAGGTCCGGATGATCGGATACGGCGGCATGCTGATGGAATCGTTTGTCGCGATCAGCGCCCTGATCGCTGCCTCCATCATCGACCAGGGGCTTTACTTCTCGATCAACAGCCCGGCTGGAGCGACGGGTGGCTCACCGGGTGCGGCATCGGAGTTCGTCCGCACCCTCGGCTTCTCGATCAGCCCGGCCGACCTCGCCGCTGCGGCAAAGTCCGTCCATGAGATCACCCTGATCTCCCGCACCGGCGGCGCGCCCACCCTCGCTTTCGGTATCTCGAAGGTCTTCACCGCGGCGTTCGGCGGGGGCCTTGCCGCGTTCTGGTACCACTTCGCGATCATGTTCGAGGCCCTGTTCATCCTCACCGCCGTCGATGCCGGAACCCGCGTCGGCCGCTTCATGCTGCAGGACACGATCGGCAACGTCTGGCACAGGTACGCCGACATCTCCTGGAAGCCGGCCTCCTGGTCCGCCAGCGCCGTGGTCGTCGGGGCGTGGGGCTACATGCTTTATGTCGGCGTAAATGATCCGCTCGGCGGCATCAACCAGCTGTTCCCGCTGTTCGGCATCTCCAACCAGCTGCTCGCGGCAATCGCGCTTACCTTGTGCGTGACCCTCGTACTCAAGCACGGCAAGGCCAAGTACGTCTGGGTTCCCGGAATCGCTCTCGCATGGGACCTGATAATCACGATGACCGCGAGCTGGGAGAAGGTATTCTCGAACAACCCGAAGATCGGCTTCTTCTCGCAGCGATCGGCCTACTCTGCGGCGCTCGACAAGGGCAAACTGCTCAAGCCTGCCAAAACCATGGACCAGATGCAGCAGATCATCACGAACTCAACGGTGGACGGAGTCCTGATGGCTCTCTTCGCGGTGCTGACCCTCATTGTGGTCGCCAGCGCGATCCCCGTCTGGATCAAGGCGTCGAAGCTGGGTGAGCTCCCGACCACCGAGGCCCCGTACGAGCCCTCGCACCTCGTCGCGCCGGCGGAGATCTTCGCAACCGCATTGGAGAAGCAGGCTGTCCGTGACTACGAGGACTACAACCGCAAGCTGGCTGCTGCTCCTAGAGTCCCGGTGTGAGGAGTAGATCGCGATGATGAACGCCGCCCTCAGGGTCGGGCGCGGGATCCGCTGGTATCTCAAGCAGGTGACCGGCGAGGCCAAGTGGGACGAGTACCTCGGGCGAGCTCGCAGCGAAGACTTCGAGCCGATGTCGCGTCGGGACTTCGAGCGGCACCGGAGCGAGCACTCGGAGAAGAACCCGCGTGCCCGCTGCTGCTGAAGGCTTACCGCTAGCCGAGGCTGCCGAACTCAGTCCCGTTTATGGCGGCCTCAGAATCCCGGAGCCGGACTCCGTGCTTTGTCCGGCGGCCTCCGCCTGCCGGTAGGACGTTGGTTCCGCGCAGGTGCCGGAAGACCAGGCTCGTCTCCGCATGCTGGATAACCGGGCTCGCGGCGAAGTACTCCAGGATGAAGTCGTGCAGGGCGGTCGTGTCAGTGGCAGCCACGTGCAGCAGGTAGTCCGTTCCTCCGGCGACGTGGAGCACCTCGACCACACCCGGCAGGTGAGGTGCAACGGTGACGAAGGCCTGGATCTGTTCTCGGTGATGGGCCTGCATGCGCACGGCAATGATTGCCTGGAGGGGCAGGCCGACAAGGGTCAGGTCGATGTCGGCGTGGTAGCCCCGGATGACGCCGCTTTCACGCAGTGCCCGAACCCGCCCCAGACACGTTGACGGAGCGATCCCCACCGCGGCGGCGAGCGCGAGGTTAGGCATCCGGCCATCGGCGGCGAGAAGTCTCAGGATCGCGTAGTCGATCTCATCGAGTACGGGGTGCCGAACGTTGTTCACCGGTGATGCCTCCAGACCTGCTCGCGCCGAGTACATGACAGCAGATAGTGCTAGGAGCGAATCTAATACGAAGGGCTTGCTTATCGGCTCTTGAAGTATCGAAACTGAGGCTAATCAATGAACTTCCAGGAGGCATCGTGAACGCCCTGCAGACTCGTGCCGTACATGCCGGCCGACGCGACCTGGCTGGTCTGGGGGTCCATGTGCCCTCAATCGACCTGTCCACCACCAATCCGCTGGTTGACGTGGAGTCCGGCGGTGAGGCGTACGAGGCGTTGGCGACCGGTGGGCGGCCGACCCCCGGTGCCAGCCATGTCTATGGCCGGCTGTGGAACCCGACTGTCGCCCGCTTTGAGGATGCCCTCGCCGAGCTGGAGGGCAGCCCGGAGGCTGTGGCCTTCTCGTCGGGCATGGCCGCCTTGACCGCGTGCCTGCTCGCCATGAGCGCCGCGGGTAAGAGGCACGTCGTGGCAGTGCGCCCGGTCTACGGTGGCACAGATCACCTGCTGGACAACGGCCTGCTCGGTATAGAGGTCACCTGGGTTGGCCCCAAGGAGATCGAGCATGCCCTGCGACCTGACACAGGTCTAGTCATCGTCGAGACCCCGGCGAATCCCACCCTGGAACTGCTGGACCTTGACGATGTCTGCGCGCAGGCCGGAGAGGTCCCCGTCCTGGTCGACAACACTTTCGCCACGCCAGTCCTGCAGCAGCCCATGCGCCATGGTGCATCCCTGGTTCTGCACAGCGCCACGAAGTTCATCGGCGGCCATGGAGATGTGCTGGCCGGCGTCGTCGCCGCGGGCCCGCAGTGGGCGTCGCGGATTCGGCAGGTGCGAGCGGTCACCGGTGGCATCCTGCATCCGCTCGCCGGCTACTTGTTGCACCGAGGGCTGCAGACGCTGCCGGTGCGCGTTCAGGCTCAGCAAGCCAGTGCCCAACTGGTCGCGCAGTGGCTCGCCAGGCATCCGTTCGTCGATGCCGTGTACTTTCCAAGCCTGCCCGGCTGCGACCCCCAAGGCATCCTGGGTTCTCAGATGGCGGGCCCGGGATCGGTGATGGCATTCGAGGTGGTCGGCGGATTCCCGGCCGCAGTGGCTGTGGCCGGTGCCTGCCAGCTCGTCACCCATGCGGTTTCGCTGGGTGGAACCGAGACCCTGATCGAACATCCCGCTTCCCTGACCCACCGGCCGGTCGCAGCTGAGGCCCGCCCAAACCCTGGCCTGCTGCGGATCTCGATCGGACTCGAGGCTGTCGAGGACCTCTGCGCTGACCTCGACAAGGCATTCGAGCACGGGCTGAAGCTCCGCTAGCTCCTGCGTCCGCGCCAGGAGTGTTGCGGGCTGAAACCCAGGACCCGACGCGCCTTGTCAATCGACAGCAGCGTGTCATGCTCCCCGAGGTCGCGAGTAAGCCGCACCCCGGGGAAGACCTCAGCCACCAGCTCAGCGTTGGGCCGTGACATGACCGTGTCCGCCGCGGCGATGATGAAGCGGTCGAAACCCGTGGCGTCGAGCTCCAGGGCCTTCAGCACGGCCTGGGCGCCGTCCCGTCCGTCGATGTAACCCCAGAGGTTCCATTTCCGCAGCGTCGCGTCCACGTCGAATCCGGGAAACTCCGCGTAGTCCTCCGGGTCCATCACGTTGGAGAAGCGCAGGGCG